>JBJXFS010000067.1:0-141103 GCA_046155625.1 Verrucomicrobiales bacterium | reverse complement strand
ACACTAAAAATTACTGAGTTAGAACAAGCGGCCTTGTCATCCATCAGATGGACGGCAATTGTTGGCTAACGCTTTGGTTTTTCGTGTGTTTCGTGTATTTCGTGGTTCCCATCCCGGTGTGTAGGCTAAACCGCCTGGGCGCGCCTCAGGCCTTAGCTTGAGTTTAAATTCTCCTCACCGGACGGCCGCGCGCCACCGGAGGTAGCGTTGCGGAAGGGCGGGTTGGCCGTGGCGCGCCTGAATGATTTCGACGCCGGGCACCGGTGACTGGCGCGACAGCACTACCAGTTCGGATTCGGGCAGCGGAGTCCACGCCCCGAGCGCATCGGAGATTTCCGGCGCCATCACGATGTCCGGGGCATCGATCCTCCTCGCCCAAGTCATGACGAGGTAATCCGCGGTTGTCCCATCGACGGTAAACGGCGCGATGGCGGTCGTGGGCAACGCATGGACATCGGAGTACAAATCGAGACCGAAGGCATAGACCAGCAGATTGTTCATCGATTGCCCGGGCGGAACCGCCAGCGGATCAGACTGACCGCGCACCGCCATCCAGGAAGCGAACGACGACCCCTCCCCCTCACCGGTCGCTGGAGTCGGGAAGCCAGCGCTGGCCCGCCACGATGACGGGTTGGCCGGATCGGGCGTGGAGGCAGGGTTGTTGAGCACCAGTGATCTCCCGGTCCCGGCGGCCGCGGTTGGCCACGGACTGCGACGCTCGTAGGCGACTCTCGCCATGGTCGAGCCATTGCCGGTCACCACCATCACCGTGTCCCCCTCGTCGCCCAAACGTTGCGAGAACTCGCCGACCACCCGGTCGGGATCCATGGCCGGATAGCGAAAGAGCAGGGCTTCACGGTTTTTCGCGACCACCAGCCGCTCGCCCACCTCAAGATGCCGCCGCGTCGAACGGGTGTCGAAATCGAACACGATTCCCCCGGCGAGGCCCACTCCGCTCAGATCGACGGTGTGGTCGCCGACGGCCAGAAGTTCAACAAATTCAAAATCCTTGCGCTGGTCGTACCCATCGGCCTCCTCGGCGTCGGTGGGAGCGCCGGGTTCATAATCGATTTCGGCGATCACCAGATTCGCGGACGAGGCCGGACGGGAATCGACGAGGAACAGCGCCTCGGTCAATGCGCTCCAGTTGCCGCCATTCAGCACCCGGGCCTTGATCGTCGTCGTGGTGGCCAACGCTAAAGGCGTCGCGTACGAAGGACCCGCGGGGGATCCATCCTGCGCGCGCGGGTCGCGGCCGTCCGTGGTGAAGTGAATGGCACCGACCGGTGCCGTGAGCGAAACGCGGCTCGTCGACGCGATGGCGCCGCCGTGACGCGGGGCGCCATCGACCTGGAGCGCGGGGGCGACCACGGCCGGGTACAGGCCATCCGCGCGGAATTGGTTCATGATGACGGTATGCCGGCCCGACATCCACGAATTGGTGATCCGATTGCGTTCGTTGACCCAGTGGACGTCGCGAGTAAAGGGCGGTTCTCGTTTGGCGTCACCCCATCGCGCCGATTCCGCCACCACCGCCTTGTCAATCTGGGCGGCCCGGTCAAGATAAAATTGTTTCATCTGCGCCGGGGTGTAGGCGCCGTCATTAAAGAAGTACTTGTGCACGCGATCGCCGAAGTACCGGCGATAGTCCGGATTGCGCCGCATCCGGTTGTGGAGGTAGGCCGGGTTTTCGGTGCCGCTGCGCTCGGAAACATCGTCGCTCACGGCGCCGAAAATGAATTCCGCGTCCCAGCGAAAAAAGCGGAATCGCCCGTCCGCGTGGCGGCGGCGCATGGCGTAGAAGTTTTTTGGTTCCAGTGAGTTGGGCGGCCCGTTGAGCCATCCGGTCGGCCCGTCCAGATCGCCCTGGTACAGGACGCCGATGTTGAAATCGATCAACTGGTCGAGATCGAGGTACGCGAGCAAGGCCTGGTATTTGACAGGATTGGTGAGGTCCTGGGCGGCCAGGGCATACATCGCGGCCCATGCGGTCCGGTCGCCGGAGACGATCTCGGCGCGGGTCGAACCGCCGGCGCTGAGCCCTTTGAAACTATCGTAGTCCTCCTTGCGTCCCCCATAGTGCTCGGCCCCCCAGGCGTCGTCGGGCCGCTCGGTCAAGAAGTAAAGCCCCCAATACTGCCCGTTGAGGTAAAGGTGGACGTGGTTTCCGTCGGAGACAGCTTGGCGGGGGTCAAATCCCTGGATGTCTCGCGAATGCTGGTCGCGCAACATGTCGGTATGCGGGATGTTGGTGGCCCATCCCTGATTGTGACCGGTGCGGATGACCAGAGTGTCGTACTCATCGATCGAACTCGTCGGAAAAATCGGGAATTCGAGTTTGGACGCGCCATACTCGCGCTTGAATTTGATCCGGAACGAGTGTTTCGGGTTGTGGCTGAGCCGGCTGAAATTGCCGCTGATCACAATGCCGCATTCGATCTGAAAGCCGTCGGCGACGCGATAGGGTCCGCGGTAATCCGGATGGTAAAAATACTCCGCGGAACATCGTTTTTCCCAGATTGGATTGACCGAAGCTTCCCGGGTCGCATTGGCGTAAATCCCGGTGGTCGAGCCAAAGAGGTCGCGGGGTTCCATGACGATCGAGAGAGTGGGCACATCGGCGAGCGCCTGGGCCACGGTGAAGATGCCGGGTTTGTTGACGACGTTGGGATCCATACCGACGTCCCAATACGACACGGAACGCACCGGCTGCTTTTCGACATCGGCCAGAAAGACATAAGTCTGGGTGTCGACGTTGGTTGGACGCAGGCCGGAGCGGAAGGCGGCGGCGCGCAGGGTGGTGGTCCGATCGATGGTGATCGGACCGGTGTAAACACTGCCATGCGACTCGGTCGGGGCGGTGCCGTCCGTGGTGTAGCGGATTTCGACGTTCGGCGTCTCGCTCGTGATTTGAAGAGGAAACGGAGCGGTGAAGAATCCACGCCGCACGCTGAACTGTGTGTCGGCGATGTAACCCGGTACGGCCTGGGAATTCGGGGTGCCGGGCGTCGGGACATCAAAATAACCATTGACCAATCCGGTGGAGAGGTCCTGTCGGCGCAAGTCGAGTTCCGGCAGCAGCAGGAAGTCGGATCCGGTATGCGTCAGGTTCAAGCCCTGGAACGCCAGGATATTCGTCCCCTGGACCAAGTGGCCGGAGAAAGCCAGTGAATGGTCGATGAACGGGTCTCCGGGCTCCACCTCGGCACTCTCGGTGGCCAATGAAGTGTGGGTGACAGGCGATGGGGCGTTGGATGACGCCACCGGATGCCCGTTCAGCCAGGCGACAAACCCGTCATCGCATTTCATGCGCAACGTCATCCCAATCACCTCCGCCGGTAAGGCGATTTCAAATGGCACTCGGACGTACACGGATCCGTGGGCCGCCAAGCGCATGGCCTCCGTCAGGTCGCCGTTCTGTCCGATTGGAAGCTCGGCATAGCCGAAACCCAGGGCCGTGGTCGCCTGCCCCCACCCACTGTCGTCGAATCCCGCCGACCTCCAATCGCCAGCCGGTTCCGCGAGTTTCGGAACCAAATACCTCACGGGATGGCCAGTGACGATGGGAGTCGCCGTCGTGATCACTCCGGCACTCACGCCGCGACCGTACGAAACATCGGCGAATTGCCGAGGAAAGACTGGGGCATACTCGCTCAATATCGTAACCCCATCCGGGGACACCAAGGCCAGGTACTCGCCGTCCGCCGAGAGACTGAAGTTGGCATGCAGTTCCGCGCCGGCCACGGCCCGATCCTTTCCGGAGGCGAAGACGACCAAGTAGCCGCCCGCATTGAGCGTCACCGCCGGCAGGCGCCATTTGGTCAAGCGTCCGGCATTGTCCGTAAGGTAAAATCCCCCGAGATCGGCAGCCGCAGGCCCGGGATTGTAGATCTCAATCCAGTCAGGGTGATCGCCATCGGCGTCAGGCACCCCCGTGCGATTGGAGGCGAGGAACTCGCTGATCACCGGAGTGGCCGCCGCGGGCCAGCACGCGACGAGCACCCCAGCCGCAGCCAGAACGCCAAGGGACAGCCGACGGCGCAGCCGCCCCGATCGGATCGGAGACAGACACACGAAGGCTGGACCGGAGGAAGCGGGGGAATCGCCGGTCATTCTTCAGTTACTCTAAAATAGCGGGCGGTGGCTGAGGCGGGGATGCCGGAAAAGCGATAGGTGGTGCTCGCGCTGGTGGCCCCCCCTGGTGGATAATTGTCATCGTCCTCGAACCAGGTGCGCAAGTCGTCCGAATATTCGGGACGATAGGTTTTGCCGACTTTCGAGGTCCATGTCACATCCACCGTACCGGCAGGCAGGTTGACCACGATGGCGGTGATTACCAGAGGCTGGCTGCCGACCGGTCCCGCATTAAACAGCGCCAGAATCTCTTGGGCCGTGGCCGCTTTGCCATAGAGGCGCGCTTCGTGCACCAGGGCGTCGAGTGCCCCATTGGTGGCCGGGCTCGTGTGCCGCGGACCAAAGAGGACTTCCTGCTGGCCAGCGGGCCATGTCGCGAAGCTGCCGGACGTATAGGTGCCCATCACCACGCCGTTGCGATAACCGGTGATCTCGACCTGTCCGGCACCCAGGTCATCGTAGGTGATGGCCAGCATGATCTGGGTGCCCTCGGGAGTTACTTCGACTTCCTCGGACACTTCGACGATATCAAATTGTTCCGGCGGGGAGCGGTGAAAGTTGCTGCTCCCACTCATCCATCGATTGAAATTGCGCTCAGCAAAAACAATCCCGTCGAATCTGTCGATCACCGTGGAATCCAATGCGATGGGCGCCCCGGACTTGGCGATGTCCTCGAGACCTTGGAGCGTGATCCAGGAAACGAGTGTCTTGCTGCCAATGGCGAGCCCGCCCGCGTCGGTGCGCGCCCAGCCTGTAGCGGTCGTCCCTTCGCCGTTGATGTCGAGGGCCCCGTTTTCAATGGTGGCTGTACCTTCGAGAATAATGTCGGGGAAATTACCCGTGAGATCCTTCAATTCGGAGCCGGCCTCGAATGTCCAATGACCAAAGAGTGATCCTTCGAGGCCCGGGCTGGCGGGATCGAGAGGGTTGGACGAAAGCCGATTCACTTCGTCCCCATCTGAAAGCCCGTCCCCGTCCGTATCGGCCATGGTGGGATTCGTGCCGGTGTCGGTGGGTCCATTGAACGATCCGTCATTAGTTTCCACCAAGTCGGACAGACCATCACTGTCGCTATCGGCCTTGGTCGGCGAGGTGGGCGGTCGTTGGCCAGCGCCGGCGACCTCCGCGCCATCGGCCAGCGTGTCACCATCGGTGTCGGCCATTTTGGGATTGGTCCCGCGCGTTTGCTCGCTGAGCTCGAGCAATCCATCGCCGTCGAAGTCGCCCGTACCGGCGCCCGGCCCGGGCCCGGCCCCTTTGCCGTTGAGGTCGGTCAGATTGCCGGCGTTTTGGATTTCCCACGCATCGGCCAGTCCGTCGGAGTCCTGATCGGTACCCAACACCGGACCCGCGGTGAAAAGCGCCTGGATTTCTTCGGGCGTGGCCGCTTTGCCATAGAGGCGCGCTTCGTGCACCAGGGCGTCGAGTGCCCCATTGGTGGCCGGGCTCGTGTGCCGCGGACCGAAGAGAACTTCCTGCTCCCCCTCGGCCCACGTGGCGAAGCTGGGGGTGTCGTACTGCCCCATCGACTGGCCGTTCCGGTAACCGGTGAGTTGGACCTGTCCGTCACCCAGGTCCTTATAGGTGATGGCCAGCATGATTTGTGATCCGGTGGTCGTTTCCTCCGAGATCGCGATCTGGTCGAATTGTTCCGGCGGGGAGCGGTGAAAGTTGCTGCTCCCATTCATCCATCGATTCGCATTGCGCTCGGCAAAAACGATTCCGTCAAATTTGTCGCTCAGGGCCGAATCCAGCGCCATGGGAGCACCGGATTTCGCGATGTCTTCGAGCCCTTCGAGTGTGGTCCAGGCGACCAGCGTTTTGCTGCTGATCGCCGACCCGCCGACTCCCGTGTGAGCCCAGCCGGTGGCCGTGGTTCCCGTGCCGTTGATGTTCAGCGCTCCGTTTTTGATCTCTGCGTCACCCTCCAGCTCGACATCGGGGAAACGGCCGGTGAGATCCTTGAGTTCGGAGCCAGCCTCGAACGTCCAGTGTCCAAACAAGGTTTGAGCGAGAGTCGGCTCGGCGGCGCTGAGCGGATTCGAGGATAACTCCGTGACTTCCAGTCCGTCGTCGAAGCCATCCTCATCGGTGTCAGCCAGGGTGGGGTTGGTGCCGGTGTCGTTGAGCCCGTTGAAGCTGCCGTCGTTCGTTTCCACGGCATCACTCAATTCATCATTGTCGGTGTCGGCTCGCCTCGGCGAAGTCGGCGGACGCGCCCCCGCCCCAGCCACCTCCGCGCCGTCAGTCAATGTATCACCATCCGTGTCCGCGAGCTTCGGATCGGTATTGGCGGGCAGTTCGTTTTTGTCGAGCAACCCGTCGCCATCAAAATCCCCCGTACCGGCTCCCGGGCCCGGACCGGCCCCCTTTCCATTGAGATCGGTCAAATTCCCGGCTGTTTGCATTTCCCACTGGTCGGGCAAGTCATCGTTGTCCGTATCGGTGTTGGAGCTCAGTTGGAGCGCCTGGATTTCAGCCTGCGTGAGTGCGGTGTCATAAAGCCTCGCTTCATGGATGCGGGCATCGAGGGCCCCATTGGGGGCCGGGCTCGTGTGCCGTGGGCCAAAGAGGACCTCGTATTCCCCCGCCGCCCAGGTGGCGAAACTGCCGATCTCATAAGTCCCCATGATTTCGCCATTACGGTACCCGGTGATGCGCACCTGGTCGCCGCCCAGTCCCTCGTAGGAAATGGCCAATTTGATGATGGACGGGCTGGGCACGGTGGTTTCTTCGGAACTGGCCGTCTGATCGAACTGCTCGGCCGGCGTGCGATGGAAATTGCTGCTTCCGTTCATCCACCGGTTGGCATTTCGCTCGGCAAAGACAATGCCGTCAAAGCGGTCGCCTACCTGCACGTCGATCGCGATCGCCGCGCCCGACATCGCTCCATCGCTCAAACTTTCCAAAGTGATCCAGGAGACGAGAGTCTTGTTTTCGAGCGGAGCGCTCGCGGGCAACGCCGGAGCGTGCGCCCATCCGGTGGCATTCGTCCCAACCCCATTGATGTCCAACGCCCCATCGACAAGCTCGGCATCCCCCTCAAGAACGAGCGCGTCGAAGTTTCCCGTCAGGTCGAGCAACGAGCCATTATCGAACGTCCAGTGGCCCACCAACTCAGCCTGACTGCACGGCGGCCCACCCGCGGCGAAATACGCCAATCCCGCCACCAAGAGGGTGGCCCTCACAGGAGCGAATCGTTTCATGTTTTTTTTGGGGGTCGTTGATTTCTGGGAGTGGGAGGAGTCGGAGATGAATGGATGGGATGGCAGCCTGAAGATGATTTTATAGGGGGTATGGCCTCAACTGGAATTGGGAAAATATCTTTGAACCTTCGTGAAATTTGCGTCACAATTTTGGTTCTCGAATCCCGGGTCGTTACCAGTTATCCTTGGACTGAACCCCTTTGTCACTGAAACCTTGCGCCAAACTCCTGAAGATTTGCGCCATCCATTCCCTCCATGCCCAAACGCAAGAAAGTCGCACTCTTGATTGAATCCTCGCGGGCGTATGGGCGCGGATTGTTGCGCGGGGTGGCCTCGTATCTGCATGCGCATCCGGATTGGTCGGTTTACCTGCAATCGCGATCGCCGGAGGACCCGCCGCCGCCGTGGCTGGAAGGATGGAATGGCCACGGCATCATTGCCCGGGTGGAAAGCCGCAGTCTCGAAGCCGCCATCCGCGCCACGGGATTGCCGGCTGTTGATCTTCGTGGGGCCTTCGACCTCGACATGCCTTTGGTCGAAACGAATGAACATTCCACGTGCCAGTTGGCCTTCGACCATCTGCGGAGTCGCGGGTTCCGTCAGCTGGCATTTTGTGGATTCGAAGGGGCGAACTACTCCGAACGGCGGCTGCGCTACTTCCGCGACCTTGCGGTCAAGGGCGGCCTGTCGCTGCAGACTTATCAAAGTCCCCTGCCGGGGCGGGCGGGCGCCGAGCTCATGCTTTCTTCGCGTGAGGAATTGGCGCTGTTGTCGGGACCATCGCTCACGCGGTGGCTGCAGGTCCTGCCGAAGCCGGTTGGATTGTTTGCGTGCAATGACGTGTGCGGGCAGCAAGTGCTGAACGCCTGCCGGGAGGCGGGGTTGGCGGTGCCCGAGCAGATTGCGGTGCTCGGCGTGGACAATGACACCGTGCACTGCGAGCTTTCGGAACCGCCGCTGAGCAGCATCCAACTCAACACGCAAAAGATCGGCCATGTGGCCGCGCACCTGCTCAACGGCATGATGGAAAAAGGCCTGCGCCCGCCGCCGAAAACATTCGTCGATGCTATTGGGCTCGTGGTCCGTCAGTCGACGGACATTGTGGCGGTGGATGATCCGGTGGTGGCCAAAGCGGTGCGTTTCATCCGGCAAAGCGCGGGCGAACCGATCACGGTGGACGATGTGGTGCGGGCGGCGGCGGTGTCGCGCCGTCAGTTGGAGCGCCGATTTCAGGTCCATCTGCAGCGGACGCCCAAGGACGAGATTCAGCGCGTGAGGATCCGCCGCATCAAGGACCTGCTGACCGGCACCGACGTCACGCTGGCTGAGATCGCCGACAAGGTTGGCTTTGATCATCCCGAGTACCTGAGCACCATGTTCAAGAAGGAAGTGGGCATGACGCCCATGGCCTACCGGGCCGCGCAAAAAAGCTGAGCCTCGCGCTATTCCCGGATCGGCTCGCCAGCCCGCAGGCGCTCAATGTGGCGGGCGAGTTGCTGGGCGAGTGCGCCATGGCCGGCCGCGGTGGCGCCCGCTTGCGCGCGTTCCGCGGCGGCCACTGCTTCGGGGAATCGTCCGGCCTCGGCATAAGCCGCCGCGAGAATGGTGAGCACCTGAGGATCGTCGCGGCCCGCCCCTTGGGCGGCCAGTTCCGCCAAGCGCACCGCCTCCGCCGTGTCGCGCATCGCCGGATCCCGATGAGTGGCGCGCAGCCACGCCAGCGCCGGCGTGGCCGGCGACCCGGGATTCAGGCGCTGGGCGGCCTGGAAGTGCGGTATGGCTTCGGCGATGCGCCCCTGCTCTTGCAGGAGCCGGGCGACCTGCAACCGGACCAGGGCGACATCCGGCCGTTGGTGGGCCAACTCCAGGAAGTGCTCGAGCGCCGCACCCGACTGGCCTAGGCGGAGAAGCAGAGAGGCGAGATTCAGGCGCGAATCGGCATGGTTTGGGTCGAGGGAAACGGCAAGCTCAAGGTGTCGAAGCGCTTCGGCAACTCTTTGTTTGGTGACGAGGCGGATGGCGACCTCACGATGAATGGCCGGATTGCGCGCAGCCAGATCAAAAAGGCGACGATAAATTTCCACGGCACGGTCGAGTTCACCCGCGTCCAGGTCCAGGTCGCCGCGGAAGAGGGTGAGGCTGGCGCGGGTGGCGTCCGGCAACCGGAGCGGAGAAAGCGGATCAAGGCAGCGTTCGGTATAGGTGAGCGCCGCCTGGGTGTGCCCCGCTTTCATCAATGTCCCGATGATGAGCCGTGGATTCGGAGCGAGAGGCGGTGAATTCCATCGACCGGGGAACGGCAGGGCCGCCGCCCGTTGCTCGTTCGGGGACGCGCGAAGCAGTTCGACATCGGCCATCAACCGGGCGGCACTCACTCTTCCCTTGTATAACGCGGCCACCAGACCGTTTTCGTCGAGCAGCAGACTGGTCGGAACGGGCAGCGGACGGCGCGATTCGAGGTAGGCACGGCTGACTGTTTCAAAGGCCAGTTTTACCTCGTCCGTGGCGACGCCGGTAGTGAACGCCAGTGAGGCTGCGTACGTCGCGGCCGCTCGGCGATCATCGTCCGATTCGTCAACGCAGAGCGCGAGCACGCGCACCCCGGCCCGTTCGAGAGCCGCCGCCTCCGCCTTCCATTCCGCGAATTCCTCCAGGCACGGGCCGCAGGTTCTCGACCAGAGGTTGATCAAGACGGGCCGACCCGATGGCTCCATGAGCCGTCTTTCGCTGGCGTCCCACCCAGCAAATGTCTGCGCCGGAAACAACACACGCCCGCCCAGCCACGTGCGCGACGCCCCGGGACGCGTCGGCACTTCCAGTGAACCCGGTGCCAGATCGATGGCTCCCCGGGGCGCCTTCCATGGCTCCGCCTGGCCCTCTCCCTCCACCAGCACCCACGCCGCGTCGGCCGTCACGCCGGTAAACGACTCCATCTTTCCACCTGGCCACTGGACGGTCAGCTTCGTCAGGCCTGGATCGGCCCCCAAACCGATGTGGATCGCCTTGCTCGACTGCGATAAATACCCCTCGCCAGCGCGGAGGGTGCGGATGATGGGCCTGCCCTCGGTCGGGGTGACCTCGATGCGCGCCCCGATCGCATCGCGGTTCGAGCGCGTACCGCGCAGGTGCAGCGCGATGAAGTGCTGGCGAGTGGCGGACACATTGCGCAGCAGACGCAGCCGCGGTGCCGTGCGATTGACCACCCAGCAATCGAGGCGGCCGTCGAAGTCCCAATCGGTCAGCGCCACGGCACGGCCGTCATCCTCAAAGTCCATCCCCGTGGAGGCCGACGCGTTCGCAAATGCCGGGCTGCGGGTATTGAGGAAGAAGCAATTTCGTTCCTGTCCGCTCCATCCCGCGCCCTCGTCGATGAGGTTGTAGATGGCCGTCCACGAATCTTCGTATGGGCGCAGGGCAGCCGGCGTCACCTCGGTGGTCTCGGGTGATCGCGACACGACCTGTCGCCAGAAGAAGCTTCACAAATCGTCCTTGGTTTCGCCGGTGATGTACCCGTTGACGACGTACAGGTCCGGCCAGCCATCGTTGTTGAAGTCGGCGAACTGGGAGCCCCAGGCCCAGCGTCCCATGGTCACACCGGCTTCCACGCTCACGTCCGCGAAGGTGCCATCCCCGTTGTTTTGGAAGAGGCTGTTGCCCCGCGCGTGGCGGCGCAATCCCGATAGAGTCTCGTCATCCCCGCCGGGACGAAACTGGCGCTGGTAGGTAATGCGGTTGCCGGCCGCCGAAAACATGTTGCTCACGTACAAGTCCATCCGTCCATCCCGGTCGTAATCGCCCCAGACCACGCCCATGCCGGCCGACATGTCCTCGACACCCGCCGCGGCCGCCACGTCCTTGAAGCGCACATTCCCATCCGGCCCGCGTCCCTGGTTTTGATATAAATTGTTGCGGCCAAAATCATTGGCCACATACAGATCGGCATCGCCGTCATTGTCATAATCCTCCCATGAGGCCGCGAAGCTGTGGCGGTCGTTGTTCTCGTCCAACCCGCTGGCGGCCGTGGCGTCGGCGAACCGCCATCCCCCCTCGTTGCGCAGCAGGACGTTGGGCCCTCCGTTGCGAGAATCATGGTACGGCAATGGCACCGTCGCCCGCGCCACATCCGCATGCTCCCCGGCATTGCGAGGCCCGTAGGCGCCGATAAACAGGTCAACGTCCCCGTCCCCGTCATAGTCGGCCGCCGCCAAGGAGGAATAATCTGCCGCCTCCGGCCCCTCATGCCGAATCACGAATCTCGGGCCCCCCACGTTCTCCATGATCAGCACACGAGTCGACTGCACGACTGCCAGATCCTGGTCGCCGTCATTATCGAGATCGACGAACAAGGCGGCGTGCGACGATTCCATCCAATCGACACCCGCCACTTCGGAAACGTCCTCGAGCGTGCCATCGGGCCTTTGCAGATACAATCGATTGGGCAGCCCGCCCTGCTGCAGGACGTAGATATCGTCCAGCCCATCGCCATTGGCGTCCCCGATCGCCAGCCCCTGGTGGCCGGTCGTATCGATGTGATAAAACTTGTCCAGCCGCCCCGACCAATGGCCCGCGCCAATGGTCATTTGATCCAGCAGCGAAGGTGTCGTTCCGGCCACTGCTCGCGTGACGTCGACGAATCGCAGGCCGCCTTCACTGACCGGTGGCCCCACCGGATCAATGCGCTCGTAAGACGCTACCGACACGCCGCGCAACCGGGGCGGTGATTCGCGTGTCCAGCGACACGTCCAGACCGCGTTCTGCTGCGTGCGTCCGCGCGCCTCGCGGCCCACCGATTGAAAGTACGCGGTGGTCACCGGCACCGCGTCGTCCTCGTGGTAACGAAACGTCTTGAATTGGACCCGCACATCCGTGGCCCCCGCATGCGGCGCCATGAGCCGGCGGAAAACGTCGGCCGGCTTGGCCGCCACGGTTTCCGGCTTGGCCTCCTCATCGTTCGCCCGCCCGATCGCCACCACATCGTCCCGAAACACCTCGCGCAGTTGATCGAGCGCCGGAAGCGACGCGACAAAATCCGGCGCCAGCAGGCCGTCGAGCGCGGCTGCCTCCGGCGGATCGCCCTTGGCCAACAGCGATCCGAGGGCTTTGAGCTGCGATGAGGCGTCATCGCTGAATGCTTCGCTGGACCATGTCCCCTGCTCCGAGCCCGGGTCCGCCAACTCCATCAGCTCCTTTTCCCGTCCCGTCAGCGCGCGCGCATCGACGCCGGGAATCGACGACAGCACCGCGTCGGTCACCGCCGAGCCCGCCGGTGTCGGACCAGCCTGGGGCGACGCTGATGGAATGGACGCCGACGGCGATTCCGGTCCTTCCTCCCGTTTCATTGAACTCCCATCTTCCGCGATTGTGTCCGTCGGGGCGACCGGGACTCCCCCCCCACTCCTCCGCTCGCGACACCCCGTCACCAGGAGCCCAATTAAGCACGCGCCTATGCCCAAACGATGCATCCATCGGCTTCGGTCCCCCCAAAACCGCCGCCGTTGCCATTGAGATCGCTTCACGCAGGCGAATCATTGGTGAGCTCACCGGCGCTCCGCAAGCGAAATCCAATGAACCAGCTCATTGCGCCGCGCCGCGCCGACCGTAGATTCCGCCTCATGTTCGTCACTCCGCGCCACCTCTCGCGCCGCGACTTCCTGCATCGGATGGGCGGCGGATTCGGTGCGGTTGCCTTGAGCGCGCTGGGGGCGGAGCGCTCGGCAGCGTCCGCCCCGCCGCCCCGCCTCCCCCCCATCGATCCCTTGCAGCCATTTCGGGCACGGCCGACGCATTTCACTCCGCGCGCCAAATCGGTCATCTTTCTGTTCATGGTGGGCGGCCCGTCCCAGATCGACCTCTTCGATTACAAACCCGCCCTCGCCCAGCTCGACGGTCAGCCTGTCCCCGAATCCATCCGGAAAGCGGTCGAAGCCACGCGGTTCGCCAATGTGTTTCATGGATGCGAGGACAAGATTCTCGCCAGCCCGTTTGCCTGGCGCCAGCACGGCCAGTCCGGCATGTGGCTGAGCGACCTCTGCCCCCATCTGGCGCGCCACGTCGACGACCTGTGCTTCATCCATTCGCTTCAGGCTGACAGCAATAATCACGCACCCGCCAGCTACCAGATGCACACCGGCGATGTCCGCGCCGGCAAAGCCAGTCTGGGGTCCTGGGTCACCTACGGCCTGGGATCGGAAAACCAGGACTTGCCCGCGTACGTCACTCTCTTCGACGCCGGCCCGCTCGGCGGCGCGGCCAACTATTCCAACGGGTTTCTCCCCGCCGCCTTTCAGCCGACCCGCCTCCGCGACTCCGGCACCCCGGTCCTCGACCTGCTCCCCCCCGACTCATTCGCCCCAGGCCAGCGCGCCTCGATCGACCTCATCCGCGACCTCAATCTCGTCCACCGCCAGTCGCGCCCCGGCGTCACCGAACTCGACGCCCGCATCGCCAGTTACGAACTCGCCTACCGAATGCAGGCCGCCGCCCTGGAAGTCGGCTCCGTCGACACCGAACCCGCCTACCTGCGCACCGCCTACGGCCTCGACGCCCACGATCCCCGCCTCGCCAATTTCGGCCGCAAATGCCTGCTCGCCCGCCGTCTCGTCGAACGCGGCGTGCGCTTCGTCCAACTCTACGACATGCCGGACAAGGACGGCTGGGACGCCCACGACAAACTCGTCGAAAATCACACCCCCCGCGCCCGCTGGACCGATCAGCCCGTGGCCGCCCTGCTCGATGACCTGAAACAACGCGGCCTGCTCGACGAAACCCTGGTCATCTGGGCCAGCGAATTCGGCCGTACCCCGATGTGGCAAGGCAATCGCGGCCGCCAGCACAACGCCGCCGGATTCACCGTCTGGCTCGCCGGCGGGGGCGTCCGACCCGGTCGCCTCGGCGCCACCGACGACATCGGCCTCATGGCCACCGAAAACGCCCACCCGTTCCGCGACCTCCACGCCACTTTGCTCACCGCCCTCGGCCTCGACCACGAAGCCCTCGCGTTCCCCATCAACGGCCGCCTCGAACGCCTCACCGGCGTCGCCAACCTCGCCCGTCCCATCCCGGGTATCCTCGGCTGACGCTTCCCGGAATCCTGACCGGCAAGCCGTTGTCCCAAACCGCTTTTTAAAGTGGCTGCCGAAGGCCATTGGCCTGCTGGGATAATTCCCAGCTCTTCGGAGCGGAGATCCCTTCGGAGTCCCATATTCCGCCACAAAGGGACACACTCCAGTGCCGCCTGAATGGCCGCCAAAGCCCCCCCTCTACGCGCCAGCAGCCCGCGCATCCGACCTTCAGCGGCCCCATTCGCCCCCCATCCCACCTCACCGAGTCGCCCGTCCCTCGTCCACCCCCAGTCGGGAAATTGGCTTGTAATAAAATTACAATACTATAATTTCCATATTGACTTCAACCCGCAGACCTCATACAGTTCACAATTGTTGATTATTTCTATAGTTCAACTCCTGATGCCCTTTTGTTTCCCAGACTCCTTTTTCCGCCATGGAAGACGTCAATGAGAAGACCCTCTTGGGTCAACGGATTTACCAGCTGTCGCAGCAGCCTGGGGTGAGCGATTTCTACATAACGCCGTGGGAGCCGTTGAGTTTTAAGCACAACGGGCATTTGGTATACGACACCTTTGTCTACCAGCCCTCGAAGGCCTTTGATGTGGTGCCTGGGTACAAGGATTATGCGGTGTCCTTTGCGGGACGCCGTTATCGGGTGAACCAACTGTCGACGCGGGGACGGATGCGGTGGGTGATGCGTTTGCTGCCAAACAAGATTCCGAATCCAACGGACATCGGGGTGCCACCTGGGGCGTTGAAGGCGATCATGGAGGCGAAGAACGGGTTGTTCTTGATTTGCGGTCCGACGGGCAGCGGCAAGAGCACGACGATTGCCTCGATTTTGAAGTACCGGGCGGACCGGCGGCGCGAGCACTTGGTGACGTTTGAGGATCCGATTGAATTCTTGTATCCCGACACCTTGCCGACGCTGGTGACGCAGCGGGAAATGGGCGAGGACGAGAACAACTTCGCGGAAGCATTGCGAGCCTCGCTGCGTCAGGCCCCCGACGTGATTCTGGTCGGTGAGGTGCGGGATGGCGAGACGGCGGAAATTGCCATGCAGGCGGCCGAAACGGGCCACGTCGTCGTGGCCACCCTGCACACGAACTCCGCATCCCAGACGGTGTCACGCTTCCTCAAGCTGATTCCCGCCGAGCGGGTCGATTCCGCCCAGGAAACCCTCGCGGACATTTGCCGGATGATCCTCTGTCAGCGGCTGCTGGCCGATCCAGTCCAGGGCCGGCGATTCGCCATTCACGAATTGCTTCTGCAGTACGATTCCGTCTCCAACTTGATCCGCCTCGGACAATTCAAAAAGCTGGATCAGGAAATTGAGACCGGTTGGAAGCGAGGCCTGTTGAGCTGGCAGCGGAGTTTGGAGCAACGGATGGGCGAGGGCTACTCGCCGCCCGCCGCCGCTACCGCCGCCACCGGATACACCGAAGCCGAGATCGAAGACTACCTGGCCACTCACGCCAACGTGCTCCCAACCCCGCCCCACGCCGCGGCTCGCGCCGCCGCTCCCGCGGCCACGCCCGCCGCCGCTCTCGTCCCCGCCCCGCCACCGCTCCCGGTCGCCGCCCGCGCCTGAGACCACCGACACCCGATTTACAATTCTGACCCAACTTTATGAAGCTCAAGGACATCAAGAACGTGCTCAACTTCGAGGCCTTTCACCCGGAGCCGGACGACAGTTCCGCTCCCTGGGCCAAGCGATTCCCGAAGAAACGAACCGTCCTCGTCAACATCAGCCGCAAGCGCCTGACCTGGCGACTGATGGAAAAAGACGGATCCCTGGGCGAAGTATCCGAGGTCGAGGGCGAAACGAAAGAAGCGCTGACCCAGGTTTCCCATGAGTGGAAGGAGCTGACCGATGGCGGGTGGTGTGCCGTGTCACTCAACAGCCGGTTCGTCGTCAGCTTGGAAGTCAATTTGTCCCGCCGGAAGGGGCTCGAAGACTTGCTGCGCACCAACGCCAAGGCCGCCCTCGGGGCCAAGGCGGAAAGAGGCAAGCGCTACCAGCTCACCCACAACCCGGAAAGCAACACCAGTTTGCTCCTCGCCTGCGAGGAGGACGCCATCATCAAAACCGAGGCGCTCTTTCGCGAACATGGCTTGTCCGTCGGCCGCGTCTGCGTCGGCGCTTATGCCATGCTCCTCGAACTCGTCGATCAAGTCCGCGAGGCGCGACGCGTCCACCTCGCCCAAAATCCCGATGCCCCAACCGGCAGCGTGCTCATGGCCGCGTTTTGCGACGGGTCACTCTGCGCCCTGGGTCAGCAGGAAGAACAGTGGACCAAACTCCGCTCCCGGACCGACCTGTTCACCGAGGAGGATCTGACTCCCGCCGCCGACCTCCTCCTGCCCATGATCGAGGAATCCGGCCCGGAAACCCACGTCCTCGTCATGCACGACAACCCTCGCCCGGGATTCGCCGACCTACTCCGCACCCGATTTTCCGGACTGAAAGTCAGTGACGTCACCGTCCCCCATCAACTCGGCAAGGTCCTCGCCGACCTCTGACCCACATCAAATTTTCGATTTTCGATTTTCCACCGCCGACACCGCCGACCGCCGACCGCTCCCACCCCACTCCAAAGGCTCACCCGTTATGGATCTCAAACACAAACGCATCTGCCACGACCTGAAAACGGATCGGCCTGACGTCGGTCGTCCGCTGCCTGGCATCCTTCGGCTCCTTCCCTTCGGGCTTTACCTGAGTGGTGCGTCCGCGCTGGCCTTCTCGGCGCTCTTCCTTTGGCAATTCAAGAGCGCTCAGCAAGCCCGCGACCGCGCTCGCGGCGAAGAGTCGTCCTTCAAAACACGCCAGGCTCAGCTGGCCGCGGAAATCGACTCGATCAGCCGCGAAGCCAAGCGCGCCGAAGAGGCGCGCAAGTGGGTCCAGGGTAGCGAACCCATGCAGGAACTCCTGGTCACGGTCGTCCGCAGCATGCGGCCGACCTCCGCCCTCGCCGACCTCAGCCTGACCCGCGACAAGGACGACCCGCGGAAAATTGGTTTCACCATGCAGGTCAGCAGCGGCGGGCCGACCCAACTCGACGAAACCGTGACCCAGCTCGCTTCCGCCCTCAACTACCGCCCTTACTTCGCCCAGCAAAAGCAGGAGAAGGGCGGCGAAATCGCCTACAGCGCCACCCTGATCAAGCAGGACCGCAAGGAGACCCGCAGTGAACAGGCCGCCGCCTCTCCGGCTCCCACCGCCTCGCCGGCCGTCACCACCCGCTGACCGCACCGACCCAACCGTTTTCCGCCGCCATGAACAACAAACATCTCGCCTGCGTCTTTATCGGCCTCCTCATCGTCGCGCAACTCTACTGCGTGGTCATGGTCAAATCCAAGCGCGACGGCATGACGTCCGAGGCCGAATCCGCCCGCCTCGCCGCCGACGGCGCCCGCCAGCAAGTCGTCATCGCCGATACCCAGCTCACGGGTCTGAAGGCCCGGACCGAAGCGAGCCGTCAGTATCTGGCGATCTGGGATCCGTTCTTGCGCAAGAGCGACACCGAAGAGCGCGGCCAGGTGCTGATCGATGATCTCATCCGCCAAGGCGGCGTCACCCAGCTCTCGGGCAAATACGATCCTTCTCCAAACCCCGGCAATACGTACATCCCCAAAATAGTCAAAGCGGAGCTCCTCTTCGAGGACGATTACCACAAGACCATCCAATGGCTGGGCGAAGTCGAACGCTCCCTGCCCGCCGCCCGCATTTCCAAGTGCCGCCTGACCAAGGGCACCACTTCCAACGACATTAAAATGGAGATGACCGTTGAGCTGCCGGTCGTCGACGACGGGACAACCACCGCCCCTAAAGCCTGAGGCCAACAACCGGAGTCCACCCACCTCGATCATGAAAACTTGCTTGTGCCTTTTTACCCTGCTGATCCCCACCCTCGCCGGGGCGGCGGCCGACGCCGTCCCGGAAGCGGTGGCCTCGCTCGGCATGCTGCCCCACCAACGCGGCGGCCTGCAGATTGCCGCCGATGAGCGCAATCCCTTTGCCGCCAAGGTCAAGGAAGCGGCTAAAGTCACCCTGGAAGACACGGAAACGCAGGAGAGCAAAATCAGGTCCATCTTCCGTCAACTGCGCGTCACCGGCATCCGGCGCGACCGCCAGGGGCGGTTTCTCGCGTTGGCGGGCGACTTGATCCTACGCCAGGGAGAAGAGGTCAAACCAGTGCTCGAGGAGCAGACGGAAGTGCTGATGGTTTCGAAAATCGAACCGGGGCAGATCGAGTTGACCTTTGTCGAAAACAAAGATTCGACCCAGCCGCGAGTCATCGTCCTGCCGGTGCGCAACCAAGTGCAGGTTTCCCAGAAACTCTTCGCTCAGCCCGATGGCAAGTCCAGCATGTATGTGGCGCGCGGACGCGCCACGCCAACCATCGAGGAAGCTGCGGAGGCCCTTGCCAGCTCCACGCCCACGGCGCCCGCCCGCGCCACGCCCATTGCCACCGTGACCGGATCGGCGCCCCCAGCCCCCGCCACGCCCGTTGCCACCACGGCTCAAGCGCCCCAGCGCGATTCTCTCCGTGAGGCCGCCGCCCTCGCCGGCATGCCGCCGGGGATGGCCCTCACCGGCAAGAACAACCCACCCCCCTCGCCCCCGGCCACGACACCTCCTGCTGCCGCTCCCCCGGCGCCGGCCACACCGGCCTCGGCCGCTCCGCCGCCACCACCCGCTCCAGAATCCGCCCCTCCCCCGACGTTCCAGCGTCGGCGCAACACGCCACCGCAGGAAACACCACCCGCGCCATCGGGCGACGGGGTAGTCGAATAACTCCCGGCCTCGCCGGGGCCACTTGTGCCATGAATCTGTCGTCTCTCACCGCCACCCGCCAACTCCGCCAACTCCGCCGGCGCGCCGGAGGATTCTCGCTGATCGAGCTCGCTTATGTCTCCGCCATGAGCGTCGCTGTGCTGGGGGCGGCCGTGCTCACATTTCGCACCATCAGCATCCAGCAAACGAAATCGACCAACTATGGCCGCCTGACGCTGGGCACCACCAACCTGCGGAACTTCTACGGGATGAATACCAGCACGTTCAACACGTGGTTCGCCCCCAATTACGGCCGCTGCATCCGCGCCGAGGAAATGCGCGAGTTGTTTCACTCGGACGTCGATGCCTCCTCGACCGTCTTCGGCCTGCCCCGCGCCGGTCGCAGTTCGATCCGCCCGACGGTCATCGCCCTCCCCGGCTCCTCCCCAGGCATCCAAGTCGATACGCCTGCGGCCTTCCTCACGGTCCTCACTGCCTTCGAACCGACCGCCAGCGCCACTTTCTCCTCTTACCGCGGCCTGCCGCCTAGCACCGCCGGCAACGCATCATTCTTTCTCGTCCAGCCAAGCCTCAATTCCGAACCCAACCAACTCACCGTCCGGTGCATCTGGGAAATCGATTTTGTCTCGGTCGTCGGGTCGACCACCACGCCCGGCGGTACCTACGCCACCGTGCGTCGCTATGTCGGGACGACGCTGACGCACTATTACGACACCTTCTACAAGGATGATGCCTCCGGATTCGGACCGATCATGGT
Organism: Verrucomicrobiales bacterium; assembly: GCA_046155625.1. Lineage (GTDB taxonomy): Bacteria > Verrucomicrobiota > Verrucomicrobiia > Verrucomicrobiales > V1-33 > CAJBME01. The sequence continues at coordinate 121,144 of JBJXFS010000067.1, read as the reverse complement.
TCATTTCGAGCGCGCCGCCCGCGCCAGCGCCGGGCCATCCGCCACGGCGACCAGCGAAGCCTTCAAGTGGGCCGGCACGCATTCCTTCTACTTCATGTGGTGGCCGGATCCGGGATCGCCCAACCTACGCCCCAGCGGCGGCACCACTCCGGTCGCCATGAACGGCGATCCAATGACCGGGACCGACTTTCGCAGCGGCTACGCCAGCCACTACGGGCAGACCACTCTGTTCTTCGTCGTGCCCATGTTCCCATGCGCCCAATGAAAACGCTCCGTCCATCCCGTTCCCGCGGCGGCATCCTCGTGCTGGCGCTCCTGTGCAGCAGTGTGGCGGTTCTCGGCCTCACCTATTGGATCATGACCATCGGCGCCCGCAGCCGCCACGTCGATACCATGGAGGATGCCACCAAACGGCGACTCGCCCGCGCCAATGGCCGGACTATCGCCTTCCGTTACCTGCACTCCCATGTGCTTCCCGGCACCGGTGGTAACGCCTTCAGTCGGGGCGTGGGCGACTGGTACAGTGGTCTGGAAAACTACGAATGGGGCGGCGTGCGCCTGGCCGCCTCCTGGGCCGGCTCCCCACTGGGATCCAATACCGGCAGCACCGGCATCAACCGCATTTCACCGGGCGACCGCTCCGGCTTCGGCCTCGCCGACGCCTCCGGCAGTGGCTACGACCTGCCGATCCAAGTGCTCGATGGATCGCAATCCGTGCCTCACCGATGGCAGGGACGCAGCTATTCGCAGGCGCTCGCCGGCGATTTACTGGTCGTCCACGCCCCAGCCGACCCCGCGACCGCGGTGGCTCTCACGGGGACCATCCAAGTCAACGGACGGGCTCACTTTTACAACGCTGGCTCGGGGAATCTGAGCATCGATCCGGCCGTCACCTTCAACGGTTATTCCTCCCAAGGCCCGGGCCTGCCGTCCTTGGTCAATTCGGATCTGATGGTGACCAACTTCCCGCCGCTCCGGGGGTTCAGTTGGGCGGTGTCCGGCGTGCCCGTCGCCGGCCGCTCAAACGTGATCTGGGAGCCCACCAGCCCAGGGTATTCGCTGCGCAACAAGGTGCTCGATTCCCGAACCGTGCCCGCCATTTACATGGTCAACGGGGCCGTGAGTTCCACCGGCTCCAACGGCTACAACAGCGATGGGTTGGGCAAAGTCACCATCGATCTCGGCAACTCAACGCTCGACAGCGTGGTCGTCGAGAATGCGCAGAACATCGAATTGGTCGGTCAGACAACACCGCTGCTCTGGTCGGACGTGGCTGGCTTCCCGACGGTGCTCGTCGTCGTCCGCCGCAATGCCGGAGATACCTTCACGCCCGCCACGGTCACCTTCCGCCATAAGAATAATCGTCGTCTGGTTTTCGCCTTCAGCTGCGAAGTCGATCCGCCCGCCCCGGTCGCCTTCAGCTTCCCGGAGGCCGCTGATACCAGTGCCGAAGTCGGACCGGAGTGGCGCGGGTTGTTCGTGCTCGAACAGACGCCAGTCGTGTTCTCGGTCGGCGGCAATACGCTCCACCTCACCGGAGGCCTCAGCACCGACCGCTCCGTCACCGCCCCCGCCAGCCCCGGCGCCCTCCGACTCTTCCGCGACCTCGGCCCCGTCGGGCTTACCACCAAGTCGCCGCGGCGCACCTGGGCCGAAGGCTTTCGCACTAATTGACCCGCCATACGGCCCCCCATGAACATCCATTTTTCCTTACGACGCCACCTCGCCGGGTACTCGCTCATCGAACTCACCTTGGCCACCTCCGTTCTCGCCGCCGGAGTCGCCGCCGCAGCCTCACTGACCTTGTCCTCGGCCCACCTCGAGGAAATGAACCACCGCAAGTCGCGCATCGTGGCACTCAATGAAGCCTCCGCTCGCCTGTGGCAACTCGGACTCAGCCCCACCCAAGTCGCCACCATCGTCCCGGGCGACCCGGCCCTCGCCAATATCACCTTTAACGCCGGGTCCACCGTCCCCACCGATCAGGGCAACCCCGTGGCCGATCCCTCCACTGACCTCGGCTCGTTCGAACAAATGACCATCGAAACCGCCGTCCTCATGCGCGAAAGCTCCAGCCCCACCGCAGGCGACGGCCAGTCCCAAGCCCTCCAACCCCTCGTCCTCATCCGGTAACCCCCCCTTACCCCTTACCCCTTACCCCTTACCCCTTACCCCTTACCCCTTACCCCTTACCCCTTCCCAGCCCCTTTACCGCCACCTGCTTATGATGAAGAGAGTCACCCTGACCAACGTGAACACCGGCCGCAAAGTCGATGTCATGGTGGACACTGATACGGACGACAAAGCCCTCATTGGAGCGGGCAAGGCGCCGAATGAGACGGCTCGTGTGGTCAGCGTGACGGGGGCGGACGAGGCGATCCAACGCGCTACTGTGACCAAGCCGAGTCTGGATGACCGGGTGGCGCTCTTTGCCGGCATCGCGCGATGCCTGGAGCGCAACATTTCGACCATCAAGTCATTCGAGTTGCAGGCGAACCGCGTGAAATCGCCGCGCTACAAGGGCATGATCGCTGAAATCTCGACCAAGATTTCCCAGGGCGAAAAAGTCTCCGAGGCGATGGGAGAGTTTACGGACATTTTCGGGGAGGATGTGCTGGCGCTCATCCGCGCCGGCGAGGAGGCCGGCCAGCTCCCCGAGGTCTGCAAACGGATCGCCACCGGAAACAAAAAAACCCTGCGCATCCTCAAAAAACTCAAGACCGGCATGATCTATCCGGGGATCGTGCTCACCATGGCCATTGGCATCATCATCCTCATGAGCTTCACGCTCGTCCCCGAGGTGAAAAAACTCTACGGCAGCTTCAACGCCGAACTGCCCTTTGCCACGATCCTGATGATGAACATCTCCGACCTGCTCATCCACTACCCGTATCTCGCCGTGGTGCCGTTCGGACTCATCTTTCTCTTCTTTAAGAAGTGGGGGAAAATCTACTCCAACCCCAGCGTCCAAAAAACCATGATCAACCTCCCCACCGCCGGCAGCATCATCCGTAAAAGCGCCGCCGCCGTCAGCTTCCGATGCCTCGCCATGCTCATGGAAGCCAACGTCCGCATCTCGACCGCCCTCCGCATCACGTCCGAGAGCGCCCCGCACGTCTATTACAAGGAGTTCTTCGGCCGCATCCAGAAACACATCGAAGACGGTCTCATGCTTCCCGAAGCCTTCCTCATGGAAAGCCATTGGCTCGGATCCGACGGCCGTATCATCTGCGGTATCCTCGAAATCTCCGCCGAAACCGGCTCGGCCACCGACATGCTCAACGAAATCGCCGATGACTACGAGGATGAACTCGACACCATCGCCAACCAAATCGACAAAATCCTCGAGCCCATCACCATCCTCGTCCTCGGCGTCGTCGTCGGCACCCTCATCTACGCCATCTACGGCCCCATCTTCGGCCTCGGCAAAGTCATCCTCCCCGATACCACCAAAGGCAAAAACCAAGCCGTTCCCACCCCCACCGCCACCGCGCCGCAATAGCGGCGCAGGAGGGCAGCGTTGGACCAGTCGGACCAGTCAGACTGGTCGGGTCCGTCCGATCCCTCGGCCGACCTCCGACCTCCGACCTCCCATCAACGACCTCCGACCTCCGACCTCCGACCTCCGACCTCCGACCTCCGACTTACTCCCCTAGCCCCACCGCCGCCACTCGGGCGACCGCCATGTCCCATTCCTCGGTGAGGCGCCCAATGACCTCTTGTGCCCCCATAACCTCCCGGTTGAGGCGGATGGCGCGGCCGCCGTCCGCGTAGGTTTCCGGTCTTTCCAACTCTTCTGTGAGCTCTTTGAGGTGCCGTTCCGCAGCGGCGACGGCCGCCTCGATGCGGGCCACCTCCTTCTCCAATTCACGCTGGCGCTTGGCCAGCGCCTCGCGAGCTTGGGCTTCGGCGCGCTTTTCCTCGCGCGTCTTGAAAATCTTCGTTTTCGGTCCGGAGGTGCTTCCGGGTGCCGCCTCGGGCCGGGTGTCGGCCAGTTTTTCGCCTGACGTCAAGGCGGCACGGGCGTCGCCGGCGCGGGTTTTTTCCAGGTAATAGTCGTAATTGCCGGCGTAGGGCGTCAGCTTGCCGGCCCCGATGTGGAGCACGGTGGTGGCGATGGCGCGGATGAAATGGACGTCATGGCTGATGAAGATGAGGGTTCCCTCGTAATCGCGCAGCGCGTTGATCAGGGCGTCGATGCTCCCCATGTCGAGGTGGGTGGTCGGCTCGTCCATGAGGAGCAGGTTGGGCGGGTCGAGCAGCATTTTGGCGAGAGCCAGTCGGGTTTTTTCGCCGCCGCTGAGCACACCCACCGCTTTAAAGACATCGTCCCCGCGAAACAGGAAACTTCCGAGCAGGGTTCGGGCGAGCTGTTCGGGCGGCCGCCGCTCGACGTCGAGCGCCTCCTCGAGCACGCTGCGCTTTGGGTTGAGCATCTCGCTCCGGTATTGCGCGAAATACCCGGGCGTCACGTTGTGGCCGAGCGTCCGCTCGCCGGATTCCGGAAGCACCACACTGGCGAGCAGCTTCAGCAGCGTCGATTTTCCCGATCCGTTGGGCCCGACCAGCACGGTACGCTGCCCGCGCTCCGCCTCGAACTCAAGCCCCCGGTAGACCGGCTGGACTCCGCCGTAGGAAAAATCCACTTGGGAAAGCCTGATGACCCGCTGGCCCGAACGCTGCGGTTGCGGAAAGCGGAATTTGACCGTCTTCTCAGCCTGGAGGGGCGCGTCGATTTTCTCCATGCGGTCGAGCCGCGTGAGGAGGCTCTGCGCGAACGCCGCCTTGCTCGCTTTGGCGCGGAACTTGTTGGCCAGCGTGGTCAGGCGCTCGATCTCGCGCTGCTGCTGGTCGTAGGCATTTTGCTGCCGTTCCTCGCGGGCGGCCTTGTCGGCCAGGTACGCCTCGTAATTCCCGCGAAACCGGCTGACCCGCTGGTGGGAAAGTTCGACGATCGAGTCGACCAACTGATTGATGAACTCGCGGTCGTGGGAAATCAGCAGAATGGCGCCCTCGTAGTTTTTGAGATAATTCTGAAACCAAACCAGCGATTCCAAATCGAGGTGGTTGGTCGGCTCGTCAAGCAGGAGCAAGTCCGGTCGCATGACGAGCAGACGCGCCAAGTGCGCCCGCATCACCCAGCCGCCCGAAAGCGAGTTGGCCGGCCGGTCAAAGTCGCTTTCCCGAAAGGCCAGCCCCCGCAGAATCGTCTTCGCTTTCGGCTCCAGTTCCCAATCGGGTTCCACCCCGGTGCCCCCCACCCCGGTGGCTAATTGCATCACTGATTCCTCCCCCACCGGCGCGCTCTCCTGCGGCAAAAACCCGATCCGCACGCCTTTTTCCCAGCTGATTCGCCCGTCGTCCGGCGTGTTTTCGCCCAAAATGATCGAAAAAAGTGTCGTCTTGCCGGCCCCGTTCGGCCCCACCAATGCCAATCGATCCCCCCGGTTGATCTGCAGGGAAACGTTCTGAAACAAAATGCGGCCCGCATAGGCCTTCGCGATATCGGAAACGGTCAGCATGGAAAAGGCGCACTCTATAGCGCACTCGGCACGATTCTCCACCGCTGCTCACACTTTCGGCCTGATCTCAAACCCCTCCAGCCAGGGCATGGTGATGGGCGGCGGCATGCCCCCAAACGCCTGATAAACAGGCAGCTGCATCAGGCTCACGCTGTGCGGCTGGCTCGCGATGAAATACAGAGCATCCGCACAGTCATCGCAGCTCAACATCGCCCGCCGGTGCTCCGGCGTCGGCTTGACCGGCCGCTTCTCGACCATCGGCGTGGCCGCCTCGCCTGGTGCGTACTCCGAAAGCACTATGCCCTGCGCGCTCAACTGCATCCGCGCGGTAAACAGCAACCCGTGCACCGCCCACTTGCTCGCCGTGTATGGCACCCCGGCATACGAATCGAAACCGTGCGCCGCCGTGGACGAAACCACCACAATGCGCCCGCCGCCATGAGCCGCCATCGGCCCCGCCACCGCCTGAATCATGTTAGCCACCCCAAGGACGTTTATCTCCATGACCTTTCGCCAGCTCGCCTCGCTCGCGAGGCGCCCGGGATCCGCATGCGCCATAAAGCGGTCAGACGTGTTGATTCCCGCCGTGTGAAGCAGCGCGAACGGCACCCCATCCTCCAACACCCGCCCCAACGCCAACGCCACACTCGACCTCTCCGCTACGTCGCAAACCACCGGCACAATCCCCGCCGCCTGCCCCGCCGATTCCTCCAGCGACTCCATCGACCGCCCAAAAATGAATACCTGCGCCCCCGCCTCCGCAAACCGCCTCGCCGCCGCCTGCCCCATCCCGCCACCCCCACCCGTGACGATCACAACTTTGCCCGTCCAGTTCACAGCCATCAAGCCACCCTACCCACCGCTCCCAGCCCGTCCAGCGTCGGCGCGCTGCCAAACTAAATCGAGCTGAAGCTCGCGAAAGAACGCGTCCGGCGAGACAAGCGACAAGGATCCGGCTATAGCTTGGGCGGCCAGCAACCGGTCGAAAGGATCGCGATGGGCATGGTCCATGGAGGCGGCGGTCATGGCTTCGGTAACGCTGATCGGCAGGAAACTCCATCCCTCCGCAAGAATGGTTCCTCCAAAATCATCCCGAAGTCGCCCAGGCAGCTCCAGCCGGCCGAGGCGCGCTTTCTGGAAAATCTCGCAGGCCGAGGCGGCACTGAAAAAGATGTCATTGGACCGGTCCGCCATTGCTTCCCGAGCCGCTTCGCTTAGCGCCGGAGAATCCGACCACCACCACAGCGCCGCGCAGGTATCGAGCAGAATCTTCACTCGCCGCCGCCCTCCCAAGCGCGCAGGTCCGCTTCCGAAAGTGGGGCAAAAAAGGCTTCATCAACCTTCAATTCGCCCGCAAATCGCCCCGGCTTCCGGGGAGCCTGGCTAGGAATCGACACCAATCGCACCTTGGGCTTCCCCGCCTTGGCTATGATAACGGTTTCTCCGGCTTCCGCCCTCTCAATCAACCGAGATAGGTGTGTCTTCGCTTCATGAATATTGACGATAGTTTCGGGCATCGGAGCGTATAACTAAGTCATATGACTAAGTCAAACTTATTTTGAGAGGTCGATCTATAATGTGCCAGGCAATTTGTCGGCACATAGAGTGCCAGGCAATTTGGGTGCCGACTGAAACTATATGACTAAGTCCCTTGACTAGGTCAGGCGATCCTGGCATCGCTTGAGATTCGATTTCGAGTTGAGAGGCACTTGCACGGGCGTCGGTTGGCGTGCATGAGCAGGGGATGCCCCTCACTGATCCATTGGCGGAGCGGTCGGCTGGTTGCGATGGCGGCCCTCCCGCAGAGCCGACGTCACAGACGCCCGATTCGTCTCGTGGGGCGCGCGAAGTCGGCCGGCGGAGGACGTTTGCGATTATTTCGCATCCGGACGCGGGCAAGACGACGCTGACGGAGAAGTTTTTGTTGTATGGGGGCGCGGTTCAACTGGCGGGCAGCGTGACGTCGCGCAAGGACCAGCGGGCGACGACGAGCGACTGGATGGAACTGGAGCGCCAGCGTGGAATTTCGGTGACCTCGACGGTGCTGCAGTTTGAATACGGCGGATGTTGCGTGAATCTGCTCGACACGCCCGGCCACAAGGATTTCTCCGAAGACACGTATCGCGTCCTCACGGCGGTGGATGCGGCGGTCATGGTGATCGACGCTGGAAAAGGGATCGAGGCGCAGACGCTGAAACTGTTTGAAGTCTGCCGACGACGCGGCGTGCCGATCTTCACGTTCATGAACAAGCTCGACCGGCCGGCCCGGCCGCCGCTCGATTTGCTCGATGAACTCGAGCGCGTGCTCGGTCTGGGAGCCCTGCCGGTCAACTGGCCGCTCGGGAGCGGGCAGGATTTCCGCGGCGTGTACGACCGCCAATCGCATCAGGTTCATTTGTTCGAGCGGGTGGCCGGAGGCGCCTACCGCGCCCCGGTTGAGGTGCGCGACATCCATGATCCCGCGGTGCGCGACCGGTTACCGGAGCACGTCTACACCCAGGTGAACGAGGAACTCGCGCTCTTGGAAGGCGCCGGCGAATCGTTTGACATCGCTGATGTGCGGGCCGGTCGGCTCACGCCGGTTTTTTTCGGCAGCGCCGCCAATAATTTCGGCGTGCAACTGCTCCTCGACCGCTTTCTCGCGCTGGCCCCGCCCCCCGCGCCGCGCCTGTCAGGCAACCGCCTGATGGAGCCGACCGACCCAGCGTTCTCGGGCTTTGTGTTCAAGATTCAGGCGAACATGAACCCGAAGCATCGCGATTACGTCTCGTACTTGCGCATCGTTTCCGGCGAGTTTGCCCGCGACATGGTGGTCACTCACACCCGCACGGGGAAAAAACTGCGCCTGGGCAACTCCCAGCGCCTCTTCGCCCGCGAACGCGAAACGGTGGACGAAGCCTGGGCCGGCGACGTGGTCGGTTTGGTCGGCAACTACGACTTCCTCATCGGCGACACCGTGGCCGAAGATCCCACCATCGTCTTTGACGAAATGCCGCGCTTTGCCCCCGAGTGCTTCGCCTACCTCCACAATACCAGCACCGCCAAATTCAAACGCTTCCGCGACGGCCTCGACCAACTGCTCAAGGAAGGCGTCGCCCAAGCCTACGAACTCGCTGACACCGGCGTCCGTATCCCGCTGCTCGGTGCCGTCGGACCGCTCCAATTCGATGTCCTCAAGTACCGCATCGAGACGGAATACGGCGCCGACTGCCGGCTCGAAAACGCCTCATGGTCGCTCGCCCGCTGGATCCGGGAAAAACCGCCCGCCCACACCGCTGCCGACGCCGTGCCGACCCAGCCGCCCTCTCCCGCCCGCCGCGTCGCCACCGACCGCCCGTCCATCGCGCTCCCCAGTGGGTGCGCCCTGGCTCAAGACAGTCGTGGCGCCTGGGTCGTGCTCTGCCCGAGCGATTGGACCGCCCGTTACCTCGCCGACAACAATCCGGCCTGGGAGGTCAGTTCCATGCCTGTTTAAATCATCGAGGCTGGACTCACGTCCTATTCTGGTCCAGATTGAACTGCAGACTTTTTCTCTGAAAATGCCAAGTGCTCCGATGGGGTTGACGCAATTTGTTGCACACTCAGCCGACCACGGCATTCTCTTGGCTCCCGCGCAGTCGATCTCTTTAAGATGCACACGGATCCCCACCATCATTACATCCATTAGTTGTTGACACTGAACACCGTGCGTACAATTCGAAAGAAAAGCAAATCATTCCGACGCGGGGGTTCGTGGTGCGGTGAACGGGCGGTCATTCAGCCCGCTGGTCGCGCGCCACTCTCACGAATGGCACCCATCGTCTGCCTGAGGTAATACCAAACCGCGCTCCGTCCGAGCCTGTCAGTCGGCGTCTCACATTGGCTCCACAACCGCTTTACCCCACCAATCATCATGAAATTAACAACCCAAATCTTACCAGCGATCCCGCGGGCGGCCGCCGCGCTGGTCTGCCTGTTGCCAGCCTGGGCCACGGCGGCGGTCACTCCTTATTCCTGGCTTCGGGGCGGAGAAAGCGGCATTGGCGCGGACTCGAGTGGCCAAAACCCCGCCCATCCGTTCAACGCGGCCTTCTCCTCGGGTTGCGAAGCCGGAGCCGGGGGCGGCGGCCTCAGCACGGCCATCACGACGACGAACGCCGTGGGGGGGCCGCTGGGCACCACGGGCGCGGTCAGTGGCGTGGCTTCCCGTTGGGGATTCTTCAACTGCGGCAACTCCGGGATGTGGATCCAGGGCCCCAACAATACCGTTCCTCCGCCAGAGCAATGGAGCCTGCCCGCGACCAACTGGGTGATGGAATGCTGGATGATGCCCGTCGATACCGGCGCCACCCGTCAACGGACGGACGCGCAATTCATGAGCACGGGCTCAGGCCATTTTGGCGGCAGGCCGGGTGGCGCCGCCTTCCGCACCCGGTTCGTCACCGATGACCAGGGCAATGGCGCGGTCGAAGTGCGATGCGACGCCATTGGGCCCGGACCGGAGAACAATTTCACCATCGGCGATCCCATCATCGTTTCCACGGAGCGCTGGACTCATATCGCCGTGGTCAATGACAACGGTGTCACCACGTTTTATGTCAACGGCGTGGCCAGCGGCACCCCGAGCGACATCGTCTCCGCCCCCAGTGGCGTACCCTACATAGGATCAGGCCAGGACACCGGGGGTCCGTACAATGGGTTTCTCGACGAAATGCGCTACTCGACCTTCACCGCCGGCCAATTCGTCATCGGCGACCTGCTCCTGCGTCCTCCTGGCCCGGGCTTCATCAGCCAGCCGCAATCGGCTTCGGTATGGGACGGCGGGGCCGCGCCGTTTGAGGCCGTGATGGTTCAGGACCCTGACAACACGTTCCAATGGAAGCGCAACAACGCCGATATTGCGAACGCCACGGCGCCTGAATATGTCATCAACACCGTGACAGCCGCCGATTCGGGCAGCGTCTTTGCCCTCGCCGCCACGCTTGGGGCCATGACCACGACTACTCCGGATGCCACCCTGACGGTGGTCCCCCAGAAAACCGAGGACAACGCGTTTTTCCGGGCCGCCATCGAGGCCGAGGCGAGCTTGCTCGGATTCTGGCCGGTCGATTCATTCTCCGGATCCACCGTCACCAACACCAAAGACAACACGCGCCATGCCACCCTCCAGGGCGTCGCTTACTTTGATGGTCGCACCGCCCGCTCGTACGGTCAGCGCGCCATCCGCCTGCGCGGTCAAGGCGAGGCCGTCATCCCAGCCAATCCCGCCTACGAATTCTCCGACGGCACGGGAACGATCGAGGCCCTGGTCTACTTGGAAAACCCGGGCGCCCAGCACCCCAAAACCATCTTCTCCATCGCTGGTGAAGAAGGGGCTCTCTATTACGCGTTCCAAGCCGCTCCCGATGGAAACTCTCTGATTTACAAAAATGAATCGCTTCCGCTCGGTGTCAGCTGGTCGGTCAACCCGGGGCTGCTCAACCGCCTCGCCCATGTCGCGCTCGTTTTCTCCGCCACTCAAGTGACCGCGTACGTCGACGGTGTCTCGCTCGGCGCCAAGGACAATCCCCAATTTGGGCCGACTCCCGGCCTGCCGGCGCGCATCGGGTCCGCCGGACTGGACGTAAGCGGCAATCCCATCGAACCATGGAACGGATCGATCGATGAAGTGGCCATCTACGGCGATGCGCTGAGCGCCAATACCATCGCCGTCCACAATTCGCGCTTCATCTTTGGAACGGCCGTCACCGCGCCCACCATCGAGTCCTCGCCCACCGGGACCTGGAACCTGCTATCGGGAGGCGCTCCCATCTTCCAAGTCCGCGCCGTCGGCACCGCGCCGCTCAGCTACCAGTGGAAAAGGGACGGCCAACCCGTCACGGGCAACGCCACGGCCACCACCTCCACCTTCACCATCCTCGGATCCACCGCCGCCGCCTCCGGCACCTATACCGTGACCGTTTCCAACCCGGTCAACGAAGTCACAAGCCCGCCGTTCACGGTCAATTTCACTGACCCACCCGCCGGCGACCGGTACGCCGGTTTTGTGCTCGCGGACGGTCCCACCAGCTATTGGCGGCTCAACGAAGCCGAAGGGACAACTGTGATGAAGGACTATGCCGGTGGATACGACGGCACCTACACGCCTCCAAGGGTCACGCTTGGCATCGAGGCTGGGTTCGGCATCGCGCCGGACACGGCCGCCCAGTTCAATGCCGGCGGTGTCGCCGCCCTCGTCCCCTACACACCCATCCATAATCCCACGAGCGCCTTCTCCGTGGAATTCTGGGCGAAACCGGCGCAATCTGGCAACGTGCAGCGCGCCATTATCGCCACGCAGAATCGCGATATCGGCCGCTCCGGGTATGCGATCTATCAAGGCTTTAATGGCGCTTGGTGGGAAGCTCACCTCGGCACCGGAGAGACGGTCATGTTCCTTCAAGGCGCCAGCTCCCCGGTCGCCGGCCGATGGGATCACATCGTGATGACTTGGAATGGCTCAAACCTCGCCGCCCTCTATGTCAATGGCGTGGTGGAACGCACGGAAAGCACCGACACCTCCGGCCGACCAGTCCGCAATAATACCGTGAGGGGTCTGGAAATCGGCAGTCGCTTCGGAGGCACCCTGCCTTACAACGGCGTCATCGATGAAGTCGCCTTTTACAACTACGCGCTGACGCCCGCGCAAATCGAGAAGCACTACAGCGTCGCCTACTTCCCGTCGAGCATCACCACCCAGCCGACCCCGGTGCCCAACGGCATGGAACAGGACACCATCACCCTCGCGGCCACCGTGACCGGCTTCCCGAACACCTATCAATGGTTCAAGGACGGGGCGGCGCTGGAAGGCGACGAAACCAACCCGGACGGCAGCCCGAAATACCCACAAGGCGTGGCGGGATCCACTCTGGTCATCTCCCAGTCGCTGCCAGCTGATTCGGGTAGCTACCGCCTTGTCATCACCAATCCGCTGGGCGGATCCCAGACCGATCCGGTGGCGGTGAACGTGGCGCCCGACACAACTCCTCCGGTCCTCACCTCGGTGAGTGCCATGCCGACACTGAATCGCGTTCAGCTCGTCTTCAACAAACCGATGCTCGCCAGCTCGCTGACGACACTGGGCAACTACACATTCACCGGAGGTCTGACCCCGACCGCGGTCACCCTGACCACCGACCCTCGGGTTTTCACCATCACCACCACGGGCATGAATGCCAGCACGGTGTATGCGATTACGGTGACCGGCGTGCGCGACGATCGGATCAACCAAAACCTGATCCAGCCGACCACCCGCGACTTCACCGCCTTCGTCGAAACGACCGGCCGGCTCGCCTGGGATTATTACCGCGGCATCGACGGCGGGGCCGTGGCCGACCTCACCGGCGATCCCCAGTTCCCCGCCGGAGTCTGGACCACGCGTTTCCTCAACCGGTTCAGCACCATGGATATCACCCCGGGCAACGCCCTGGATAACAATCCGGAGTTCGGACCCGCCCTCGGCAACAAGTACGGCGCTCGCATATACGGATGGGTCACACCCACCGAAACCGCGAACTACCAGTTCTTCCTCCGCAGCGACGACGCCTCGGAGCTCTGGATCAGCTCGGATGCCTCGCCCACCAACGCCAACATCGCGGCATTTGAACCGACATGCTGCCGCGCGTTTTTGGAAAGTGGTGACGTCACCTCCACGCTCATCACGCTGACCGCCCGCCAGCGCTATTACATCGAGGTGCTCTACAAGGAAGGCGGCGGCGGCGATTACGCCGAAGTCGCGTGGCGCAAGGAAGGCGACACCACTCCAGCCGCCCAACTCACGCCAATCCCTGGCCAGTTCCTCTCGACCTACGCGCCCGTGCCCGTCGGCCCCATCGACATCCAAATCAACGGAGCCATCGCCACCATCTCGTGGAACGGCGCCGGCTTGCTCCAACGTTCCGCCGACCTCGTCACCTGGACCACGGTCACCGGCGCCGCCAGCCCCTACGTCATCACCCTCACACCAGGCGATCCTCCCTCCTACTTCCGCCAGCGCGTCCCGTGAGCTGAAGGCTGTTTGTCTCGCCGGGGAGTTGGGCTCGCCCCACTCCCCGGTTTTGCCTTTACGCTGATTCCACTGGCGGACCCACGGCACTGGTGCATACACTATCCAATGACCACCCTGACCGTCTCCACCCTAGAGGAAAAACTGCACGACCTCTGCGAGGCCATCGTCGCCGATGAAGAGGTTGCTGCCGCCCGGCTCCACGCCGAGGCCTTTCTCGCCGACACCGACGCCGTCGCCCTCTACCGGCGCCTCATGCAATCACAAAACGAACTGCACCATAAGCAACACTCCGGCGAAAAAATCAGCGACCCCGAAATCCACGCGTTCAGCCAGCTGCGCGACCAAGCCGAAGCCAATCCGCTCATCCAAAACTTCAACGAAGCCCAGGAAACGCTCCAAGGCATCGCCAATTTGGTCAATGGCTTCGTCACCAAAACCTTGGAAAAAGGACGCATCCCGACCGAGGAAGAGGTCATCGGATCCTCCAGCAGCGGCGGGTGCGGTTCAGGGTGCGGGTGTCATTGAGAGGGCTTCAGGGGCCCATAGGCCCTATGGGCCATATAGGGCTCATCAGCTCAAGCGAAATCCTTCAGGAGCCGAGAGCCTCCGCCCGCTTGTGAATTTTTTCACAAATCGCGGTTGCCGGGTGAGTGGGCACGACGTCAGTGTGACGCGATGTCAACGAGCATGAAAGAATTCGAGGCACCGGACATGGTGGCGCGAGCGGCGGCGGCTGGGGAAGCGTACCAGGCGCGGACGGAGGATTCGATTGGGGAGAAGATGGTGCTGAACATTGGGCCCTCGCATCCGGCGACGCACGGGGTGTTGCGGCTGGTGGTGGAGTTGGACGGCGAGATTCTGACGAAAGCGGAACCTGACGTGGGGTTTCTGCATCGCGGGGACGAGAAGATTGCGGAGAACATGCATTACAACCAGTTCGTGCCCTACACGGACCGACTGGACTATTTGGCGCCGCTCGCGAACAATGTGGTCTACGCCTGCGCGGTCGAGAAGCTTTTGGGCTGGGAGTTGCCGGCGCGGGGTCAGGCGATACGGGTGATGTGCTGCGAGTTGGCACGGATTTCGGCGCATTTATTGGGAGTTGGTGTGTACGCGATGGATGTGGGGGCGATGACGGCGTTTCTTTACACGTTTAACGAGCGGGAGAAGGTCTACAACCTGTGCGAGCAACTGACCGGGGCGCGCTTCACCACGAGCTACACGCGCATCGGCGGCATGACTCGTGATCTCCCGCCGGGGTTTACTGAGGCGGTGACGCGCTTTCTGAACGAGTTGGAGCCGGTGATTGAGGAAATGGAGGCGTTGCTTTCGCGAAATAAAATTTTCATGGACCGCACGGCGGGTATCGGCGTGATCAGCCGCGACCAGGCGATCGCCTACGGGCTGAGCGGCCCGAATCTTCGGGCGAGCGGCGTGGCGCATGACCTCCGGAAAGCCAAACCCTATCTTGGCTACGAGCAGTACGAGTTCGACATTCCGATCGCCGAGGAAGGCGATTGTTATGCGCGGTACCAAGTGCGCATGGAGGAACTGCGCCAGTCAGTGAGGATTTTAAAGCAGGTATTGGACCGGCTGCCCGGTGGCCCGATTTGCGTGCAGGATGCGAAGAACGTGCTGCCGCCGAAGGAGAAGGTCCTCTTAAGCATGGAGGAGCTGATCCACCACTTCATCATCGCCACCCAGGGAGTGAGCGCCCCGCCCGGCGAGATTTACTTCGGCGCCGAAAACCCCAAGGGCGAACTCGGGTTTTTCATCCACAGCAAGGGAGGCGGGGTGCCATACCGCCTGAAAATCCGCAGCCCCAGCTTCTGCAACCTCAGCATCCTTTCTGTGCTGCTCCCCGGCCATATGATGAGCGACGTGCCAGCCATCCTCGGGTCTCTCGACTTTGTCATGGGCGAGTGCGACCGGTAAAAACCCGGATGGTAACCACGAAAAGCACGAAACACACGAAACACCAAGGCATTGCCCAACGATTGCCGTCCACCTGATAGATGAGAATGTCTCTTGTCCTAAGTTAATGATTTTTCGTGTGTTCCGTGACTTTCGTGGTTGTTCATCGTCCTTTTTAGGGTAACAAATCGAGACGACAATCACTTCGGCGGTGCCCATGCACTCGCCCCTTGCGCTGGCGCGCCCTCGCGAGATGGTCCGAGGCATGAGAGTGACATTTCAGGCCCTGCCCGTGGCCGGTTTAGCCGCGGGATTATTCACCGGCGCCCTGCGTGCCGCCGACGGACCGGATTTGGAGCCGCTGGTCACCGCCCTGCGCGCGGTCGGTCCCGAGGGCGCGGCCAATGAATCCGCCTCGGCGGCCTGGAAATCGCTCGCGGCGGCTCCGGCCTCCTCACTGCCGCAGGTGCTAAAGGCCCTCGACGGCGCCAATCCACTGGCCCAAAACTGGCTGCGCGCCGCCGCTGGAACCATCGCCGATCGAACTTTGGCCGCCAAACAACCGCTCCCCGTCGATGCGCTCGAGGCATTCCTGCGCGACACCAACCATGCTCCCGGTGCCCGCTCGCTGGCCTGGGATTTGCTCCGCACCGCGGACGCCGCCCGCGCCGACGCGTTGACCATGATCTTTCTCGAAGACCCGGCCGCCGAACTGCGACGCCCGGCCGTCACCCAACTGCTCGACGCGGCCAAATCGCAGGCCACCGCCGGCCACAAGGATCAGGCCGCCGATACCGCGGAAAAAGCCTTTCGCGCCGCGCGCGACGAAGACCAGATTACCCAGGCCGTCGATCAACTGAAGGAACTCGGCCGCACCCTGGACGTGGCGGGCCAACTCGGCCTGCTGCTCGAGTGGCATGTGCTCGCTCCGTTTTCCAATGCCAAGCGCGCCGGCTTCGACACCGTCTACCCGCCCGAAGAAAAACTTGATCTCGCGGCCAGTTACCCGCTGCCTGACGGCACCACCATTTCCTGGAAGCCGTTTCGGTCGACCGACATGTACGGACAGATCGATTTCAACAAGCCCTATGGATTGATCAAGGAAGTCGTCGGTTACGCCACCACCACCTTCGAGTCGCCCGAGGCCCGCGACGCGGAGCTGCGAATCGGCACCGGCAATTCGTGGAAGGTCTGGCTCAACGGTCGCTTTCTCTTTGGCCGCGACGAGTACCACCGCGGCTCGCGCCTCGACCAGTATTCCCTGCCCATCCGCCTCGACAAAGGCACCAATACCCTGCTCGTTAAAGTCTGCCAAAACGAGCAAACCGAGACGTGGACCGTCGAGTGGCGGTTTCAGCTTCGACTGTGCGACGCCACCGGCACCGCGCTCGCTGCCACGAAATAACTTCTCTCCCGCCCGATCGCTCCACCCCGATTCCGCCGACCTCATCCATGATCCGCTCGCTGCTCACCCTTGCCTGCCTGATGGGCCTTCCTGCCACCCTGGCCGCTGACTGGCTCAACTTCCGCGGCACGGACGCCACCGCCCCCGCCGGCCCCGGTCCGCAGGCTGCGGTAAAATGGAAAGTCCCGCTGCCCGGCCGCGGTCTCGGAAGCCCGATTGTTGTTGGCGACCGCCTCTTTATCAGCGCCTCGAGCGGCCCGCTCCAACGTCGGCTTCATGTCCTCTGTTTTTCGGCGACCAGCGGCGAGAAACTGTGGGAGCGCGTGCTCCAAGCCACCGGCCGCACCATGTGTCACGAGAAGACCGCCGTGGCGGCCCCCACCATGGCCAGCGATGGGCAACGCGTCTTCGCCCTCTATTCGTCCAACGATCTCTTTGCCTTCGACCTCGATGGCAACCTGCTCTGGCTCCGCGGCCTGACGCTCGATTACCCGAATGCCTCGAACAGCCTGGGCATGGCCGCCTCCCCCATCGTCATCGGGAGCGTGCTCGTCGTGCCGAGCGAAAACGACAGCGAGTCGTTCGCCGCCGGCATTGATGTGCGCACCGGCCGGAATATTTGGAAGCTCGACCGCCCGAAGATGGCCAACTGGACCTCGCCCATCGCTTATGCCGGCGTGGCCGTGCTGCAATCCAGCAAAGGACTGACCGCCGTGGATCCAGGGACGGGAAGCACGCTGTGGGAATATACCGACGGCGCCTCCACCATTCCTTCGTCAGCCGTGGGTGGCGATCGGGTCTTCGTTCCCAGCCATGGCCTGACCGCCCTGCGCCCGCAATCGGGCCAACCCGCCCCCGTGCAAGACTGGCGCGTCGAACAAATCAACCCTGGAACCGGCAGCCCGGTGGTTCTCGGCGGCAAAGTGTATGCCATCAACAATGCCGGCATCCTCAACCAAGCCGATCCGGCCACCGGCGAACGCGGATTCCGCCTGCGGCTCGAAGGACCGTTCAGCGGCTCGCCCATCGGAGCCGGCCAGCACCTTTATGCCGTCAGCGAAAAAGGCGTGCTCCAGATCATCGATACAACCACCGAGGAAGGATCGGTGGTCGGTAAAATCGAACTGGGCGAAACCATCCTCTGCACACCCTCGCTGGCCCACGGCAGCCTGTTCGTCCGCAGCGACGCGTCGCTTTGGAGAATCGAGTAACCGCTGTCAGGGAGCGAACGGGGTGAGTTGCCCGCGAATTTCCCCGCCTCCGGCAAAGGCGGTATGAATGTTGAAGTAAGTGTTGCTCCCGGTCACGGCGCTCAGCAGGCCGGCTGGGGTTGGATCAATGACGCCGCTGATCGCCCCCTGACGACCGCTGGGGCCCGCCAGTCCAGCCAGCACTCCGGCAAAGGCCGTCGCATCCGCCGGCCCGTGAATGTGGGCAGCGGAGGCATCACCCTGCAGCTTTTCGTACGCGACATAATAATAGGCTTTCTGCGCCGCGGAATCCACCGACAGATAGCCACGTCCGGTGCCTGTGGTTTCGACGGGCGCCGGGCGCTCGGCGGCGCCACTGAGATTGGCGGTGTAGAGTCGCACGGTTTTGGCGGCGCGGTCCTGAATCCGGAAGAACCCGGCGGGGCCAGCCATGGGTAGGGCGACCGAGCGACCAGGAAGCGTCAACAGGTCATTCCACGCGCCGCTGCCCAGGCTCGTTGAATGCTGGACCAAAAACGGACCGGTGCCGCCCAGCCAGGACATGCCGATGGAGCGCCCCTCGACAGCGGTGACACGGAGGGTCATGGCCGCGCCGGCCGGAGGAAGGGAGAACATCGTGGTCGATTCGAATTCGGCGCCGCCGGCGTTGCTGACACCGCTGTAGTGGGCGGCACAGATGAGGCGGTTCATGTTTTCCGCCGTCACGCCCGGCAATCCCGGAAAGGCAAATGACCCTGGAGTGCCATCCGTGTCCTGCGGGCCGTCGACCCGCCGCGTAACCAGATACACCAAACCCTGGGGAAAACCATCCGGATAGGTCCCATCGGATTGCAGCAGCCCCCACGGATCGGCGAGGTAAAAGTCCACGTCCACTGTGATGACGTCCGGCGCGATCACTTCGGCGGGCGCGGGGACACGCCCTTTGATGTTGGCCGCCGTGCTCGAAGGATCAAGGGTCGGCCGATAGTCGTTCAGCGGGTCCGCCAGCACGTCGAGGTAAAACCGATCGAGCGTCATGTTGGGCTGCTGAGCGGTCACCGGCAGGTCGCCATAATTGCGGCTCAAAGAGTTCCCGCGCATGGAAATCCGCGTGGGCTTGGCGCTGGCATCATTGTTGCTGCCGTGAAAGGAGAAAAAGTCGCCCTCGAATCCGCTGAACTGATTGGCCTCGGCGGCGTCGCCCACGCCATCGAGATCCGATCCGATGCGCACCGACGAATTGCTCCGCATGACGGCCAGCCGGGTTCCGGCCGATGTGGGGAATTCGGTCTCGCCGCGCGGGCCCGATCCGATGCGGTTACCGGCGAATGCCACGTTGAAAGCCGTCCGCCAGAATTCGAAGTAGACATCGTAGGTGACCGGACCAATCACGTTGCCCTCGTCCGCATCGCTGACGCCGTCCCCGTTCGTGCCGATGATGTTGTCGTGGCCGCGACCGTTTTCGAAAGCCTCAAGGTCGCCGCCACGAAGATCGATCTGTTCGATGTTTTGGTCCCAGATTCGGCCGTTGGGCAGAATGTTGATGTAATTTCCGGATACGCGCGTGTTGGGGGTTTCCAGGTGAATGGCGAGAAGATTCCCAACCATGACGTTGAACTCGCCACGGTCTCCCACTCCGTCGCCATCCGTGCCGATGATCAGGCCTTCGGACGTCGTCGTGTCGTCCCATTTGAACGAGGCCACGGCGGAGCGCGCCCCGTGGACACCCGGGGTGCGCCCGTCGTTGTCCGGCGCGAAGGGCGCCGCCGCCGGATCTAGCCCAAACCAGCACCCCTGCACCCGCACGTCCGTCGATGCCCCAATAAGCGCGATGTTGTAAATGAACGGACTCTCGGCGTTGTCGTCGCCGGGAATCCCGATAAATGCCAGCCCCTGAATGCGCGCATTGGCCGCGTAGAAGAGTGGGAAAATGGCGCTTTCGCTGTCGCCAAAGCCATTCGACCCGTAATCGGCCAGCGAGAACCGCCCGCCGTCGCGCGAGTCGATGACGATCTTGAGCCGGGTGTTATGTGGCTCCAGCAGCGGGCTCGTATTGCGCTGGGACCCCTGCTGCGAATACCCGTCGATGGTCACGCTGGTCTTCCGAAGGAGCGGGTAACCTTCGGGCGGCGTCTTGATGTAGTGCGGTCCGTCCCCTGGAATATTGAAAGCGATCGTGTCGTTGTTCTGGACCTGCTCGATCGCCTCCTTGAGCGACAACTGACCGTCGTTGGCCGGACTTTGGTTGTCGATGGTGGTAACGGTCAGGGTGGCGGCCGGCGCCATCGCGGCGCAGGCCAGCCAGCCGCCAATCGCGGCGGCCGGCAGGAAGTGTTGGGGAATCATGGAATGATGGCGTGGGGACCCTTATTTCACGAGTTCTTCGGCCCAATGGCAAGGAGATTCCGGGTGACTCCCATCCTAAATCGAAGACGTCAGTCCCGGGCAGGGCGGCGCGTCCCGCCCGCCGGACGGGGCGTCCCGCCGCGTCCGTCGGGCGTCTCGCCCCACGTGCGGTTCGGCGGGTTCGTGCTGCACTTTCGGAGCAGGGCGCGAGACGTGCGGGGCAGCCCGGCGAGGACGCCAGCTGCGGCGGGCGGGACGCGCCGCCCAACCTGAGAACCATCGCTTCGCTCGACCCCCGTCCAGTCTCGCAACGTTTACGCCTCCGTTTTTCCTGGCAAACACTTGAGGCAGTACTCGTCCCCGTCGGCCGCGATGCGGAATTCGGCGTGCGGATCCTGGAGTTCCGTGACGCCGCAGGTCTTGCATGTGTGAAATGCCTCATCGTCGGAACGCTGATTCACCTGGAACCGACGTCGACGGCCGTGCACATCGACCTGATGCCGGACGTGACCGAACCACGAAGGGCCGACAAACACCGCAAACGGCAGCAGCACGGCGAAAACCGCGGCCCAGGAAGCCGGCGAGGAAAAGAGCATGAGGGCAAGCAGTGCGCCATTGACCAGGCCGAGGTACTTGAGTTTCACGGGAAAAATGAGCATGAACATGATCTCAACCTCGGGAGCGATGACGCAGGCGGCCAGAAACAGACTAATGTACAAAAACGTGGCCTCCATGCGTGTGGCGTAACCGGTCGCGAACGCGGCGACGTTGAGCAGGATGACACAACTGAAGTAGTACACGTTGAGCCGGAAGCTGCCCCACTGGGATTCGAGAATATCCCCGATGAAAAAAAGGAACCAGACGGCGAAAATGATCCAGATGAAGCTGAGGGTGGACGGGAGGAAAACGAAACTCAGGACCCGCCAGATTTCCCCGGAAAGCACGGCGGACGGGTTCAGCTGGAAGTGGTCGAGAAAGACCGGGTTGGCCTTGATGAGAATGAAGGTGAGCGCTTGGAGCAGCCCGACGATGCGCAGCAGTCCAGGGATGCACCAGCGGCCCCAACGACGTTCCAGGGAGTCCAGTATCATGATGATCCGAAGTGTGGGGGCGATGGGCGACTCTGCAAGCGCAGGGCCGGCGATTGACAAGGCGGGTTGATTTCCCACGCTGCGGGATCGTGGAGACTTCCGCCCTGCACCATTCGCCGCTCGAATCCGTCCATCTCGCGCACGGCGCACGGCTGGTGCCCTTTGCCGGCTGGCTTATGCCGGTCCAATACTCCGGCATCACCGACGAACACCTCGCCGTCCGCCGCCACGCCGGCGTCTTTGACATCTCCCACATGGGAGAATTCTTCGTCTCGGGTCCCGGCGCCACTTCGTGGCTCAACCGGCTACTCACCAACGACGTGGGTCGCCTGGAGGTCGGCGGCGGTCAGTACACACTGATGCTCAACGATCGGGGTGGCGTCATCGACGACCTGATAGTCTACCGCACCGACCCGGCCCAGTATTTCCTCGTCGTCAATGCCGCCAAAATCGACGAGGACCGCGCCTGGATGCAGGCCCATCTGCCCGACGACGGTTCGGTGGTTTTCGAAAACCAAAGCGCCGAGTGGGCCGCCATGGCCGTGCAGGGGCCGGCCGCCTCCTCCCTGCTCGACCACCTGCCGCCGCGCAATGGCGTCAAAGTGGGAGGCTCGGTCATCATGTGCCGCACCGGTTACACCGGCGAAGACGGATTCGAGTTGTTCGCCCCTCTCGAAGCTGGCGGCGCCTGGTTCGAACGATTTGTGGCCGCCGGCGCCAAACCGTGCGGCCTCGGCGCCCGCGACACGCTGCGCTTGGAAATGTGCTTCCCACTCAACGGCAGTGACCTCGCTCCAGACCGTACGCCGCTTGAAGCCGGATTGGCGTCGTTCGTCGCGCTCGACAAAGGTGATTTTATCGGCCGCTCCGTCTTGCTCAGCCAAAAAACCGCCGGCAACCATGATCGACTGGTCGCTCTCCGCCTCGTCGACAAAGGCCCCCCGCTTCGCAGCCACTACCCGGTGGCCTTGCCCGATGGCACGAGAATCGGTGAACTCACAAGCGGCGGTATCTCGCCCAGTCTCGGATTCGGCATCGGTCTCGCTTACCTGCCATCCGCTCACGCCAAAGCCGGCACCCGCCTCGCCGTCGACATCCGTGGGCGACTCCATCCTGCCGAAGTCGTCAAAAAGCCATTTTACCGAAAGCCACCTGAACCATCCTCACATTCATGACATTTCCCAACGACCTTCGCTACACCACCAGCCACGAATGGATACGCCTTGACGGCGACGTGGCCATCATTGGCATCACCGATCACGCCCAAACCGAACTCGGCGATGTCGTCTACCTCGACCTGCCGGCGGCGGGACGCACCGTCAAGGCCGGTGAGGGCGTGGCCGTCATCGAATCCGTCAAAGCCGCCAGTGACATCTACGCTCCCGTCGCCGGCGAAATCATCGAAGCCAACTCCGCCGCCGCCGCCAATACCAGCCTCGTCAATTCAGATCCCTACGGCGACGGCTGGCTCTTTAAGCTCAAAGTCGCCGACCCCATCACCGTCTCCACCCTCCTCGACTCAGAAACTTACCAAACCGTCACAGGAAACCGCTGACACCCCGCTATTTTGGTTTCTTGCCCCCCGATCGCCGACTTCCGACTTCCGACCGCCGACCGCCGACTCCATCCTTCCCCCTTCCCCCTTACCCCTCACCCCATCCCCGTTTGTCCTCACTGCCTTTCGCTAGACGCCACATCGGACCATCGCCGGCGGAAACCGCGATGATGCTGGAAACGGTCGGGTTTCCGACGCTCGACGCGCTCATTGAGGCCACCGTGCCAGCGGACATTCGCCACTCTCGCCCACTTGACCTGCCGTCGGCGGCCAGCGAGGCGGAGGCTTTGGCTGAGCTAAAGTCGCTGATGAGCCGGAACCAGGTGTTTCGGTCGTTCATCGGCCAGGGCTATTACGGCACCTTCACGCCCCCGGTCATTCAGCGGTGCATCCTGGAAAACCCCGGCTGGTACACGGCGTACACGCCGTACCAAGCCGAGATTTCGCAAGGCCGACTGGAGGCGCTTCTCAATTTCCAGACCATGATCCGCGATCTCACGGCGCTGGACGTGGCGAATGCCTCGCTTTTGGACGAGGCGACCGCTGCGGCGGAAGCCGTGACATTGTGCCATGGCGCCGCCCTCAATGGCCAAGGGCGTGCCGTCTTTGTCGACAACTCCGTGTTTCCCCAAACCCTGGCCGTCATCCGAACGCGCATGGACGCCATCGGAATTTCTGTGGTCACCGGTCCGTGGCGTGAAGCGGCATTTTCGGCTGAGGAATCCGTCTTTGCCGCCGTCGTCCAATTTCCCGCCGGTGACGGGTCGATCTGCGATTATCGGGAGTTCATTGAGCGGGCTCATGCCGCCGGCGCCAAGGTCATTGTGGCCGCCGACCTGCTGGCCCTCACCCTCTTCACGCCGCCAGGCGAAATCGGGGCTGATGTGTGCGTCGGCAGCGCCCAGCGCTTCGGGGTACCGCTCGGCTTTGGCGGCCCGCACGCCGGCTTCATGGCGGTCAAGGACGAACTCAAACGTCGACTGCCCGGACGCCTCATCGGCGTGAGCATCGACAGCCATGGCCAGCCTGCGCTCCGGCTCAGCCTGCAAACACGCGAACAACACATCCGCCGCGACAAGGCCACCTCTAACATCTGCACCGCCCAGGTTCTGCTCGCCGTCATGGCCAGCATGTACGCCGTCTATCATGGATCCGAGGGCTTGCGCACCATCGCCCAACGCGTCCACACACTCACCTCCACCCTCCGGGATGCCCTCGCCGCCGACGGCCTGGAAATCGCCAATCCGTCACACTTCGACACCCTCACCGTGCGCGTCCCCGGCCAAGCCGACGCCGTGCACGCCGCCGCCCGCGCCGCCGGATGCAACTTCCGATCCATCGGTCCCAATGCTGTCGGCCTGAGCCTCGACGAAACCACCACCGCCTCCGACCTCGAGACGCTCCTCGATATCTTCGCGGCCGCCCTGCCCGATTTCCGCCGACCGCCGACTTCCGACCGCCGACCGCCGACCGCCGACCGCCGACCGCCGACCGCCGACCGCCGACCGCCGACCGCCGACCGCCGACCGCCGACCGCCCCTTTCCTCACGCACCCGGTTTTCAAGCGGTATCATACGGAGCACGAATTGCTTCGTTACCTGGCGCGATTAGAGAAACGGGACATTGCGCTGAACGAATCCATGATCCCGTTGGGGTCGTGCACGATGAAGCTGAATGCGGCGGCCGAGATGATGCCACTTTCCTGGCCAGAAGTGAGTGAGCTTCATCCGTTTGCGCCACTGGATCAAGCGCAGGGGTATCTGCGTGTGTTCGAGCAGCTGGAGAAATGGCTGTGCGAGATCACCGGATTTGCCGCGGTGTCACTCCAGCCGAATGCCGGATCCCAGGGCGAATACGCCGGTCTGCTCGCCATCCGCGAGTATCACAAATCGCGCGGCGACGACCAGCGCACGTCGTGCCTCATTCCCGTCAGCGCCCACGGCACCAACCCCGCAAGCGCCGTGATGGCCGGCTTCACCGTGGTTCCGGTCAAGTGTGACGCCAGCGGCAACATTGATGTCAACGACCTGAAGCGGCAGGCGGAGGCCCACGTCCACACGCTGGGCGCGCTCATGGTCACCTATCCGAGCACCCATGGGGTTTTTGAAACCACCATCCGCGACGTGTGCCAGCTCATTCACGAATTGGGCGGCCAAGTCTACATGGATGGCGCCAACATGAACGCCCAGGTCGGTCTGACCAATCCCGCCCTCATCGGCGCGGACGTCTGCCACCTCAATCTCCACAAGACCTTCTGCATCCCGCACGGCGGCGGTGGCCCGGGCGTCGGTCCGATCGGCGTTGCCCGGCACCTCGCCCCATTCCTGCCCGCCCGAATCACCCTCGATGAGGCGCAAAACATCCCAGGCCCCGTCAGTGCCGCGCCGTGGGGCAGCGCCAGCATCACGTCAATTTCCTGGATGTACATCCGCTTGATGGGCGGGAATGGCCTCACCGAAGCCACCCGTTACGCCATCCTCAACGCCAATTACGTCGCCAAACGCCTCGCCCCGTGCTTCCCGACGCTCTACACCGGCGCGGCCGGCACCGTCGCCCACGAGTGCATTCTCGACGTCCGATCGTTCAAAGACTCCGCGGGTATCGGCGTCGAGGACATTGCCAAACGACTCATCGACTACGGCTACCACGCCCCCACCATGAGCTGGCCGGTCCCCGGCACCCTCATGGTCGAACCCACCGAAAGTGAGTCCAAAGCCGAACTCGACCGTTTCTGCGAGGCCATGATGTCGATCCACGCCGAAATCCGCGCCATCGAATCCGGCGCCGCCGACCGAGCCGACAACCCGCTCAAACACGCCCCACACACCGCCCTCGCCGTGACCGCCGACCACTGGCCCCATGCCTATTCGCGCCAGTCCGCCGCCTTCCCCGCTCCCTGGCTCCACTCGCACAAATATTGGCCCCCAGTCGGTCGCGTCGACAACGTCCACGGCGACAAAAATCTCGTCTGCACCTGCGAAGGCATGGAAGCTTATCAGTAACGAATGCTTCGGGTGTTTGCGCGGGGGCCGTCTGAATGGACACTTGGAATCGTGAGGGCCCGACACGCAATCCACTTATGAACACTTACGCTCCGTCACCGTTATTCTGGCTCTCTCCGCTGGCCCTCTGTTCACTCGCCCTTCAGGGTCATGCCGCCTTTCCGCAAATTAAACTGGAGACTGTACTGGCTGGGCAGATCGATTCGCCCGTCGACATGGTGACGGCCGGGGACGGAACTGGTCGACTGTTCATCGCCGATCAACGCGGGCGTGTCCGTATTTTTAGAAATGGCATACTGCAGCCCGGGGTTTTCCTCGATATCTCAAACAAACTGGTTCCCGAGCGAGCGGGGTTCGATGAACGGGGATTGCTCGGGATCGCGTTTCATCCGGGCTATGCCACGCCCGAGTCTCCCGGCAGCCGCCGTTTCTACGTGGTTTACTCGGCGCCGTCGCCCAACGCGCCGGGCACGCAGACCGCCCCGGTCGACAGCCAGACGGTCATCGCCGAATACCGGGTCTCCGAATCAAATCCAGACGTGGCCGATCCGACCTCGGAACGCATCCTACTGAACTTCGACAAACCGCAGTTCAACCACAATGGCGGAGGGATCGCCTTCGGCCCGGATGGATTGCTTTATTTCTCGACCGGTGACGGCGGCAGTTCGAACGACAACAATTTTGGCCACACCGGGGGAGGCAACAATCCGCGACCGACCAACGCCAAGGGAAACTCCCAGGATCTCACGAATTTCATGGGCAAGATCCACCGAATCGACCCGCTGGGGACGAGTGGCCCGGGTGGTCAGTACGCCATCCCGCCGACCAATCCCTTTGCCACCAGCCCGAATGGCGAACGCCCGGAGATTTATGCGTACGGGCTGCGCAATGGCTGGCGATTTTCGTTCGACAGCCGTCCCGGTGGCACCAATGCCTTGTTTGCCGCCGACGTGGGACAGGGGGCCGTGGAAGAAGTCAATATCGTGACGCTGGGCGGCAATTACGGCTGGCGCAACAAAGAAGGCAGCTTTGTCCCGGCGTTCTCCATCGATGCTCCGCCCATGGCGGGACCGGACACCGAACCGATCGCCCAATACGCGCATCCTGGCATCGTCATCGGCACGCCCCCGCTTCCGCAGTACGGCATCTCGGTCACAGGAGGATTCGTTTACCGCGGAAGCGCGCTTCCCGGTTTGGTGGGCAAGTATGTTTTCGCCGACTGGAGTCAAAGGTTCACTGAGCCGAGCGGCCGATTGCTGGGGCTCGAAGAATCCACCCCGGGATCCTGGTCGCTCGCCGAGCTCGATGTGTTGGGCGGCAATCCAGTGCCGTATTTCATCCAGGGGTTTGGGCAGGACGCGGACGGCGAGTTGTATGTCTTGGCCAAAACAGCCACTGGAGTGAGCGCCCCCGATCCGGACACCGGCCTGCCCGCTGGCATCATTTTCAAGATCGTGCCCGTGCCGGCCACCACGCCCCTCGCGCTCACCGCCACCAAGGACAATACAATTTACGAAGAAGGCGACCTCAGCAATGGCGGCGGCTCATGGATCTTCGCCGGCGCCACCGACCCCTCGAAAAACAACGGAGCCCTGCGCCGCGCTCTGATCGGCTTCGACCTCGCCTCCATACCCGCCGGAGCCGCCGTAGCCAGCGCCACGGTCACGCTCGACATGGATCGCACGATCGCCCCGGCTTTCGCCCTGTCGCTCCATCGATTGCTCGCCGACTGGGGAGAAGGAACATCCAATCCAGAGGCCCAGGAAGGCGACGGCGCTGCCGCCTCCGCGGCCGATGCGACCTGGCTGAAACCACTCTTCGGTCAGCCGGAAACCTGGGAAACCCCCGGTGGCGATTTTGAACCCGCTCCCTCGGCCACTACGGTCGTCACCGCCGTCAACACCGTGCCCCAGGGAATCTACCGGTGGGAGTCGACCGCGCTCGCCCGCGACGTCAATCGCTGGCTCGCCCAGCCCGAGACCAACTTCGGCTGGATCTTGAAGACCGATATCGAAAGCGTGAAAACGACAGCCACCGGTGTCGCCGGCCAACCGACTATCACCGTAGAGGAAACCGAAGGACTGAGACCCGGATTGCCGGTCGCCGGCACGGGTATCGGCTTAAACGCAGCCATTGCCGACGGCGGCGTGAACGAGGAAACCAAAGTCGTCACGCTGACGCAGAACAACTCCGGCACGGTTAATGGCCTGGTCGTCTTTGGCGGTCCGTCCACGAAGAGATTCCATTCGCGCGCGTCGACAACGGCCGCCTCCCGCCCTCGCCTCCTGCTCGCTATCGTGCCGCCTCCCGCCGCGCCCAGCCACCGCCGCGCCTGGGAACTCGCCGGCTACCTGCCCGGTCAGTTCATCGATGACGCTCTCGACACGGATCTCGATGGCATCCCCGATGGCGTGGAATACGCGTGGGGATTCGCCCCGCGCGTCGCCAACGCGTTCGCCGATGGGCTCGCCGTCGACTCGTCCAGCGTGGCGACCGGCTCTCCAGCCACTATCACCTTCCGCCGCGACCCTGACGCCATCGACCTGACCTACAAGCTGCAAGCCTCCTCCGATCTGGACCAATGGAGCGATCTCGCCATCAGCGTCGGCGGCGCGCCTCCGACCGGCGAGGGATTTCGAAACGAGGCCGAAATCGACGGACAGGCGCCCTTTCGTCGGGTGACCGCCCAAGACACCGCCCCTCCCGGATCCGCGCGCTACATCCGATTGCTCGTCGAGAGACAACCATGACCGCCACACGCCACCATCAATTATGTCGCAGGTCCACCCACCCACTCCCGCGAATTCCCCTGAACCCACGAATTACACGAATGGGCACGCATGATCCGGAGATTGTGAACAATCATTCCCTCACGCCGGGTAGAGGACCGTCATGGGGCAACGCCTTGGCTATTCGTAGTTCCCATCCCGTTTCTTAGGCTTTATGCCACGCCCGACGCCACCAACTCCCGGCGCGGCCGGTCGCATCCGCCACTTCCGCTCGTCCCTGTCAATTTTCGCCTCGGCGATTGGCGCCATTGGCCTGTGGACTCAGCTCGACGCCGCGACCCTTGCCCTCACTCCGATCGCCGACGCCGCCATCTACGAGGAATCCAGTGGCGCGACTGCCAATGGAGCCGGTGAATTCCTGCTGGCCGGACGCACCAACCAGGCCAGCCAATCGCGACGCCGCAGCCTGCTGCAATTCGATCTGGGCGCCCTGCCTCCGGACGCCATCATCACGGCGGTATCACTACAACTCTTTCTCTTCCAAGTAAACACAGCAGCCACCGACATTTCTTTCCACCGCGTCATATCGCCTTGGACCGCCGGGCCCGCCGACCCCGCCTCCAACGAGTCCGCGGGTCTCGCCGCGACCGTCGGTGATGTCACTTGGCGGTTTGCCCAATTCGATCAATCGCTCTGGACGACTCCAGGTGGGGACGCGGCTCTCGAACCCTCGGCCACCGTGTCCATCGGCTCGACCCCCGGCTTTCACACTTGGACCAGTCCCGATCTCGTGGCCGATGTGGCCGCCTGGCTCGCGGAACCAACCGCCAATGTCGGGTGGATCCTGCGCGATTCGGAATCCACTCCCCAAACGGCCAAACGATTCGCCTCCGCCGACCATCCCGATCCCCTCCTCAACCCTCGCCTTACCATCGAATTTACCTCGATCCCGGAACCCACCGCCGCCATTCTGCTCTCCTTGAGCTGCTTCGTCTTGCTCTCCCGCCGCGGGCGCCATTGATCAGAGAGTTTCCTGGCTGTGTGAAGGCTCATTTTCGTTGCCCGCGGAGATGAAAAAATGCCACAGCGACCCTTCGCGACCGCGCCTCGACCGGCCGCAATCCCACCCTTTCTCGTTTCCCCATGACTCTCGAAGGAACCACCACCTCCACCTGCGCCAATCATCACGTCCCACTGACTCGTTCGATCACTCCGCGGCCTGCCCCCGTCAAAACGGCATCTCATCGTGCCGCCGGCCGCCGAAGTCCCGCGGATCGTCGTCGTCACCGTATTCGCGCCGCGACGGGCGCCGCCCGCCCGAACGATGGTCGCGCCCACCCCCCTGGTCTCCGGATTCAAAGGGATCTGGCTCATGGGATTCGGCGGTTTCCGTGCGACCCGCCCCCTGGACGCCACCGCCCCCACCGCCCCCACCGCCACCATCACCGGATTCGATTTTCCACGCCTGCAAATCCACGTAATACCGTCCGTTGCTTTCGTTGCCGCGAATGTCGAAGGTCACCTTGAGCCTTTGTCCCGGCTTGAAACGGTCAACCAAGCCCACCTTGTCCTTGATCAGGGTCAACTTGATGTGCTGAGGGTATCGATCATCGGGCCCCTTGGACGAGGTGATGACGAATTCGCGTTTGGTAAAGCCCTTGCCGAATGTCTTCGTCTCGAAGACTTCCTTGAGCGTTCCTTCCAGTTCGTAGGCCATGGGAAGCGGTGAGGTCGTGGGTGCGGGTTGGCGGGGACCCCAAAATGCTGCGCGGTCGCGCCCGGTTTGTCATCCCCGTATTTGGCAAATTTTATGCCATCTCAATTCCCCCGCCGCAACTGAATGGGGAGGGGAAAGCCGAAGGCCCACTGCTCGCGGCCCTGTTCGCAATCAGTCGATCTTGCCGTGGCGACCGCTCGCCGTTAGGATGGCAACGCCATGAACGCTCAAATGTGCCGGCTCTTCAGTGTCATCTGTTTTCAATTGGGGTTGCTCTCCATCGTGGGCTCGATCTTCATCTGGTGGTTCCAGAACAGCGAGGATCCGGTGAAAAAGGCGCATGCCGAACGCTGCGGCATCTTCGTCGGCCTTTGGGCCCCCACCCTGCTCATCCTTTCCAACCGCTTCGACCGCTTCGCCGACAAGGCCAAAGCGCTGCCAGGCCACAACGCGCCCGCCGAATCCCAGGAGCCGTCGTAAAAAATCCCCCTCTCCTCGATTGAATGCAGGACCTGACCTCCCGAGCTCGCAGCCGGGGCGCGTGTCAGTGACGATCCCTCTTCTTATTCTTAATCTCTCCCAGCCAGTGACCCGCCGCTTCAACGAACCTGACGCACAACGGCGTCAGCCGCCTTCGCCCCCATGCGCATGGCGGAATGCATGTTTGGGTAGGAAAACCCACCCTGACGACCGGTCGACTGGAGGTTCGGGATGGTGTTGAGGAAGGCCTTGACCGCCTCGTGGTACGGCTCGAACCCGAGCCGAAACACCGGATACCCCGTCTCGGCATGGAGGACATGCCATTCGACAATCTGGTCGCGGGTGCAGATCGCTTCGGCCTCCAGATCGGCCATGATCTGCTCCCGCACCGCCGGAGTGGCGTTCCATTTGTCATCGCCCATTTCGCAGGTCGTTTCGATGATGAGCACGGTGTGATCGGATGGGGTGACCACTAGCCCGGCGTTCTTGGGTTCGCCGATGCGGTGGAACAGGCGTTCCCGATAATAAATGTAAAGGGCGTCAAGGCATCTCGGCTTGTTGACAAGCAATCCGTGAATGGTAATCGGCTTGTAGTGAAGGTGTCGCACGGCCTCCTGCACGGCGGGCGGCACGTCCGGGATGGCAGCGAGCAGATGTTTGAGCGGGATGGTATTGATGACGTGGTCGGCCTCCACGCACCCTTCCTCTCCGGTTTCGGTGTGACGGTAACGGACGGCGGTCACGCGTCCGTCCGGCCCGCGTTCGATCGCGGAAACCGGGCGGTCGAGGAGCACGCGCCCTCCGTGGTCCCGAATGAATTGGGCCAGGTGGCGCGGCATGGCTTCGGCGCCAGTCCGCGCGTAATGCAGCGTTTCCTCGAGGAGCGCGCTGTCGACCGCCTTGACCGAGTCTTTGATGCCAAATTTCGCCAGGATTTTCTTGATCATGTCGACCGCGGTGAGGCGGGGCATTTTCGACGTGATAAAGGTGGCGCTCATTTCGGTGGTGGGAAACCCCCAGTACCGGTGGGTAAAGTCTTTGAAGAAAAATCGATACAGCATGTCCCCATACAATTGCTGAAGCGCCTCCTCAGCGTTCTTCGGCTCCCGTGGGAATAGCTTCTGGCGAGCCTGCGCGATGAGCAGGCCGGCGACGCACTTGAACAACGTCCACGGCGGAATCCCCTTGATCATGTCGGAGAACTGCAGCGGATACCGGTAGAAGCTGCCGGCCCACCGGATTTTGGCGTTTAGCTCGACCGGGAAACTCTCGTCCCCCATGATCGCCAGTACATCGTCGCAGATCTCCTTGTCGAACTCATGCAGCATGTGCGTGCCGAGGTCGTAATAGTTGGCTCCGCGGCGGTGACTGGTCGCCAAGCCCCCAGGAACAGCCTCCCGTTCCACCACCGTGACGGCAAATCCCGGTTGCGTCACCAACCGTCGGGCGGCGTACAGCCCACACGGGCCACCCCCCAGGACGACCACGCGGATCGGCTTCGGAGACTGAGTGGAAGGGGCGGGGAGCGACACGAGATTTTCCATGAGCAGAATGCGGGGCAGCCATCCAGGAGTCGCGAAGCGGCCCGCGCGTCCCACCGGTTACAAAAATCCGACCCTCGGCGCAAAGGGAATTCCCGCGGCTTGCACAATCGATCAGTTCCCGGTAACAATCAGCCGAAATCGAGGAATAAATGACGAAGCGAACGACGGCACTCGATTCGCCTGTCCCGCTGCCGTATTCCCGCCTCGACCTGAGCCCGCCGATGAATTCGCCCGAGCCGACCGCGCCTCCCGCCCCGCTGGCCTGTCACGAATGCGGGGCTACGATTTCGACCATCGACCCACTGGGGGGAGGGTTGTGTGAAGCGTGTCTGTGGCGCGATTTGAGCGAGCCGCCATCAGGCAAGGACTCGCCCTTCCGCGACTTGGTCCCGGGCCACGAAATCATCGAGGAACTCGGCCGCGGTGGCATGGGGGTCGTCTACCGCGCGCGCCAACGCGCGCCGGCCCGCGAGGTCGCCTTGAAAATGCTCCTGCCACTGGACACCGCCCAGGCTGAGTTGCGGGCGCGGTTTCAGCAGGAAGCCCGCACCCTGGCCGACCTCGAGCACCCAGCCATTTTGCCACTCTACCAAGTCGGCGAAGTCGACGATCGTCCCTATTTCACGATGAAACTGGCGGTCGGC
Source organism: Verrucomicrobiales bacterium (assembly GCA_046155625.1). Lineage (GTDB taxonomy): Bacteria > Verrucomicrobiota > Verrucomicrobiia > Verrucomicrobiales > V1-33 > CAJBME01. Next base: position 87,979 of record JBJXFS010000067.1, on the reverse strand, counting down.
GGCACGCTGGCCCAGCGGGTCGGTCCGGAGCGTCCGTGGGCTCCCAAGCGGGCGGCCGAATTGACGGCGGTGCTGGCCGATGCGCTGCATTACGCCCATCTCCGTGGCGTCATCCACCGCGACCTCACACCGGGCAACGTGCTCTTTGACGAAGCCGGGCGGCCGTATCTGGCGGACTTTGGGCTGGCCAAATTAAACGATGCTCGCGCCTCGTTCAGCCGCTCGGCGGGCGTCCTTGGCACTCCGGCGTACCTGGCGCCGGAGATCGCATCGTCCGGGGCACGCGCCGCTACCACGGCCAGCGACATCTACAGCCTGGGCGCCGCGCTTTTCGAACTGCTGACCGGCCGCCCGCCCTTCGCCACCGACGGACTGGCCGCGTTGCTCGTCAAAATCGCCCAGGAACAACCGCCGACTCCCACCTCGCTGAACGCTCACGTCCCGCGCGACCTGGAGATCGTATGCCTCAAGTGTCTGCGGAAGTCGCCCACCGAACGATACGCCACCGCCGCCGAATTTGGCGATGACCTGCGCCGATGGATCGGCGGCGAACCCGTGCTCGCCCGCGAGTTCACGCCAGTCGAGCGACTCGCGAAATGGGCCCGCCGCCGGCCCGGCTTGGCCAGCCTTTCCGGGGCCCTGCTCGCCACCTCCCTCGGGTCCGCCCTCTGGCTCACCCACAGCAATCGACAACTCAATCTGGCCGTGCAGCGCGCCGAAGCCGCCCAGGCCAGGGCCGATGCTCGAGCCGACTTTTTTCTCGGCGACATCGCGGACAAGCTGGAATCCTTGGGCCGCCTCGATCTGCTCGACTCCGCGTACGAAAATGCGCTGGCCACCGAGCTCGGCACCGATGAAGCCTCGCGCCGCCGCCGTTCCCAACTCCTGACGCGCTGGGGACACAGCCAGATCATCCAGCTCAAGCACGAGAAGGCGGCCGCCCCGCTGGCCGAAGCCATGCAGCTGGCCAGTTCGCTACCTCCCACGCCGGTGAACGGGCGCGTCCAGGCCGAAGCCGCCATGGCGCAAGCGACGTTGACCGCGGAAACCGGATCGTTCGAAGACGCCGTGGCCATCCTTGATGCCGCCAGCTCGCGCATCGAAGCATCGCCGTCCCTGCCCGCTCCAGACCGCCACAGCCTGCTGGCCCGCCTGGCCGAAACGTACGTCGAAATCGGATTGTCCACCGTCCGATCCAGCCCGGAGTTGCAGCAACAGGCGGCGCGCGCCGTCACTCATCGGCGCGAGGCGTTCGCGGAGCTGAATCCAGGCAATCATCAAGCCCAGATGGCCCTCGCGGCCGCCCTGCGAATCGAGGGCGAAACCATGGTGCGAGCCGCCAGGCGATCCCGCTCGTCCGATACCCGACCGCTCTGGGAGGCCGCCGAGAGTCGGTTTCGCGAGGCACAAGCCTATGCCGGCCATCTGACCCAGCAGACACCCGTACTGCCCGCTTGGAAACGGGAATACGCCCTGAACGTTGGCTGGCTTGCCGACACTCGGCTGCATCTGGCCAGCCCGACACCAGAGTCCGCCGACGCGCCGCCGATTCCGGCCCCGGCCATCGCCGCCGAGGTTTTTGCCCTGCATGAGCTTCAGATCCAATTGCTGCGCGAGGTTGTGGCGGCCGACCCCCGCAATGTCCAACACCTTCGCGAGCTGTCATCCGCTTTGGGCGATTTGGCCGAGTTCGCCCGCCGTCAGGGTGACCAACATATAGAAGACCGAGCGCGCACCAACCAGGCCACCCTCACTTCCCAACTCCATGCACTGGCCCCAGCGGCCCGCAGCTGGCTCTTCGTGGCGATGAATGCCGACCTGGACTTGGGGTATTGGCAACTGAGGAAGCAACGCCCCATCGAAGCGAAGACGCATTTTAAGCGCGCCTGGGAATCGGCTGTCCAGGTGCTGGCCCGGCGCCCGCAGCACCGCGCCGATTTCGACGGTATCCGCAAAGTTTCCGAAGACATCGCCAACGCCTTATCCGGCGCCGGCGATCCGGAGGCCGCTCGCCAGTTCATCAAAGACGCACTGGCATTTACCAAACAGACCGCTACTAGCCAAGAGCGCCAACCCGATACGTTGCATTGGCTCGAGGCCCACCTGCACCGTCGGCTCGCGGACATGGCCGAGGGTGAGAATAATTTTAAACTCGCCTTGTTGCACAATCTCGAGGCCCTTGAAAGGCGCTCCGAAGCGCTGCGCCGTCGCGCCTCGCAAGCTGTCGCCGACCCCGACGCCGTTACCAATAACTTCCTGAAAGCCGAAACACTCCATCTCCAGGAAGGGCAGCCGACGGAAGCCGTCGAATTGGCGGAAAAAGCGCTGCGCCTGCGCCGCGATGTCGCGGACCTGAGCCTGGACCCCAACCGCTGGGCCAAAGCGATCGTCCTCGCCGCCGAGGCTGGCGTCAAAGCGGGCGGCGACACCGCGCTCAAAGCGCGCCGACTCGCGGCCGAGGCCCTCAGCGTCATCTACCCCGCCGCCGTGCCGAATACAGCGCCCGAGCTCGCTCCCTACGAACCAAAACCCGAGCACATCGAACGAAATCGCAAGGCGGAGATCCAGTTGATCGAAGCCCTGAAATCGCTCGCCGGATCAGAAACCACACCGGCACCGTGAACCAAGCGAGCCTCGGCCGATCCTGGCCATGCTCCCCCATGCCTCGGACCACCCCATCCATTCAATCCGGCGATTTCGAAGAATTGTTGTTGCGCCCTACGGAGGTGGCGGGTCAGCGGGATGACGCTTCGGGATGCGGTGCGGGGTGCCTTAAAATGATACTCGCGCTCGAGCCCGGGCCTGGGGTCATTCAAAGTGCGGCCCACGGCGTGTCTCCGTTTCCGCCGTGGCTCGATTTCGCCCACCCGGAAGACGCGCCCTTCGTCTGGAAGTGCCGCCCGTCCACTCTGGTCGATGCCATCAACCGCCATGGTAGCCTCGGCCCACCGCGCGCACTCGGACCGCGGCAGTATCACGTGGTGCATGGGGCCTCCCCTGACGCTCCGCTCGAAGAAATCATCGCGTGGTTGCGCGGGTGGCAGACCATGGATGGCCCGCTGCGCCTGCCCTCCGCCCTTCTGGCGCATCACGGCACCCACTGGATGCTGGCGGTCGGTGCCCGAATCGAATCCGGCGCTTTGGCATGGGTGGCGCTGGCGGATCCGGACACGGAATCGTTGATCTGCCTAACGCCCGATGGTTTCCGTGATGTGTTTACCCCCAATACCATCGGGTCTCATCCGGACTGGTTCGGCCGCCACGTCGCCGTCGTTCCCAGTTTCCTCCCGCGGCCGTGCGCCGGGTCGGCGTCGGAATCGTCCATTCACCCCGTCGTCAGGCCCATCATGGCTCCTCCACCCCCGATGCCAGCCATTCGACCGCCGGCCAACCGCCTGCCGCCCGCCGACGAATCCCCGTTGCTCGAGACAGTCCACCGCTTGGCGGGCACCGCTCATCACCCTATCGTCCAGTCCTGGCTTGGCGCACTGGCCAGCGCACGAAGTCTGGTCAGTGAGCATGGCAAATTCGCTTCGACAGCCCCGGTGGCCACCGCCTCGACCCGCCGTTCCGCCCACGTCCTCAATGCCGACGGCATGGTGCTCGCGTTCATTCGCTATCGCCTGGAGCCGCTCACGCTCCTCCAATGCCGGGTCAATCCCACGGTCGAGCCCGTAAGCCCGAACCACTCATAAGTATAAGTTGCCTGCGGCGATGTTCATTCCCCGAGACGCCAAGAAGCACTAATCTACCGGATGCCGATGAACCGGACGTGCGACCGAGGCGCCCCAATGAAACAGAGGGGCACGCCATGTGTGCGCCTATGGAATTGGTCGATTGGACCAGTTGATTCTTCCGCGGAACCAAATTCTAAAGCATCGATGAGCCGACGGCGTTCAGGTGGGACGCGACCTCCCGGGCGCGTAGGCGGTGAAATTGGTCCACTCAGAAGCCGTCGTCACTTCTCGGAGGATCTTCGCTAAAACGCCCAAAATCCAGCCGCCCGCCATTGGCGCGCCTCGCCCGAAACGGGATACTCACACTCCTTATTGATTTTTCCCCTGCGCCACCCCCGATGCGACGGATCTGCCTCACCACACTCGCCTTGTTCCGCCTCGCCCTCACTTCTGCCGTGGCGGTGACCACTGGGGACGGCCCGGGCACCGTGGGGACAACGGACGGATCCTCGGAATTGGAACTCTGGCTTAAGAGCGATGGCGTCGCCTCATCGCCAGTCGCCACGTGGCCGGATGCCAGTGGCAATGGACGACACGCAACGCAGCCGGTGACCGCTCGCCAACCCCAGCTCGTGACCGATGGAATCAACGGGCGGCCGGTGGTGCGGTTCACCGAGGATTTTTTCGAAAGTGTCGTCCTGCCGTCCGCGGGCAACCAATTCACCCTGGCGGCCGTCGTCAAACCCACTCGCACCGGCGCGTACCACAATATCCTCGACGATGATTCGTCGACGCGGCCGATGCTCTGGGTCGACGGGCTGGGGAATTACGAGTTCAATTTCACCACGGGCGCGGTGGCTCCCTCGACGGGCGCAATGGACATCGTCATCGCGGTCAAATCGGCCACCGGCCCGCCGTACTCGCGCCTCTTCCTCAACAGCCCGACCTCGGCCGCGACCGGAGCCAATCAATTCACCATCTCCGCCAGCAAAACATATGACCTGTTTAACCGCGATGGCGGGCAGGCCTTCACCGGCGATGTGGCCGAATTGATCGTCTATAGCACCGCACTCACCGCCGCTGAAATCAACAAGCTGGGGTGGTCGCTCCAGCGGAAGTACGGCCTGGCCGGCAGCTTCCAGCCGCCGTTTCCGACCCTCGCCGGATATACCACCCATCCGGCGGAGTACACGGTCAACGTACCCATGGCTCCCAATACGCCGGTGTTGGCCGGCACCAATGGCCAAACACCTACCGGTTTCACCATTGCGCCGCCGCTTCCAGCTGGACTGTCGCTCGACCCACTGACCGGTGTGATTTCCGGGACCCCAACCGCCACGGCTTCGCCAGCCGATTACACGGTCACGGCCTCATTTTCCGGCCACCCGGACACCTCGACCATCCTGAGCTTGTCCGTCGCCAGTCCCGTGTTTTTGGGCTATGGACCGAGTTCGATGGTGCTGACGCGGGGGCGCGCGATCGCCCCCCTCGAGCCAATAATCACCGGCGGGCCGGCCACCGGGTTTAGCGTGTCGCCACCATTGCCCATCGGCTTGATCCTCGACCCCGTCACCGGCACCATCGCCGGGACGCCGGCCGCCGTCACTCCCGCCAGCAACTTCACGGCAACCGCCACCTTTGCCGGTCACCCGCCATCACTGAACACGATAGGCCTGGAGGTAGTCGAGTTCTCGACCACCCTGGACATCACCGAGTTCATGGCGAGCAATGACACCGGCTTGACCGATGGCCATGGCCGCCGGCCAGACTGGATCGAACTCCACAACTTCGGCGCTCTCCCGATCGACCTGGCTGGTTGGTCGCTCACCGACAACGCCTCTTCCCCACGCAAATGGGTGTTCCCCGCGCAAGTCGTCCTGCCGGCCGGTGCGTATCTGGTCGTCTTCGCCTCCGGCGAGGGCGATCCGGATCCCAATGGCTCGCTCCATACCAACTTCAGCCTCTCCGCAAACGGCGAATACCTCGCCCTCGTTCATCCGGACGGCGTCACCGTCATCCGCGAGTTCGCTCCCGCCTTTCCGCCCCAACCCGTGGACATCTCGTTCGGAACGCCCGATCGCATCGCGTTCGGACCATACGCCACGCCCTCGCCCGGAATGCCCAATGGATTTTTCGATGTCTCGGCGACTCGGGTCACCGCTTCCCCAACCGGCCGCGCCTTCAGTGGCACGCTGGATGTCGGCCTGTCGGCCGCATTGGCCGACGGCGCCGTCATTCGCTTCACGATCAACGGGACCGCTCCCACTTCGACATCCCCCGTTTACTCCACGTCCATCACCTTGACTACCAACAGCCGACTCCGAGCGCGCGTCTTCGAGCCAGGCCTCGATCCCGGCCCGGAAGCCAGCGAAACGTACCTCAAACTCTCGCCCGACGTGGCCGGCTTCACCTCGAACCTGCCCATCGTCCTGCTCGACACCGATGCCGCCATCGCGGGAGCCACCTCCACCACCCTGACCGGCACCAATGTCCTTGTCGTCGACGCGGATCCCGTTTCCTCCCTGGCCGCCGCCACCGGAGTCCCCGACTATGTGGGTCGCGGGGGCTTGCGTCTGCGCGGACGCAGTTCGTTGTCGTTCCCGCAAAAACAATACAAATTTGAAACTTGGGACAGCGCGGGCCGTGAAACGGGGGTCGAGCTCCTCGGGATGCCCGCGGAATCGGATTGGGTGCTGCATGCGCCCTACACCGACAAAGCGCTCATGCGCAATGCCTTGGCCTATGCAATGTGGGGCCGCATGGGCTGGCCCACGCTGAACACTCGCTTTGTCGAAGTCTTCCTCAACAACGATGGCGACGGGGAGTTTCGGTACGCGGATGACTATGCGGGCGTGTACATGCTCGTCGAGGCTATCACGCTCGAACGACTCGGCCTTTCGCCTCCCCAGGCGGCTAACGATCCGTCCGGCATCACCGGCGGTTTCATCATCGAAACTGGACCCAGCGACGACCAGGAGTTCGCCTCTACGGGAAGTGGTCGCACCGTCGGTCACAAGCACCGGGATCCAGGACGCGAGCAACTCACGACGGCGCAGCGATCCTGGATCCGCGATTATTACGCCGCCTTTGAGCAGGCACTGTATGGCCAGGGATTCAAACACCCGGTCACGGGACTCCCCTACAGCGACTACACCAATCTCGCCTCCCAGGTCGATTACCGCATCGCCCGCGAATGGAGCCGCAATTTCGACGGGGGCAGCACGTACAGCCATGTCCCGCGCGGTGGCCAACTGACCATGGGCCCACTCTGGGATTACAATTGGGCGTTCGGCAATGTGAACTACGCAGAAGGCGGCGACCTGCCCGGCCATCGCATCGACGGGTGGAATCGATCGTTCACCGGTCTTGTCCCCTGGGCGCCTTGGTGGCTGCGGTTCGAACAGGATCCCGATTGGTGGCAACGATTCATCGACCGATGGGCCGACTTGCGGGAGGGAGTGCTCGGCGATGCCGCGGTGGGCGCGGAAATCGACCGCATGGCCATCGCCCTCAGCGCCGGGGCAGCCACCCGGCACTTCACGCGCTGGCCGCAGCTCGGCCAGTTCACCGTAATCAGTCCGCCCGGATGGCAGACGCGCACCACGTATCAAAGCGAAGTCGACTACCTGAAAAACTGGGTGCGCGACCGCAGCGGTTGGATCGACCGGCAATTTCCCCCGCGCCCGTCGGTCATGCCCAATCCTGGTCCGGTGGCGACGGGATCTCCGATCACCCTTCGTTCCGTGGACAACCAGACGATTCACTTCACCACCGACGGCACGGATCCTCGGATGCCCGGCGGCGCGACCTCCCCCGGTGCCCGTAGCGTGACGAGCGGATTGCCCTTTACCCTCGAAGGATCGACGGTCATCACGGCTCGCGCCAAAGCAGGTACCGTCTGGGGTCCGCCACGCACCGCGGCCTACGTCACCGGCCGACCACCGAGCGCCTCGGATCTCGCAGTCACCGAACTGGCCTTCCACCCAGCCGACCCCACGCCAACGGAACTCGCGTCGCAACCCGGCCTGGATGCCGACGATTTCGAATTCATCGAATTCCGGAACGTCGGGACCACGGCGATCGACCTGACCGGGGTGGCGCTGGCCGACGGCATCCGGTTCGTCTTCCCTCCGAGCACCACGCTCCAGCCCGGAGCCCATCTCGTGGTGGCGAAAGACCTCTCGGCCTTTGCCATCCGCCATGGATCCGTCGTGCCCGCGCTCGGCCCGTATTCAGGAAATCTGGAAAACAGCGGCGAGTCCGTGCTCGTGCTGGCAGCCGATGGCACCGTCTTGGCCAGGATCGAATACTCCGGCGGTTGGAGCGCGGCGGCGCGTGGCGGCGGTCGCACCCTGGTATTGCGCCAGCCCGATGCCGTGCCTGTTGCCTACCAACTGCCGGCCGCTTGGGCGCTTAGCGGCATCCGCCACGGCACCCCCTCTGCCCCGAACGGCCCCGTCTTCGCGAAGGATTTCAGCCTCTGGCGGGAACAGACATTCGCCGCCGCCGACCTGGCCAACCCGGCCCGCACCGGGCCACTCGCCGACGCCGACAGCGATGGCTCCTCCACCTGGCTCGAATATGCCCTCAGCACCGACCCGCTCGATGGCCGGTCGTTCCCGGTCACCAACGCCCATCCCTCCGATACCAACATCGCCTTCACCTTCACCCGCGCCCGTGAAGTGGTTGACGCCGGATTCACCGTGGAAACGTCCACTGATGGCCTGACCTGGCACACAGCCGCCGCTCCTCTGGAGACCACCGCGACCACCGAAACCACGGAAGTCGTGCGCGCCGTCCTCCCCCGCCCCGATGGCCACAGTCTCCTCGTGCGACTCAGGGCCACGCGGCTCTACTAGCGCACCGTCCACCCCCTCAAAGCGGAGATCGGTTGTCCCAACTCATTTCGCCCAAAAAGGAACATTGGAACCACGAACGTCACGAAACACACGAAAATTCATTGTCTAGGACAAGCGATCTCCTCATCCATCAAGTGGACGGTGAGACTCGGGCGACACCTTGGTCTTCGTGTGTTTCGTGTTTTTCGTGGTTGTTCCAACATTACACTTCTGAGTGAAGGAACTGTCGATGGTTTGAAGCGCCGTACAGTCGCCAGCGATCCGAGAACGCTCTCGTGGCCATGGCGGCCTGTGCCCGCCCCTCCCAGTGAATCACCGTCGGAAAAGGCCGCGTCAGAATTCGCCGTTCGATTCGTCCTAAAATGGACGATGGAACAACCACGAAAGTCACAGAACACACGAAAAGTCATTGGGCTAGGACAAGCGATCTCCTCATCCTTCACGTGGACGGTGATAATTGGGCGACGCCTTGGTTTTCGTGTGTTTCGTGTTTTTCGTGGTCCCCATCCCGGATCTCAGGTTTCTGTGATTCGTGTTTTTCGCGGTTCCCCTCCCGGTCTCGAGGTTATACATTTGCGTTCATCGGCGTGTGCCCCCCAATCCCCGCATGAACCGCCAACCTCGCGTCGCCCTCATCGTCGAAACTTCCAAAGTTTACGGCCGCGAGATCCTGCTCGGCATCAGCCGATACCTCGCTTTGCATGGGCCCTGGAGCATCTTCGCTCAGGAACGCGGACAGGATGACGATGACCCACCGTGGCTGGCGCGCTGGAAAGGCGATGGCATCATCACCCGCAGCCGGGACTTCATCCTCTGCCGCCGCGCCCACCGCCACGGCATCCCGGTTGTCAGCGTCCGCCACCTCTTCGAGCAGCCCGAATTCCCCACCGTCTTTCCCGATCAAAAGCTCATCGGCGAACGCATCGCCAACCATTTCATCACCAGAGGATTTCGACACTTCGGCTACTGCGGTGTGCCCGGCGACAAGCTCTGGGAGCGTCGGCGCCACGCGGCCTTCACCCGATTGGTCGAGGCCGCCGGTGGCACGTGCACGGAATACAAACCGACCTACCTCGCCGACGCGAAGCGAAACTGGGAGCACGAGCAGGAAGTAATGGTCGCTTGGCTGCGCCGCCTGCCAAAACCCGCGGGCATCATGACCGCCCATGACACCCTGGGCGTGCAACTGCTCGACGCCTGCCGCCGCGCCGGCATCGCCGTGCCGGATGAAGTGGCCGTCGTCAGCGTCGACAACGACCCGGTCCTCTGTGAATTGGCGAGCCCGCCGCTGTCCAGCTTGGACCAGAACGCGCAGAGACTCGGTTTCGAAGCGGCGGCCTTGCTGGACCGGATGATGCGAGGAGAACAACTGCCGCCCGCCAACCATTTTTTCGAACCGGGTGAAGTCGTGATACGGCAGTCGTCCGACGTGGTCGCCGCCAAAGATCCCAACGTGAGCAAAGCCGTCCGCTTCATCCGCGAAAATGCCTGCCTCGAAATCGACGGCCGCGCCATCGCCCGCGCCGCCGGTCAGTCGCGCCGGGCCCTGGAAAAAAAATTCCGTCAAGTCACCGGCCGCACTCCCATGGAAGAAGTGCACGACATTCGCCTCCGCCGCATCAAACAACTTCTCGCCGAAACCGACTACATCCTCCCCCACGTGGCCGAACAAAGCGGCTTCGCCTACCACGAATACATGTCGCGCTTCTTCAAAAAACACACCGGCATGACGCCCGGCGAATACCGCAGACGATATGGCAAGAAGGGGTAGGCCCGGGCGTGGGTGCTTGACGCTGGGGGTGAGGCGAGACCTCCCGGGCTCGTGGGCGGTGGGTGCGTGGTGATAGCATCTCCTTCACGCCTTCTCAAGAAGTGGCCAAAGGTTGGAACCACGAACTCGGAACGAACCGGTCATGAGCAAACTTTCTACGGGCCGAATCAGGCGACCATCACTCGAGAAAATGGAGACCATTCACGGTGGGTACGCCTCCACCGCCTACGCGCCCTGGAGGTCGCGTCCCACCTCAATGCCTGCTGGTCGCGCTGACTTGGAGCGTCGTTCCGCGACCGAAGAGCGAAGGGGAATGCCCGTGCTCCAAAAGGCCGGAACTCCCAGGCCCCGGCGCTCTCGCGTCAAACCGCGCGCCGCCGGCGTCCCACCAAAGCCAGCCCCGCCAAGAGCAGGGCCGCCGCGGACGGTTCGGGCACGGCGAAGACTTGAATTTCACGGAAGGACGGAGTGCCGCAGCAGTCACCGACCACCGTATCGATGACCAGACGATTGGTGTTGACCGGGGTGTTGAACGTGAGCCAAAAGGAATCCATGCCATCGTTCGAGCCACCCGGCCCGGTGGCGCTGATCGTCCACGCGCCCAGCACGGTGCCCGCGCCATCCTTGAGTGTATAAGCACCGTCGTCGCGATTGGCATATCCGTTGTAGATGGCGATCGATGTTATGCTTTGCACGCCACCCCCAAACGTGATGTCGACCGCCCCTGGACCGGAGGTCGGGATGGCATAGGTGCCATCGGACGCGATGCCCACGCCGACGTCGCCATCGTTTAGATTCCCGAGGCCGTACGTTCCGCCTCGGCCGCCGCAGCATCCGTAGTCATTCGCACCGGTCTCGGTGTATGAAACCACGAATCCGGCCAAACCGCCGGTGACGTCCGGGTTGTCGGTCGTATCGCCCCCGACCTCGACTTGGCTGGCGGCGAGTGTGATATTGGTTGTATTGGTCAGCGCGACAGCGCCGAAGGCCGGCCCACTGAGGGCCAGTGACCCGGCGGCGAGGGCCGGGCAAACATGTCGGAAGATGGTGGATGTAGGCATGGGACTTGGGTGGTGGTGGTTGGCGGGGATGAGGGAGAGTGAAACGGGTGTAATATGCCTTAGTTGCGCACAGCCCGGAAAAACCGCGCCGGCTGGTTCTCAGTCGAGTAAAAACGGACGATTCGAGCGCCCGTGCCGGTTACGACCGGTTCCAGGATCGTCCACTCCTCCATGTCGACCGAGCCTTCGATTCGATACGACACACCGGGAACTCCATAAAAATAGAACTCGATGGCGGTACGGATGTTGGACGTATCCGCCGGGGTGCTGGCGGCGGTATTCGGGTTGAATCCGGCGCCGACTTCAACGCCATCGGCAAATCCATCGGCATCGGTATCGGGCACGAAGGGATCGCTGCCCGAGTTGGTGGGGCTCACGTAGATTCCGGTGCGCGTCTCCGCGCCGTCGAACAAACCGTCGTTGTCGGTGTCCGGTTTGAGCGGATGGGTCCCCGTGTCGGTCGTGCTGACATATGCTCCAGTGTTCGACTCAACCGCGTCGGACAGCCCATCCTCGTCGGTGTCACCCCGGTTGGCGGCCGTGCCGCGCTGGTACTCCTGCAAGTTTGTCAATCCGTCACCGTCGAGGTCGCTGGCCGCATCGTTCACGGATGGATTCAGCCCATTGGCGATTTCATAGGCGTCGGGAATGCGGTCGTTGTCCGTGTCGGTGGAGGGTCCAAAGACCTGGATTTCACGAAAACTGGCAGTTCCACAGCAATCGCCCACCTGCCCATCGATGACGAGTCGCGTAGTGGTGACAGGTGCTTTGAACTGAAGATATAACGAGTCGACACCATTGTTGGTGCCCCCGGGGGTGCCGCTGATGGTCCAGGACGCAATGAGCGTGCCATCCGCGTCCCGGAGCGTGTAGCTGCCGTCATCTCGATTGCCATAGCCGTTATGGATGGCGATGCCTCCGACCGTGACCGACCCGGCGTCGAACGCGAGGACCACCATGGCGGGGCCAGTGGTTGGGATGGCGTACAATCCATCCGACGCCGGCCCCTCCCCCACATCGCCATCGTTCAAGTTGTGGGCGCCGTAGTTGCCATCCCGACCACCGCAGCAACCGTAATCGTTGCTGCCGGCCTCGCTGTACGAGATCAACGCACCGACGTTGATGGTGGCCAGAAGATCGGGGTTCTCAGTTGTATCCCCTCCGCTCTCAACCTGGCTGACCGCCAGAATGGCGTTGGTGTCGTCGGTGAGCACGACCTCGGCCCGGGTGAGGAAGGCGGGTCCGCAAACCGAAATGACGACCAGCGTGAACAGGGAGGCGGGCCGATGTGAAGTGGTCATGGGACGTCGGGGATTGGGGCGAAAGGCGGTCGGCGGTCAGCCGGCCAACGGCTCCGGACTTCGGAGCCCAGCGTCCGCAGAGTAATAAACCTCGGTGCCGTGTCGCATTGGACACGGAAGCAAAAAACTTATACATTTGCGCTTCGCGGCGGCCTTCAGCCGCCGAGGAAGGCGATGAGGTTTTCGGCGGCCTGGGTCATGGCGCGGTCGATGCTTTCCCGGGTGTAGCCACCGAGGTGCGGGGTGGCGACGACGCGCGGGTGCGAGGCGAGCCGACGATCGGTGGGCGGCTCGGTGTCGAAGACGTCGATGGCCAGGCCCGCCAGCCGGCCGTCCTTGAGGGCGTCCAGCGCGGCGTCCGGATCGACCAATTCGTGGCGCGCGGTGTTAAGCAGAAAGGCGCCCGGTTTCAGGCGTGTCAGCGCAGCGGCATCGATGATTGGCCGGCCGTCCGCCGCGGGCGGGCAATGGAGGCTGATCCAATCGGAATCGGCAAGAAGTTGCTCGAACGAGACGAGACGGAACGCGGGGTCGGCAGGGAGATCCTGTGATGGCTTCGGGTCGAAGGCGTGCACGTGCAAGCCGAGGCCGAGGGCCAGTTGGGCGACGAGCTGGCCGACGCGGCCGCAGCCGACGAGGCCGAGTGTCCGTCCTTCGAGTTCCATCCCGACGGCCGGGCGCGACCACCCGCCGCTCTTGATGGCCGCATCCGCCGCCGGGATGCCGCGGGCCAGGGCGAGCAGGTGAGCGATGGTGAGTTCGGCCACACCTCGGGCGTTGGCGCCTTCGGCGCGGAGGACGGTGATGCCCAGGCGATCGGTGGCGGAAAAATCGATCGCGTCGGTTCCGGTGCCGTTGCGGCTGATGACGCGAAGTCGGTCGGCCGTCTCGAGAGCTCGCGCGTTGATCCGCTCGATGCCGGCAAGGTATCCGACGCACCCAGGCAGCAGCGAGCGCAATTCCTCCTCGTCGGGCGCCACGCCGGGCCGACAGAAGAGGACCTGAAATCCGGCGGCGCGCAGTTGATCCAACGAGGGATGACCATCGCGCGTGACCGAGCGCGGGGTAACAAGAATCGCGTCAGGCATGCTATTCGACGGTGATCGTGCCGGAGCGGCGAAAGACGCGTCGGGGAAATCCATCGCGCTCGATGCTGCCATAATTGTGCCCGGCGTCCGCGGGATAGACGCAGAACGACACCAGCGGTTCGTCCCCCGTGTTGATGCTGCGATGGCCCCAGTAGGGAGGTACGTACACCATGCGCCCCGGCTCAAACGCTTCCCATCGGCACTGGCCATCGGGTGTCATCATCAGCATCAGTCCCCGACCCCGCAGCGCCAGGTAGATCTCACCGGTATTGAGACGGGTGTGGTAATGCCCCTTGGTCATAAAGCATTCGTCACTCACTCTTCCAGGTCGTAAATCGCTGATGCAGAACATGAGGTGACCGTCTTCATGCGGAACAGGAGATTCGAAAACCTCGTAGTGCACCGGGTCTCCGTCGGCCACCAGAGCCCCCAACGCGGCTTCATCACGATAGTACCCGACCATATCCGAGGCGCGACGCACCAGATGCGACTTCGGGTTTTTCATCTGGCCAGCCACCAGGTCGAGATCGACCCCGAATGGCTCGATGAGGCTGGTACCAGCGACGAGGTGAGTATTCATGGAGAGATTCGATGGGGGGTTATCGCGTTTCGGCGGCGATCCGGGAAAGGTTTTCGAAGAGCGGGCCGTGCGATGGAATGGCGACGTCAAAGACATCGGAGATGACTTGCGTCCAGCCGTGCAGGAAATAGGTCCACCCGTCTTCGATGTGGAGCTGCCGCGTGGCCTGACGGGCGCGCGCCTGGTCCAGAAATACCAGATTGCCGCGGTAATTGAAGTCCCAGACGAACGCACGGTCCGGGAAATCGACGGCATCCGTGAACGGGGAGCCGGGCGCATCTTTGCCCAGCCCCGTCGCATTGACCACGAGCGAACTGGCAGGGAGTGACGCAGTCAGGGCATCCGCGTCCGCAGGAGTAGGCACGAGGTGGCACGAGAGCGGGCAGGCACCGGGCCAATCCGCATGCAAGGCGCGGAGGTGGTCGAGCCGCGGCTGGCTTCGATTGGCGACATGGATGCGGGCGGGTCGGTTGTTGCCGTGCTCGGGGCGGGAGAGGTGCCACGCCAGGGCCATGGCGGATCCCCCGGCGCCGAGGATGAGGGCTTCGGCGGAAGTGTCACGCCAATGTCCGGGCGGCAGGAAGGCGTCGAGGGACAGACCGACCGTCCATGGATCGACGGCGCGGGCATGCAGTTGGTGGTGGCGCTTGTAGATGCTACTCACCTCTCCCATCGAGTCGGAAAGCGGGTCGAGCGCGTCAAACTGGTCGCGACAGGCGGCGCACAGATCGAGCTTGTGGGTGGTGACCAGAGCGCCCTTGGTCAACGGATCGCTCTTGATCCACGCCACCGCTTCACGGTAGCGGGCGGGTTCGTCGTGGAGACGAAAGTCGAGCCCGCGCAGCGCGCAGTCACCGAGCCCAAGCACCTCGGCCCACCGCGGAAAGATGCGATTGATCGAAGACTGGCCCGTGGTGACGCCAATGAAAACCAGAGTGGGTTTGGTGGACGGAGTGAGGTTCATCTGGATGGTGCGAGGATCGGTCAGCTGACGGACCACTGGTGCAGAGAGTTCAGCAGCGACTCATAGCGGCGGAGGCGGTTGTCGTAGTGGTCGGCCCAGGCGGGGTCAGGCTCAAAACGACGGCCCAGCCGCACCCAGCGTTCCGCGGCTGCCGCTGCGTCGGCAAAGATGCCGACGCCGACTCCGGCCAGCATGGCCGCCCCCATGGGCGCGCCGCCCCCGCGCTCGATCTGCACAATGGGCATCTGCAGCACATCGGCTTTGAGTTGGTTCCAAAAGGCACTGCGCTCTCCCCCGCCGGTGATCCGTAATTCCCCAAGGACGGCACCCGGCAGCAACCGCCGCACACCGCGTTGGTACAGCGCATACTCCAGCGCCACTGACTCGAGCACGGCCCGGTACAAATCAGCACGGCCGTGGTCCCATGTCAGTCCCGCCCAGGCGCCCCGCAGGTCAGGCCACCCGGGTGACACCCGACCGCCCAAGTGCGGAACAAAAAGCGGCAGCGTATCGGCGGGAGCCCTTTCCGACGCCAGCGCATCGAGTTCGTCCAGCGTCGCGCTCCCCTGGGACCCGAACTGGCGGCGAAACCACTCGAGGTTTTGCCCCCCGCCGTTGACGTAAGCATACGGGTGCCACAACCCTGCGGTGACCGAGGCGCCGCAGCCGAGCATCCCACCATGAATGTCCGGTGAAAATCCAGCCGTGGTGGCCGCGAAGACAGATGCCGTGCCGGCCACATCGACACAAATCCCTGCCGCCGTGGCTCCGCAGGCCAGGAAACTGGCGGCTGTGTCACCGCACCCGGCTACCACGGGAGTGCCGACGGTCAAGCCGGTCGCGGCGCTGGCCGCCGGTGTCAGGCCACCGACGACATCCCGCGGATCGACGATGCGCGGCAACCGACCTGACTCGACTCCGATGGTCCGGCACAATTCCTGATCCCATTGTCGGCCGCGAGTGTCGGCAAATCCCGAGAAATGCAGGTAGGTGACGTCGATGAAGGCGCGGCTGGCCTCCAGACCACACAACTGCATGGCCACATAGGCGCCCGGTTGCACGAAAGCGGCGATCTGTCGCCACATGTCCGGCCGCTCCTCTTTCCACCACAGGATCTTCGGACCATGATTGAAGCTGGGGGCATTGCCGGTCGCCCGGAGAATGGACTCACCCGCCTCGCGCTGCAGGCGCGTGATCTGCGGGCCGCACCGCGTGTCGAGCCAGGAATCATACGGGGTGACCGCTCGACCATCGGCCCCAATGCCGATCACGCCGGCCATTTGACCGGCCACCGCCAGCGCCGCGACCTCGGTGGTCCCTGCTTGGTCCACACACTGGCGAATGAGGCGGATCGCCGAGGCGCACTGGAAATCCGGATCTTCCTCAACCCACCCGGGTGCTGGTCGCATCGGCTGGGATGGCTCGAAGGCGTCGGCCAGCAGCGCGCCATCCGGAGCGAACAGAGCCGCTTTGACACCCTGAGTGCCGATGTCGATGCCGATCAGGTTCATCAGGCAGCAAAGGCCAGACGGGCTTTCAGTCCACTGGCGGTTGCCATGGCGGCGATGGCCTTTTCCGTTTCCTCCACGGGGTGCGTCGACGTCACCAGGTCTTCCAGGCGAAGCACTCCGTCGGCGACCAGCGCCAGCGTCGCCTGGAATTGCCTGAGACTCTGGCGTGTCGTCCCGGTGACCACGAGCTGCCGGTAATGGATCTGGTTGGTGTCCAGCGGGACCACGGCACGGTCTTTGGGCAGACCGCCGAAAAACACGATGCGTCCATTCACCGCCGCCAGATCGATAGCCAGCGTCTGCACCTCCGGTACCGGGCACGCCGTGATGATGACATCCGCCCCCGCCCCACCCGTGAGTCGCGCGATTTCGGCCCGCAAGTCACCCCCCACCGTAATAAAGGCCGGATCGATCCCCCGGGCCATGGCAAGCCGCTCCTCATTGACGTCGTTGATGATGACTTTGCCGGCCCCCGCGAGCTTGGACATCTTCCCATGCATCACCCCGATCGGCCCGGCTCCGATAATCAACACCGTGTCGCCGGGGCCGGTCCTCGCTTTCTCAAACGCGTTGTAAACGCACGCCATTGGCTCGACCATGGCCGCTTCGGCAAAGGAAACGTGATCGGGAATCGGAAACACGTTCCCTTGCTGCACCGCCAGTGCCGGAATGCGGACAAACTCTGCGAACGCCCCGTCATCGTGGATCCCAAGCGCCCGGTACCCGGGGTCAAGGTGACCGTCGCCGGCCACGGTGAGTCGCGACGACACCGGATTGTAGTTCGGCGCCACGCACACACGCCCGCCAACGCAGTAGCCGCTGACGCCGACCCCGATTTGTTCGATCGTGCCAGCCATCTCGTGGCCAATGACCAAAGGCGATTCCGGCGAGGCAAAGGCATGGCCGTGCTTCCACATGCGGATGTCGGTGCCGCACACGCTGGCGCTCGCCGTGCGCAGGAGGATTTCCCCAGGCCCGGGCTCGGGCACCGGAATGTCCTGAATGCGGAGGTCGTTCGGGCCAAACAGGCGCGCGGCTTTCATGCTCGCTCATCCCTACACCACCAGCCGCCCCGTCACCAATGATCGTTGCCGTCCGAATATTATACTCCGGCGCAGCTTGGTCAGATGACCATCCGCAAGCGCCAAATGGCCGGAATGAGCACGGCGGAGACCAAGAGCACCACCAGGTATCCCCAGCGGATCCACAGGATGTCCAAAGCGGTGGGCGCCATCGGGCGTCGCCACCATACCAAAACCGTTCCAAGCCAAAAGGCGATCAGAGCGAGGCCGCAAATCTGGGCGCTCTGTCCAAAGTCCAGCACACACACCCGACATAGCACGACGACCACCGTCTGAAGGACCAGCGCATGAATGACGGGCGATCGATAGCTTGAGGCAATCGGCAGCACCCATTGTTTCATGAAATAACTCTAACACTCAAACGATACAGTTCAAGCAGGGGCTTCCAACCGCGCCGCATGGCCCAGCCCCCCATCGCCGCACTCCCTGAATCGAAAAACTTCCGTCTCGGGTAGGACGGCGCGTCCCGCCCGCCGGACGGGGCGTCCCGCCCTGTCCCTGAAGTTTGTACATTTATCGTGCTTTTTGGTTAACGAAATGACAGTGCAGGCGAATGAGAGAAGGTGGCATTGAGGTGGGACGCGACCTCCCGGGCGCGCCAGCGGTCAAGGCGTCCCATCTGGGAATCGTCTCCACTTCTCGAGTGAGGGTCGGGTGAGGCACACCCGGAGACTTCCCGATTGCCTCGTCTTTGCTCAATCGCCTTCTCTGGCTTGGGGCCTTCTCTTGAGAAGGCGACGACCAAGTGAAAGCCCCCAGCCCTCGATCGGGATTGGCGGCTTGGTGGGCCGGTGTCGGACAGCGAGCCGCTTCTGTGGTGTGAATCGGTTCGCCTCGCTTCGAAATGTGGGTGTCTCCGATTGATCCGCTATAAGTGGGTAGTTTTGTATTGCCTGCCAGCATTTTTACCGTAAATCTGCTGCTGATGTTTACACGGCGCTACCCGGTTCCGGACCATTCGTTCTTCCTGTTCGGCCCGCGTGGGACGGGCAAGACGACGTGGCTGCGGCAGGTGTTGCCGGATGCGCTGTGGTTTGATCTACTTCGTACGCACACGCTGCTGGCGTTGACGCGCCAACCCGAGTCGTTCCGCCAGCAGGTCGAGGCGCGACCACCTGGAAGCTGGGTGGTGGTGGACGAGGTGCAACGCCTGCCGGCCCTGTTGAACGAAGTCCACGCGTTGATCGCTGAAACCGGCCGCAAATATCGTTTCGCGATGAGCGGCTCCAGCGCGCGCAAGCTGAAGCGGATGGACGTGAACCTGCTGGCCGGCCGTGCCATCAATCGCCACTTCTTTCCGCTGACCGCGGCCGAACTGGATTATGATTTCGAGCTTGACCGCGTGCTGCGCTTCGGCCTGCTGCCGCAAATTCACGCCGAGCCGAAGCACGCCCTCGATGTGCTCGACGCCTACGTGTCGAACTACATCCGCGAGGAAATTCAGCAGGAGGCGCTGGTGCGAAGCTTGGATTCCTTCGCGCGGTTCCTTGAAGTCGCCACGCTCATGAACGGTCAGATCCTGAACGTGGCCGGTCTCGCCCGCGATGCCGCGGTCGCCCGGCCCACGGTGCAGGGCTACTTCGAGGTGCTGGTGGATACGCTCATTGGCTTCTGGCTGCCGGCCTGGCAACGCCGGGCGAAGGTCAAGGAAGTCGCCAGCCCGAAGTTTTACCTGTTCGATCCCGGCGTGGCGCGGGCGCTCGCCGGACGGGCGCGCGAGCCGTTGGAAGGAATGGAACGCGGCTTTCTGCTGGAGACCTGGGTGCTGCACGAGTGGCGCGCGGCGATGGCGTTTCATAACACCGGCGGCCACCTTCATTACTGGCGCACGCCTCACGGAAGCGAAGTGGACTTGATCTGGACGCGGGCCAAACACACGATCGGCATCGAGGTCAAGGCGTCGGGACGATGGCGCCCGGAATTCGGCGGGCCGCTGAAAGGCTTGCTGGAGCAAGGCATCGTCCAGACCGGCTTCGGCGTTTACACCGGCACCGTGGAACTTAAGGACGGACCGCTGCGCGTGCTGCCGTTGCCGCAGTTCCTCAAGCGGCTGGCGAAGGGTGATATATTTCCGTGAGGAATGGCGGTCGAACGAAAAGCGGATGACCATTTCTTCCTCGCCACCCACCTCCTCCAGAGCGGCACCGACATCTGCACCGTTCAATCCCTCCTCGGTCACTGCTCCGAGGAAACAACCATGATCTACCTCCACCTCCTCAACCGCCCAGGCGCCGGCGCCCCCAGCCTCCTCTCTCCCGCGTCAGCCTCCCTCCCAACCACCCCCAGTTCCCTCTTGTCAAGGGCTGCACGTCCGGTCACTATGACTCTAGGCACCGCCCATAGACGATGTCCGCCCTTCGAGGCGGCCTTTGCTCAGCAAAAGCCGCCGTGTGTTTGAATTTGTTAAAACACATGGCGTCTCAATTTAACGTTCGCCCAACCAGCAACGCGATGCGCCAGCTTAAATCCGCGTCACAGAGGCCATTGCTTAAGGCCTTGGCTTTTTGGTGGCTTTTGATCCCACAGACTGCATCCGCGAATCCCGCCGTCAGCCTCCAAGATCAGATCTCCATTGGCGCTCTCATTGGTCTGACAATATTCGCGATGGCGCTCGAATTACTGGTCACCGCTGTTCTTTTGGTGTTGATCTGCGACGTTGAACGACGCGTTTTGTTGGCCTGCTTGCTACTGCTGCTGAACATTCTCACGTTCGTTCTCTTTATTGTGTTCCTCTATCCTTTGGTGCGAAGTGTAGTTGTAATCGAGTTATTGATTTGGTCGGCGGAGGCCCTCCTAATCGTCCAAATTACCCGGTGGCTTGGTGAAAAGCCCATAGTCTTGCGGCGCGCATTTGTCGTTGCTTTCGTTGGAAACCTTTTTTCATTTTTGGTCGGGTTGTCTGCATGAAATTGAGTCATTTATATCTTCGGCCGGCAAGGGCGAACCAGGCGCGGCTGGCTAACGCTGGGGCGGTTGCCGTCTCCATCCTTTTCCGTAGCTCAAACATCCACCCTGTCGTCCATGCGCCCCTCGCCCCAGCGGTGCCAGCGCCTAGTCGTTAGGCTTGACGCACCCCCCTTCAGAACGTCGCGAGATCCGAATGCCCGCTGGTACCTGGAAGAAGTCGCCGCAAGCGCTCATCGAGCGGTTCGGAGCTGCATTGCCCGCGCATCCTGACTTGGTCCGCAAGCCCATGTTCGGCTATCCCGCCGCCTTCGCCAACGGCAACATGGTCTGCGGTC
The DNA here is from genome assembly GCA_046155625.1 of Verrucomicrobiales bacterium. Lineage (GTDB taxonomy): Bacteria > Verrucomicrobiota > Verrucomicrobiia > Verrucomicrobiales > V1-33 > CAJBME01. The sequence continues at coordinate 66,843 of JBJXFS010000067.1, read as the reverse complement.
TGTTCGAGGACTCGGTCGTTGTTCGTCTTGGGACGGACGGCGCAGCTGAGGCAGTTGCCCAAGGCAAGGCCATCCAGTTCGCCCCGATGCCGGGCCGCACAATGTCCGGCTACGTCTTGGTGCCGGCAGCCGAGGCCGAGCACTTGGATTCCTTAGCGCCATGGTTGCAACGCGCGCTCAACTACACGCTTACGTTGCCCGCCAAGCAACCGAAGGCGGCCAAAGCGACCGCCGCCCGCCGGGTATCCAAACCAAAGCGCTTCACCGGTGAGGCCTAAAACCCTGGCGTTGCTCGATAAGTGGTTCGTGGTCGAGCGTCGTCACGGGGGCGGTTTCTACGATCGCCTGGGCAGTCGATGGGATGACTATCTGAATCCGAATCATCAGGCACCGTTGCCATTGGAGTTGCCCGAGGATCCCGTTTGGGTGGAGGTCTACGTTGCCGACGACATCGCGACTCAGGCCAAGCAAGTCGAGCGATTGGAACTGCGACTGCAACTCACCGGTGGCATCGACTTGAAAAAGGCGGAGGTCAAATTCAACGGGATCAACATGCAAAATCCCACGATCAAGGCCGACTGGTGGACATTTACGCTCACCCCGCGGCAAAGGGCACTCGGACGCAACTTGCTCGCGATTCGCCACCCCAAACCCGGCATAGACGAGAAGCCGATCTCACTGGAGAAAGTGGAAGTTCACGTTACGTACCGGCCAGAGAAAGTCGGAAAGTGACCAACCAAGCGGTCGTGCCATGGCGCGGGCTTGGACTGACCGAAGTCGCCATCCCGGCGCAATTGTCGGCGCAAATCCTGCGCTCGCCCTTCGGGCAGCCTGCCGACTGGCTGTCTCCCTTCGGTCGGCTGCACCGGGCGGTTCCAATGAGACTTAAGGGGATCGAGATGGAAACTTCGAAATGCACGACAGCCAGGGCGTTGCCTAACGATTGCCGTTCACCTCAGGGATGAGAAGATCGCTTGTCCTAACTCAAGGATTTTCAGTGTGTTTCGTGACTTTCGTGGTTGTTCTATCGTCCCATTTGGCTTAACCCGACCCGGCGTGACAGACGGCGGCAAACTCGCGCGCCATGCGGGCGGCGGTGAAGTCTTTCTCCACGGCGGCGCGGCCGCGTTCGCCGAGTTGGCGGGTGAGACCGGGGGTGAGGAGGAGTTGTTCCAGGGCGGCGGCGAGCGAGGCGGGATCGTCCGGGGCGCAGAGCACGCCGCCCCCAGTGGCATGGACCAATTCGGGGAAGGCCGCGTGCTCCGGTTCGACCACCGGCACACCGCAGGCCAGCGCCTCGATGACGAAGAGGCCAAACGACTCGCCATAAATGGCGGGCACGCTGAGCACACTCAGCGACTGGAGAAACGAGGCCTTTTCCTCCGCCGGCACATTGGGATGAAACTCGACATCGCCGCGCACCCCGGCCGCGACGAGTCGTGCCTCTTGGGAGGTGACATACTCCTCGTCGATGGCGGTCTTGGCCCCGCCCACGCGCAGGCGCAGCCCTGGCAAATTGCCGCGTTGTTTCAGCATTATAAACGCCTCGACCAGCAAGTGCAGTCCTTTGCCATGGCACTGGCGCGCGAAATACCCGATGGTGGGGACCTCGGGTGGAGCGGATGCCGGCGGCAGTCCCTCGAGCGACACCCCGTTGCGGACCACCTCCACCGTGCCGGGCGCCAATCCCATCCGTCCCTCCATCAAAGCGGCATAATACCGGCTGACGCCGACAAACCGGTCGACGTGCGTCGCCGTCGCAGCCAGACCGCGCCACGCTTCCGTGCGATGCGGCTCGGGCAGCGAGTCAAGGAACGAATCTTCGCCCTGAAGGCTGCAGACAACACGGCAGCCGAGCGACTTCTTGATCCCCTCCGCCAATCCAGCGAGCAGCCCGTTGCTGAGGGCCACTACATCCGGCTGCAAGGGGGCCAGCCATTCGACCAGCCGTTCCCACTCTTTCGCCTGGTGGCTGTGGGTGCCGCGCAATGTCTCGACCGTCATTTCCCCGAGGTCGCGGGCTCGGGTCATGCCGGCAAACCGCGACACGAAACGCAGCAGCCCGGTGGCATCGAAAGCCCGATCGATCCAGCGCGGCGTGTGGCGGAAAAGCGGTACCTTTTGCTGGAGAAACATGTTGATCCCACCCGCGAAGAGCGGCGCCTCCGGCGTGGCCGCCGGTTCGTCGAGGACGAGCGGCAGGTAGAGCGGCACCAGATAGGCATCATGCCCCTCGGCGCGCAAGGCGCGGACCAAGGCGTTGTCCCGATGGCAATTGCCGCAGTGGAAATTCCCCGTACCCGCCGTCAAATGCGCGATCTTCATCCTCGTTTCAGGCGAGAATCGGAACGACGACTTTCCCGTGGACGTCGGTGAGGCGAAACCGGCGCCCTTGGAATTCATAAGTCAGGCGTTCGTGGTCGAGGCCCAGGCAATGAAGCATGGTAGCCTGGATATCGTGGATGTGGATGGGGTTTTCGGTGACGTGGAAGCCCATTTCGTCCGTGGCCCCGTAGGTGAGGCCGGCCTTGATGCCGCCGCCGGCCATCCACATGGTGAACGCCTGAGGATGGTGGTCGCGACCCCGGCTGCGGCCCAAGGTGGGATTGTCCTCGACCATGGGGGTGCGGCCGAATTCGCCGCCCCAGACGACGAGCGTTTCGTCGAGCAACCCGCGCTGATGGAGGTCGAGCACGAGGGCGGCGCTGGCCTGGTCGGTGTCGCGGCACTTGGCCCTCACGGTGCCGACGACGTCGCTGTGCGCGTCCCAGCCCTCGTGGTAGATGTTGATGAAACGAACGCCGCGCTCGACCATGCGGCGGGCGAGCAGGCAGGCCCGGGCGAACGACGGTTGGCCGGGCTGACAGCCATAGAGGTCGAGGGTGGCTTGGCTTTCTCCGCTGAGGTCCATGAGGTCGGGGGCGCTGGTTTGAAGCCGGAAGGCCATTTCATACGCCTGGATGCGGGTGCTGATTTCCGGGTCTCCCATGTCGCCGAGGTGGATATCATTGAGCTCCTTCACCGTGTCGAGGGTGCGGCGCTGGAGTCGTTGGTCGATCCCGGGCGGGTTGGCGACATTGAGGATGGCATCGCCCTGGTTGCGCAGCCGGACGCCGCTGAAGCTGGTCGGGAGGAAGCCGCTGGACCAGTTGGCCGCGCCGCCACTGACGCCGGCGCCGGTGCTCATGACGACGAAGGCGGGCAGGTCGCGCGACTCGCAACCGAGGCCGTAGACAGCCCAGGATCCGATGCTGGGGCGGCCGGGTTGGGAGAATCCGGTGTTAAAAAAAATCTGGGCGGGCGCGTGGTTGAACTGGTCGGTGTGGACTGATTTGATGAGGGTGATCTGATCGGCGATTTTGGCAAGGTGCGGCACGGTTTCGCCCAGCTCCATGCCGCACTGGCCGTGGCGGGCGAATTTGAATTGGGGAGCCATGACATTAGCGTCGGGCCGGATGAACGCGTAACGCTGGCCACCAATGACTGAGGGCGGCAGCGGCTTGCCGTCGTATTTCACCAGCGTCGGTTTGTAGTCGAACATTTCGAGCTGCGACGGGGCGCCGGCCATGAAAAGGTGGATCACCGCTTTGGCACGGCCACGAAATTGAGCCGGCTGCGGGGCAAAGCCGTCAGCCGCCGAGGCCAGCCCTCGACCGAGCAGACTGGCCAGGCCGACTTTGCCGACGCCGAGGCCGCACTGGCGAAGGAACCAGCGGCGGCTGACCGCCGTGCCGCGATCGCGCATGAAGGGGGAATGACAGTTCATGACTTGGTGATGGTTTCGTCGAGATTGAGCAGGGCGCGGGCGACCACGGTCCACGCCGCCCGCTCCGTGGCGGCCGCGGCCCCCTCCGGGGAGGCGATCGCATCGGCTTTCAGTTCGTCGCGATGAATGCGGCCTCGCGAATCGTCGAGCAGCGCGAGCAGGACAGTGGCCTCGCGCGAGCGCGGCGGGCGGGTCAGGCAACGCCGGAAAATCGCGGTGAGCTTCGCAGCGTCATCGCCGGCCCCCTCACTGGCGATGCGGCCGAGCGCCTGGGCGGCTTCGATAAATGACGGGTCGTTGAGCAGGGTGAGTGATTGCAGCGGGGTGTTGGACTGCTCGCGGCGGGCGACGCAGGCTTCTCCGCTCGGTGCGTCGAACGTGCTCGTAGCGGCGAACGGCGCGCTGCGTTTAGCGAACGTGTAAAGGGCGCGGCGATAACGGTCCTCGCCGGTGCTGGCGTCCCAGCCTGCTCCACCGTAGGCGGTTTCCGTCACACCCGCCGGCTGGGGCGGCCGGACGGGAGGACCGAACATTTTATCCGAAAGCAGGTCGCTGGCACGGAGGGCGATGTCGCGAACGATTTCGGCCTCGACGCGGAAGCGCGGGCCGCGGGCGAGCAGGCGGTTGAGCGGGTCGCGGGCACGGAGTTCCGGGGTCAGGCTGGACGCCTGCCGGTAGGTGCTGCTGGTGACGATGAGCTTGTGAAGTCGTTTGAGTGACCAACCGTCCTGAACGAAGTGGATGGCCAGCCAGTCGAGCAATTCCGGGTGGGTCGGCGGCTCGCCTTGGTAGCCGAAATCGCCGAGCGTCTTGACTAAGCCAGTGCCGAAGAAGGCGGCCCACTGGCGGTTGACCGTGACGCGGGGGGTGAGCGGGTTGTCCGCGGAGACGAGCCATCGTGCGAAGCCGAGCCGATTGGTCGGGGCGCCCGGCGGCAGCGGTGGCAGAAAGGCGGGCACGCCGGGCGCGACTGGCTCTTCCGGCTGGAGGTACTCGCCGCGATGGTGACGACGCGTGACCCGCGGGTTGTCGGTCGGCCGTTCGCGCAGGACGAGTGTTTCCTGGCCGCGCGAGCCCCGCTGCAGCGCAGGGAGACGCTTCGTTTCGGACGCCAGTTCGGGCGCGGAAAGCAAGAACGCGCGTCGCAGCACTTCCCGGTCGGCTGGCGAGCGGGAATCGGCCGGACGGCTGAGGATGTCCTCGACCTCAGGATCCACGGCCAACGCTTCGGCGCCACCCGGACGCGAGGTGAACGAGACGCGGAACCGCCCGAGCGAGGCGGAATAGTGCCGCCCGGATTCGAAGCGAAGCACAAGCTCGCCGCCGGGCCAGGGCGCGTCGAGCACAAGCACGGCGGCACTGCGTTCACCGGTCTGGCCAGACCCACCCCAGCCTGACTGGCGGTTGTCATCGATCATGAGGCCGGCATTTCCCGCGGTGGCTGAGGTGCGAGCGATGGCGGCGAGCCCGGTCGGACTGGCGACGGTGAGATGGCCGATGAAGAAGTCGCCGCGGGGTCCTTCATAATACGTGATGCCTGGCCCGTGTTCGGGCAGGCGCGGGTCGGGGAGCGTTTCAATGCGGAGCGCGGTCACACCGGCCGGCACCGCGGCGTACCTCAGCTCGTAATGGTCCTCTTTGGTGAAATCTCCCGAGGCAAAAACACTTCCGTCCCCCTGCCACTCGAGCTTCGGCAAATTGGTGGTCATGGAGGCCGGGCGGGGCGTAGTCCAGTCGGCCGCCTTTGACTCCAGGGATGTGATCCATCGGTTCTCGGACTGCTGCAGGGCGGTCTGACGGCGGACGGCCTCATCCGCGGACGGGTTTGGATCGGGCTTGGGGATGCTGAGGCGGATGCGGCCGATGGTGTGATAGCCGCCTTGAGACTGCTCCAATGTGATCGTGAACCGCGTACCGCTGGGATGAGCCACGGCCGTGGCGAAGTGCCATTCTGCGGATTTCGGCTGGTTCAGGGTGGCATCGTTGACATGCACCGCCCATCCGGTGTCGCTGCTGCCGTCGAAGGCCTGACTGACCGGGAAGCCTGATTGCTCCGCGTTGGCGGTTGCCGTGGCGATCTCGATTGGCCGCGGCGGAGTGGAGCCGTCGAGAGGTTCCGCCGTGACTCGCACTTCGCTGAGCACGAAATTCCCGTGGGTGACGCGACCGGGTCCCTGCCGCGGCAGCGACGGATCGGTGAGAGCATCGAGGCGGAGGCGGGAGATTTCCGGGTCCGTTGTTTCCAGGACAAGGGTGGTGGTTTCGCGCTCCGGACCGGGTGCTTGAAACAAGGCCGATCCGTCCTCGAGCAAACGCGGAGATTCACCGCTGGCGGTGGTGACGCGAGATGGGCGGACCGGCTGCCAGTCATCGTCGCTGGAGACCAGCGGCCAGCGCGACGGCAGGGCGGCGATGAGGCGGGCAATTTCGTCTTCGCGATCGCGCCGCTGGGAGTCGGATTCGCCTGCCCCAATCTGGTGGCTGGGTTCATCCGCGTTGTTGAGGAACGCCATGATTTGGTAGTACTCGTGGTGCTGGATGGGCTCCGACTTGTGCGTGTGGCACTGGGCGCAACCGAGCGTGAGTCCAAGCCAGGTGGTGCCGGTGGTCGACACGCGGTCGGTCATGGCATGGAAACGGAACTCAAGCGGATCGATGCCGCCTTCCTCGTTGAGCATGGTGTTGCGGTGAAATCCGGTGGCGATCACTGACTCCTCGCTGGCGTCCGGGAGCAGGTCACCGGCGAGCTGTTCGGTGGTGAATCGGTCAAACGGCATGTCGGCGTTCAGAGCGCGGATCACCCAGTCACGCCACGGCCAGATCGATCGGGGCCGGTCCTTCTCGTAGCCATTCGTGTCCGCGTAGCGCGCCAGATCCAGCCAGCGACGCGCCCAACGCTCGCCGTAGCGTGGCGAAGCCAGCAGGCGGTCGACCAGTCGCTCATAGGCGTCGGGTGCCGCGTCATTGATGAAGGCGTCGGCTTCCTCGAGAGTCGGCGGCAGGCCGGTCAGGTCGAGGGAAAGGCGGCGAACGAGGGTGGCGCGGTCGGCCTCGGGCGCGGGCGACAGGCTTTCGGCCTCGAGTCGAGCGAGCACAAAGTAATCGATGGCGGTGCGAGGCCACGCCTTATTCTGGACACTGGGAAGCGGTGCCTGTTGGGGTGGCATGTACGCCCAGTGTTTTTCGTAGCGGGCACCGGCGGCCACCCAGCGGCGGAGGACCTCGATCTTGGCCGCGGACATCGGATGTTTGACCGCGGGAGGCGGCATCAGGTCGTCCGGGTCTTCGGCGAGCAAGCGACGTATGACTTCGCTCTCGTCCGGCCGGCCGGGCACCACCGCGACGGCTCCAGAGTCGCCGGCCGCCAAGGCACCCTCCGGCACGTCCAGGCGAAGCCCGCTCTTGCGAGCCTTGTCGTCGGGTCCGTGGCACTTGAAGCAGTGGGACGCGAGAATCGGCCGGACTTCACGGGCAAAATCCGGTGCTGGCTCGGCGGCCGGCGAGGCGGCAGCCATGAGCGGGGCGACGGCGATCCAGGCGGCTCGGGAGGCGGGCCGGATGATGAAATCACGAATTATTGACATCAGGCAAAGAGGTGGGTGACCGGCTGACCCAGACCGTCCTCGGTGACATAGAACGGACGGCCTTCGATGGAAAATTCGGTTTTCGGACTGATGCCCATGGCGGTCATGATGGTGGCGTGGAGGTTGCTGATGGTGACGGGGTTTTCCACGGCGAGCAGCGGGCGTTCGTCGGCCGTGCGCCCGTAGACGAAGCCCTTCTTCATGCCGCCGCCGAAGAGGACCACGCTCGTGCCGCCGGTGAAGTGGCGATGGAGCCCATAATGTTTCATTTCCTCCAGGCGATCGACCGGAAACGATGTCTGGTCCGGCGCTTTCGATCCGGGACGCCCTTCGACGAGCGCGTCGCGGCTAAACTCACTCGCGATAATGACCAACGTCCGGTCAAGCAGGCCCCGCTCTTCCAGATCGCGGATGAGGCGGGCGATGGGGGCGTCGATCTCGCGGTGGAGGCGCGCCACCGTGGTGTGTCCGTCCGCGTGGGTGTCCCAGTGGAGGAAGGGGACATATTCAGTGGTCACCTCAACGAATCGGGCGCCGGCCTCGACGAGACGGCGCGCGAGCAGGCAGCCGCGGCCAAAGAGACCGGTGTTGTAAGCGGCGAGTGTTTCCTGTGATTCGAGGGTGATGTCGAAGGCGTCGCGTTCCTTGGCGTGGAGAAGGCGGTAGGCATTTTCCATGCTGCGCAGGAGCGATTCCTCCTGATAGCCGCTCATGACATCGCGGTGGACGTTGGCGTCGACAAGGCGGCGAAAGAGCGCTTGGCGGTTGGTAAAGCGGCCCGCGTCCATGCCCTTGGGCGGTTTGACGGACTGCGCCGCCTCCTCGGGGAATGGGAGGTTCATTGGACCAAATTCGCTGCCCAAAAAACCGGCGGTCGTAAATGCCTTGAGTTCCTCGCTCTCGCCCACGCCCTCGAGACGCTGGCCGATGTTGATGAAGGGTGGGATGACCGGGTTGCGGGGGCCGAGCACGCGGGCCATCCAGGCGCCGATGTGCGGGCAAGCCACCGTTTGGGGTGGCACATAGCCGGTGTGCCAGTGGTACTGGTGCCGCGAATGAAGAATGCTGCCGAGGTCCGGCTGGACCGCCGAGCGGATCAAGGCGGCGCGATCCATCACCTGGGCGATCGACTCCAGACCCTGGCAGATTTTCAAGCCGTCGACGGAGGTGTCGATGGCCGGAAATGTGCTGAGCATTTTTTTCACCTCGAGGCCCTTCTGGAATGGCTCGTAACGTTTGGGATCGAACGTATCGGGCGCAGCCATGCCTCCACCCATCCAAAGCAGGATGCAGGCGTCGGCGCGAGGAGCGGGCTGCGGCACCGGGGAGCCGGCGGCGCCGAGCGCGGGACGAGGGGCGCCGGCGGCCCAGCCCGCGGTCGTCGCGGCGGCGAGCGATTTGAGAAATCCGCGCCGCGCAAGGGCGGGAGGCAGATGGGGATCGAGGAGCGGTTTCATGGCGGGCGGGATCAGTGGTTAAACTGGAATTCGGGTGTCATGCAGATGGCCCACAGGACATCCTCCACGGCTTGGGCGGCGACGGGGGGTGCGAGGGTCGGGCTGAGCAGGGCCAGCTCCTGCGGGCTGGGCGGACGGGAAAGCGTGGAGAGATAGACGTGGCGGACGAGGGCCTGGCCATCGGCCCATGGCAGGGAGGCCAGTCGCTGAGCACCGCGAGCGAGCAGGTCGGCCAGAATCTGGCCGTTGGACAGGTCGATGGCCTCGAGCGTGGTGAGGTCGTTTGGCCGCATCGAGACGATCTGCTCGCGATTGGGACGCCCCAGCGCGCGCATCAAAAGATCGCTGTTCATCAAGGCGGCTCGGACCATGCGGGAGCCAGTCCCCATCCCATCCGCCAGGGCGCCCGGCACCTGCGCCGAAACCACCGATGTCCAGACCCCGAGCGCGGGGACAATCACCACCGGTTTCCAGTCACCGCCAGCCAATGGAGGCCCAGTGTGCCAAACCCACTCACCATCGGAAATGACCCGCTGATCGCCGCCATCCTCAAGCTTGATCCGGGCCTCGAAAAACAAGCCGGCGGCATTGGGCCCGGCCCCAGCATTTTTCGCCTCGATGACTATTTCATTGGCGCCTGGTCGCAGTGATTCGGTGAGATCGATGGCGCTGACGGATTCCCAATTCAGCGAATGGGCCAGCTCGGAGCCATTGACGGCAAGGCGAAATTCATTGTCGCAAGTCACCGCGGCGGCGGCAAGCGCGACCGGGCCGCCGAGGACGAATTCGCGACGGAACGTGAGCGTTTCATCCGACGGCGGGACGCCCCCGTCCCGTGCCGAATCGCCCCACACCCACGCCGCGGTCGGCGCCATCCCCTCCCCTGACTTCCTATGGCGCGTGACCGGGGCGTCCATTTTGCGCGGCGCAGTGCCGGTAACTTGCCAGATGGCGTCGACAAACTGTTCCGCGGTCAGACGTTTTGGGCGCGGGCCGGCGAATGGGGCGGCATCATCGTCGGCAGGGGACGCGGCGGAGACCGTCCGGCTTTGATAGGCATGTGACGAGGTGATGAAGGCGAGAATGCGCTTTAGGTCGTAGTTATTGGCGACCAAGTGTTCGGCGAGGAAATCGAGCAGATCCGGATGCCATGGTTCGCTCTGCATGGCATCGACTGGATGGACGATGCCGCGGCCCATCAGGCGGTGCCAGAGGCGATTGACGATGGTGCGGGTGAAGCGCCCATTGTCGCGGTGGGTCATCAGGCCGGCCAATTGCTTGAGCCGTTCCGGCGCCGGTGCCTGGGTGTCGATGTGCCCGAGCTCAGGAAAGATCCATGCTGCCTGCGCGATCTGGCCCGTCCCTTTGTCGCAACGCGCGATTTCCAGTTCCCGCTCGGAAAACACAGCGGCCAGCCCGTAGGCTTCATCCAGCTTCCACCGGTCGATGAAGCTGTCGTGGCAGGACGCGCATTTCATGTTCAGACCGAGAAACGTCTGGGCCACACTTTGGGCAAATTGGATTTCGACCGTCTGGCCGGCGCTCACCTCGCCGCGCCACTTGATGCCGCCAATGAATCCACGGCTCTCGTCGGTCGGCGGGGCGATGAGCTCGCGCGCAAATTGGTTGTACGGCATGTTTTCCCGCAACGCCGAATACAACCACGCGCTGATCTGGCGCCGGCCGCCGTCGATGTACCCGGTTCCCGCATAATCGTTGCGCAAAAGGTCGTTCCAGAAAGTCAGCCAATGCTCGGCATAGGCGGTTTCGTCCGCCAAAAGCGCCTCGACCAGCGCCATCCGTTTGCCCGGCGATCGGTCGGCCAAGAATTCCTCGACCCCCGGCGCCTTAGGCAGCAGACCGGTCAGGTCCAGAGACACGCGCCGTAAAAATGTCGCATCGTCCACCGGTTCGGGACGCGGCAAGTTCTCGCTGGCCAAGTAGGCGTCGATCAGGCGGTCGATCGGGTGATTGCGGCCCGCCACTGGGGGCGGCAATTCCGGATTCCGCGGCTTGAGCGGCGGTTCGTACGCCGGCCGCACGAACGCAAAGCCCTCGGTCCAGGCCGCTCCTTCGTCGATCCACCGCCGCAGCACGGCCACTTCCGCTTCGGTCAATCGTTCCCCTTTCGGCGGCATCCGATCGTCTGGGTCATCAGAGGACACCAACTCGATCAGCCGACTGCCCGCCGCCTCCCCCGCTACGACCACCGGTCCATTTTCACTCCCGGCCATCAACCCGCTCCGGTCATTCAAACTCAGCCCCCCTTTCTTCTTAACCGCGGAGTGACACTCGATACATCGGTTCTTCAAAATCGGCGCCACCTCATGATCGAAATCCACCGCCCCCCACGCCGGCATCACGGCCACCCCGACACCCAAAAACACACCCATCAACCACCCGCGCCAAGACCACGCCGCGGTCGGTCGCCGAAGACTCCTCAATATCGCCTGATCCATCATAATACACTACGCTCCACCCACTCCACCCGCAAACCCCTATCGACCCTCCGAATTCACCTCATTTATTGGCGGGAATCCCTACGACCAGTCGGAATGGGCAACGGACTTGATTTTCGGTTTACAGTTTCCATCCGTCCCATTACGCAAAGGGCCGATGTCCACCGATCCCGCGAAAATTCTTCGCCTAGCCACCCTGAAATCCGCCGCCGCTTTCCGTGAGCACGTGACCGGATTGGGCATCGAAATCCCCTGTGACGACACGCTGACGCCATCCGCGGAATCGCCACTGCTTCAGCCGCTGAGCGGGCTGTCGCTCAACGGTCGAACCCCCGGCAACCGGATCGCCATCCACCCGATGGAGGGGTGGGACGGCACGACGAACGGCGGCATCACCGACGACATGCGGCGCCGATGGATGCGATTTGGCCAAAGCGGGGCCAAACTCATCTGCGGCGGTGAAGCCATGGCCGTGCGACCCGATGGCCGCGCCAACCCCAACCAACTCGTCATCAGATCCGAAAACATCGGCGGACTGGCCGAACTCGTCTCGCTCTGCCGCGCCAGCCACCGCGACCGATGGGGCGACGACTCGGACCTCGCCATCGGCTTTCAACTCACCCACAGCGGTCGCTTCTGCCGGCCGCACGGTCAACAATGGGAGTCGCTCGTCGCCTTCCGCCATCCGCTGCTCGATCGCCGATTTAACGTGACCCGCGACGCCCAAGTCCTGAGCGACGACGCTATGGATGTCCTGATCACTGACTATGTGCGGGCGGCGCGGCTCGCCCGTGAGGCCGGCGCCGACTTCATCGACATCAAACACTGCCACGGCTACCTGCTCCACGAATTCCTCGGAGCCCACACCCGCCCCGGCCGATACGGTGGCTCGTTCGAAAACCGCACCCGGCCGCTCCGCGAAATCGTCGCCGGTCTCCGTGCCGAGGGCAACGATATTGATCTCGCGGTCCGCCTCAGTTTGTTCGACATGGTCCCGCACCGGCCTGACCCAACGCGCTCCCAGCCGGGAAAACTCGGTCCCGGCATTCCGGAGGACTTCTCCGCCTGCCTGCCTTATCGCTGCGGCTTTGGCATCGATCCGGACGATCCGCGCCGGATCGACCTCACCGAAACCCACCAATTCATCGAGCTCTGCGCCACGCTCGGCATTCGACTTATCAATGCGACCGCCGGTTCGCCGTATTACACGCCGCACATCCAGCGACCGGCCGCCTTTCCGCCCAGCGACGGGTACCAACCGGCCTACGACCCGCTCATCGACGTCGCCCGCCAGATGAACGCCCTGCGCGAGGTCAAACGACACGCTCCCGCCGGTCTCGTTTTCGTCGGGACGGGTTACACCTACTTTCAAGAACACCTTCCCTGTGTCGCCCAGGCCGCCGTGCGCCACGGGTGGACAGATGTCGTCGGCCTCGGCCGCATGGCCCTCTCGTATCCCAGCTTTCTCGCTGACGCCGCGCAGGGCACCGCGCTTGATCCAAAACTCATCTGCCGGACATTCAGCGACTGCACGACGGCCCCGCGCAACGGGCTGCCCAGTGGTTGTTATCCGTTGGATAGACATTACACAACGAAACCCGAACACAGCCGACTCAAGGAAATCAAGCGATCGACTGAACCATAGCCCGCCTTGCCTCACCCATGCCCGCCCCCGACCTCATTGCCGATCCCGCCGACTTGCGGCCGGACACTCCCTGGGCCGACACCGTCTGGGCCTGGACCTCCGAGGAAGACTTGATCACTCATGCGCGCAAACCGCGCCTCTGTGCCGCCGCCCTTCTTCCCTTTGCCGACGGGCGTCCGGATTGGGACGGCTTCATCCGCAGCCTGCACTGGATGATGGAGGCGGCCGCCCGTTACCGCGTGGAATTCGTCCCGGTCCTCAATGCCGACACGGGCTACATTTTCGACCTCGATGATGCCCTGTACGCGGAAGTCCTCAGGCGTTTCCGAGACACCTTCCCAGACCACCGGTTCATCGCCGGCATCACCGCACGCGGCGCTCAGAACGACAACGGCTTCCAGGCACTCCGGTACCTTCCGCTGCTCGACCTCGCCCAGCCCTACGACAATTGCGAGGTCATGATCATGACCTCGCAGCGGCTTAATGAGCTTTCCCCCGAAGCGCGCCGCGACGGGTACTTCGCCATCGCCGAATTCGTCAGCCGCCCCGCCCTCGCCCACGCCCTCGAACCCGCCTTCGTGCCCTGGGCCACCCCGTTCGGTCCCTGGCTCCTCCACCAACTCGCCTCCCACCCGAAATTCACCGGTGGCAAAGTCAGCACTCTCGACGAACCCCATTTCCTCTATTGGGCCGCTCTGACGCGTCAGCTGGGCCTCGAATTCCTTCCTCACAGTGGCGATGACTTTGGCCTCGCCACCGCCATCAAAACCGGACTTCCCCTCCTCATCGGCGCCGCCTCCAGCGCCGCCCCGCTCGTCTGCGCCGCCCTCGACATGTGGCTCGCCGACGGCCAGGAATCCAAGGCCTTTCCCGCCGGCCGCACTGGCGGCTTCGACACCCGCGTGTACAAACTCTTGGAGGCCCTGCAGTCGCTAGAAGACCAGGTTTTCCGGCCCGACGCGGTCTTCAGCGTCGGCGCCTACAAACACAGCACCGCGCATGTCCTGCACCAGCTCGGCCTCGTCGCCGCCCCAGACCCCCACCCGGCCTCCCTCGACCGTCGCGGCCCGGACGAAACCGCCCGCATGGCGGAAGCGCTCCGGCGACCCCGGCGCCTCGCCCAACGATTGGGGATCCCGGGAATGGAATGGCCGCGCGGCTCGGCCGCAGGAAGAGCATAAACCTTCCGACCTCGCTTGCCCCTGGATTGCAGCGCCTGCCTTACCCAAAATGGCTGCCACCGCCCCCTTCCCAGCAACCGCCAGACGCTTCGCGCCCGTTCGCCGAGGGAAAAAAAGCCTGCCTAACGAATCGGCTACGCCCCGGGTCGGAGGGGTGCCGTGGCATGCGTTTTGTGGGGTGAAAAGACCCATTCTGTCGGAAAAGCTTACAAACAGATTTGGTGTAGCCAATCTGTTGTTTATCAATAGATTATCGCTATAATTGATTTCTGAGTGTCGGATTCATTTACAAAGTCCGTCTTCCCAAGGGAACTTCAACGACGGGCCCTGGATAGATTGTTGAACTTTTACTCAGTTCACTTTCAACGGTTTGTATGGCTACTGGTCTGGCACAAGACGGCGTGGCATGAAAACTGCTTCCATGCTTCTCGTCTTTGTCGCCCGTCTCAAGACGGGTGGTGGAGCGATGGACGAGTGGATGCTCCTGGCAGAAGCTCGGCTGCTTAATAGTGAACCAACAATAAACCGACCATGAACATATCCCTGACTAAAAAGCTAGTGATTGTAGCTTCTCTACTCGCCTTCCCACTTTCATCGCAGGCGGTGATTTGGATTCACGACGACGATGCCCTGGCGACGATCGATCCCAACTCCGGAATAGTCACCGACGTCGGCTCATTCGGGGTGAATGACACAATGACCGACATTGCCTTTGACAGTAACGGGGATCTTTTCGGGATTTCGTTCGGTCGGCTTTATTCCATCAATTCGAGCACCGGAGCCGCCACGTCGGTGGGACCGGGTTGGGCTACTGGCATGAACGCGCTGGAGATCGTGGGAACAACCGCCTACGCAATGTCGTCGACTGACGACAACCTTTGGTCGATTGACCTCGGAACCGGCATCGCCTCCAACTTGGGCAGCTTGGGAACGGGAACCTCGTCTTCCGGAGATCTGGCTCTTTTCAACGGCGACATGTATGGCTCGATCAACATCCCAGCGGACAACGCCCTGCTGGACGTGGATGTAGCCGTTCCAGGGGCTTCCAGCATCGTTGGCGCGGGCTTTGGTGTAACCAATATATTCGGACTCGCCGAAGATGGAGGTTTGCTCTACGCGCTTGAGAGTGGTGGTGGCATCTACACCGTGAACACCGGGACTGGAACTCTCAACAACATCGGGTCCGCGGTTTTCACGTCCAATGTCCGCCAAATCTTCGGGGCCACTTCGACCCAGAATACGACGGTGCCCGATGGCGGGACGACCCTCCCCCTGATGGCCCTGCCTCTTCTCGGCGTCTACCTCCTCCGGCGCAAATTGGTCTCGTGAGCGAAACGGCTGACGCTTAATCTAATTGGCTTTAGTTTTCGCAGACCATCCCGCCTTCGAGGCGGGATGGTCTTCTGTTTTGTAGGCAAGGCATGGTTCGCTCCGGAGTCTATCAGAGGGGAAGTTTGATGCAGTACGGGAGCCGTGGCCGGGTGTCATCCCGCCCAAGGTGTGGGTGCCTCTCCTGGCGATGGGATTCTTCCTTTGGCTCGGAAATTTTGCCATGCTCATGTACTGCGCGGCAAATGGTAAAACAAAACACTTGCCAAAGCGGGTATGGTAGGTGCATGCGAAAAGCCGTCCCGGTAACAATTGATAGTGAGCAAGAAGCGCCGTCCTCAGCCGCCCCGGCGCCCCTGAGATTGAGGCGAACGGAGAAATCTTGATTTCGCAACGCCCGAGCCACGCTACATCAGTGCCATGTCACGACGTGCCACCCGCCGGCAATTGGCGCACCTCGAGGTGCGGCCGAGCCGCTCGATGGGGCAAAACTTTTTGGTCGATGATAATTTGGCGCGCTGGATCGCGGAGACGGTGGGTGCGATACCGGACGACACGCTTGTGGAAATTGGTCCGGGTCTGGGCGCGGTGACGCGGCACCTGATCGGGCGGGCGCGTCGGCTGATCCTCGTGGAAAAGGACGCCCGGTTGGCCGCCGATCTCCGGACGACCCATACGGGCGACCCCAAAATCGAGGTGGTCGAGGCGGACGCGGCAGAGCTGGATTTGCGCCCATTCTTCAAGCATGGCCCGCTCAAATTGGTGGGTAATCTGCCCTACTCCGTGGGTACGACGATCATGACTCGCTGGCTGGAAACGCCATCCCCGGTCGGCCACGCGCTCTTCATGCTGCAGAAGGAAGTCTGCGACCGGGTGACGGCCCCGCCACGCAGCGGAGACTATGGACAACTGTCGGTTCGCTTGCAGGCGCGCTGGGTGACCAAACAACTTTGTGATGTTCTCCCAGAGTCGTTCCACCCGCGGCCGGCCGTGCAATCGGCCGTAGTCTCGCTGCGACCGCGCAACCGGCACGAACTGCCGGTTTTCGACGAACCCCTCTTCACCCAGTTGGTTCGGACCGGGTTCTCGCAGCGGCGTAAACAACTCAAGAACGTCCTGACCTCGCTCCCCTGCCCCTGGCCGGATTTGTGCGCCGCCCTCGAGGTACCGGAGACGGCACGCGCCGAGGAATTGAGCGTGGCCCAGTGGGTCGAGCTGACTCGTCGCAGCGACCCTCACCCGCTCAGCGATCACCCACAATCGGCCGAGGAGTTGTTCGACGTGGTCGATGAGACCGATCACGTGATCGGCCAGCGCCCTCGCGCCGAAGTGCACGCGCGCGAATTGTGTCATCGCGCCGTGCACGTCTTCGCGTTCACTCAGCGAGGCGACCTGCTCCTGCAAAAGCGATCACACCTCAAGGACACCTGCCCGGGATTGTGGGACAGCAGCGCCGCAGGGCATCTGGACGTCGGAGAATCCTACGCCGCCTGCGCCGTGCGCGAACTCGAGGAAGAATTGGGGCTGGATCGCACCGCCGATCCACCGAAGCGCATTGCCCGTCTCGATGCCGGCCCGGAAACCGGATGGGAGTTCGTCGAATTGTTCACCGTCACCGCCGATCCGCGACGCCTCCGCCTCCCCGCCGCGGAAATCGAAGCCGTGCTCGCTTTCCCGCCAGACGAAATTGCCAGCTGGATCGCCGCCCGTCCCCAGGATTTTGCCCCGGGATTTCGCCGCTGCTGGGAGGAATGGAATGCCTCAATGGATCGTCATTGAGCGTCAAGGCAACGCTTTGTCCTTCCATCTCTCCTTCACCCAACGCGTTCAAAGGATCCACTGAGTTGTACCGCCGGAAAAAGCGGAATCGTCGGCCATGGCAATACCAGGAACGCAGTCTCATTTCACCCAAGGCTTCGCGGCTCAGCCACCGGTGATGAGTGACGAACCATTCCGCTCTTCACTTCGCCCTATGCCGTCGATTCCGCCTTTGTCGACGATACCTCACCTCAATGCTCGTCCGTGCCAGAATCCGCCGCCGTTCAGTCCACTCCGAAGCTAAAAAAAAATGTTGAAATTATTAATATTTTGATAAAAATTTATATATTGCGGCATTTTTACCGCCCTCCAATTCACCATGGCCCTCGAATTCAACCCCTATCAACCGCCCTCGGCGGGTATCCCACTGCCATCGACTCGAGTTGCGGGCCAGGCCGAAGCCATCCGCAAAGAACACCTGACCACCGAAACGAATATCCGCGGTATCGGCTGCCTGTGGATGCTCTCGTTGCCGTTGGCGGTGGCCGTGGTCTTCACCATGTACGTGGAAGGGTCCACCAGTGGCGGAATGGAATTGGTATTCGGCGGGCTCGTGACTCTCCTGATGCTGACGCAGGGCGTGGTCGGCATCATGCTGCGCAATCTCAATCCGGCGGCCCGAATTCCAGCGATTGTTCTGGCTTGCATCGGTCTGATCGGGTTCCCCATCGGCACACTGATCAGTGTGCTTATTCTGTTAGCCCTCTGCCGGGCGAGGGGGAAGCGCGTCCTCTCGCCAGGTTACAACGAAATCCGCGCGGCCACCCGCCACATCAAGTACAAGACGCCGGTCTGGATCTGGATCTTCCTGATCATCATCATCCTCGCCGTCCTGGGAGCCATCGCATTCCCGATCGTCGCCTCAAAAATGTGACGACGGGTGCGCCGTGGCCTCAGCGCATTTTTCCACGGGCGTCTTTGGGCCCGATTGCGCTGAGAGTGAAGACGCCCTGGCCTCACTCCAGATTGCAAAGCCTTCGCCAAGCAAAGAATCCGCGGTGCCCATGGCCTCCGCTCCCATGTCCCCCGTTCACCCTAAGAACCAGGATGGGAACCACGAAAAACACGAAACACACGAAAAGCCAAGGCATTGCCCGACGATTGCCGTCCACCTGGTGGATGAGAAGGTCGCTTGTCCTAAGTTAATGATTTTTCGTGTGTTCCGTGACTTTCATGGTTGTTCATCGTCCATTTTAGGTTCATTCTCCCGCGAGTGCGCCGAACTTCCGAAACTTCGCATAGCGACCGGTGAGCAATTCCCCTGGCGACAAATGCTGAAGAGAGCGCAGGTGGCGTAAGAGCGCATGCTTGAGGGCCACCGCGGCGGCGGCGTGATCGTGATGGGCGCCGCCGAGAGGTTCGGCGACGACCTCATCGACGATGCCCAGCCTCTCCAGTTCCGCGGCGGTGATGCGCATGGCCTCGGCGGCTTCGGGCGCGTGCTGGCGGTGTTTCCAGAGGATGGCCGCACACCCTTCCGGGCTGATCACCGAATAATAGGCATTCTCCAGCATCAGCACGCGATCCGCCACCCCGATGCCCAGCGCTCCGCCCGATCCCCCTTCCCCCAAGACCACCGCCACCACGGGCGTGGCCAACCGCATCATCTCGCGAAGATTAAAGGCAATGGCCTCCGCGATGTTGCGTTCCTCGGCCTCAACGCCGGGAAAGGCGCCCGGGGTGTCGATCAAGGAGACCACCGGCAATTGGAATTTCTCGGCCAGACGCATGAGTCTCAGTGCTTTGCGATAGCCTTCGGGGTGCGCGCTGCCGAAGTTCCGTTTCAGATTCTCTTTCGTGTCACGACCTTTCTGATGACCCACAACCACGCACCGGATGCCGTCGAGCGTGGCGAATCCTCCCGGCATGGCGTTGTCATCGCCCAAATGCCGGTCGCCATGCAACTCGAGAAAGTCAGTGAAGCACTTGTCGACATAATCGAGCATGAACGGGCGACCTGGATGCCGCGAAATCTGGACTCGTTGCCAGGCGGTCAATCCCCGGTATGTTTGCACCCTCAACTCCTCGAGCTTGGAAGTGATGGCCGCGGCCTCCTCGGAAACATCCAAATCCTGTCCCGCCGACCGCCGCAGCAATTCGTCCAGCTGGTATTGCAGCTCGACGATCGGTTTCTCAAACTCTAGGGCCACCTTCATGGAAGCGCAGCGTAGCCGCGAGTCGCCACCAGCGGCAACTCGAAAGAGGAAACGGTTACCGATGCACGACAACGGGTGTCCCGATCCGCAGGATGGTCGACAGCTCCTCGATATCGCCATCAGCCAGAAAGACTCCATGCGTGGCGGCCGCGGGCGGCGCTGAGCCGGCGGGCGGTGGAGTGGCCGGCGGCGATTCGTGCCGATCCGAATCCGGCCGGATCATCAGATTGGCCCGCCCGGGCCGAATCGTGGTCACCAGCCGTTTGCGGGTAAAAGCGTATTTCGGGTCGCTTGTGAGCACCTTCTTTCCATCGAGCACAGTCGGTTTTTCCTGGATCTGAGTCGTAAGAGTTTTGGGGAATTGGGGAGGCAGCGCCACCGCGATGAGGGAGTATTCTTTAAAAAACGCGGGTTCCAGTCCGGCCGCCCCCTTTTGGCGCACGGTCAAAGTCGACTTCGCCAGATCGATCTCGATTTCGAATTCCAGTGGCTGATAGACAAGACGATCACCCGGCTGCAAGTTAAGCCCGCTCAGCTGGTTGAGTTGTTTCAGAAAGGGAATGGTGGTCAAACTGCCCTTTTCAATGCGGGCGAGCGAATCGCCCGGCTTGACGATGTAGTCGCGCTTCCCCGGCATGGGGGAACGCGAGAACAGTCGATCGAGATTGATTTCGCCCAGCATTCGTTGCACTTCGGGAATGCGCGGTGAGGAGGGATAAACCTTGAGGAGTCGGGTCAACTGCTCGTGCGCGGAATCGATTTCGCCCGCCTCGAGCGCCGCCAGTGCCTTTTGGTAGGAGGAAGCGGCCGGGTCTGGGGGCGGCTGAGTGGCCGCTTGGCGGACACGGCGCGCGAGCGCCTGCTCGGCCTGCCGTTCTGGCTGGTCGATGGTATCGTAAAACCAATAGGCCGCGAGGAAGGTTCCGGCGAGGAAGGCCAGGGACAGGACGAAGATCAGAATCTTGAATCGCATCGCACGGCACCGGCACGGCTGCTCAGAGCAGCCCTCGCCGCTTAAAATCGAAGATGTTGATACCCGAGGACTTTTGGATCATTTCCACGCTGAATCGAAGCAAACTGATTTCCCACGTGTCGTCCACGCCGGCGATCACCGCTCTCATCGGATTTCCGGATTGAACCGCCTCGGCCACAAGTCGTCCTTGGACTGACTCGAAGGGCTCGTGCAACAGGGATTCCGTAACGGACGACTTGCTGAATGTAAATCCATAACGTAGAAACGCCAGATTCTCGTGATGTGCCTTGATCCAGTCGCGAAACGCCTCTGCCTGGTCCCCAAATCCTTCAAATGTCATGTCCGGCTGTGGATCAGGCCGCATGATGACCGGTCGCCCCGCCTGCAGCCGGCCCGAGCGCACGCGGACCCGATCCACTTGGTCCATGAGCTCGCTGATGAGCACAAATTGGAAATCGGTGGTTCCGAAGGTATCGATGCGCCGGTCCGGCACATGAAGCACGCGGGTCATTTCCAGAGCGTAGGCCACGTCATGCTGGTGAAAATTCACGGGCAAATCAGGGTGGTCCGAATCAGAATTTCGACCACGGAGACGGCTGGATCGATCCGTCTGGCATCATCATAAGCGGCCCGTCGCCATGAAAATCGGTCCGCTCCAAAAACCATGGTTGCCGCCACGCCATGGGAGTGGATGGCCCGGAGTCGAATTCCGTCGGCACATAGGTCCCTTCGAATTCCTCGCGTTCCTCGGGCTTTTGGTTGGCGGCGCGTTCGCGGCGATCGGTCGGACAGAGCCAGTGGATTTCCGAGACCTTGTAGGGTTTCATCTTGGTAATCCAAAATTCCCAATAAGCGTTTTCGCCGTCGCCGGTATCGATGTTTTTGTCTTCTGGAATTTGCGGCCACTCGCTATAGTCCGAGAGGTAGTTGCCGAAGCCTGAGTAGAGGGTTTTCAGGTTCGATTCGCAGGTGACTCTTTCGACCTTATTGCGCATTTTGCTCCAATTGAAGGCGAGGCCGAGGGTGGCGAGTATGGCGATCAATCCAATGCTCACCAGCAATTCAGTGAGCGTAAACCCGCGGACCGATGCGGGCTGCCGCTGAGCTGGCCGACGGTTGGAATGGCGTTTCGAAGCACGGAGAGAGTCGGGGTGCATAGGCGGACAGAGACCACGAGAACAGGACAATCGTCGCTTAGTATCCATGGAGAATACGCCGCCGCAACGACGACCACGCATCCCATGAAAAAAAGCAAGCGGACGCCGAAACGTCCGCTTGCCGCATGAAAATCGATCCAATGATGGGAGGGCTCAGGCAGGATGGAATCCTGGGGCGGGATTAGAAGGCGAAGCCACCGCCACCGGTTCCTTCGACCGTGCCATTGGTACCGCCGGTCGGAACGAACAGGTTGTAACTGATCCGCGATCCGAAGACGCGCAGCTTGACCCGATTGGTCGGCTCCGGAAATGGATCGTTGCCACCCCGATCAACCGAAACTTCTTCGGGAGGTCCAGGAATGAAGGTTTCCACTGGCAGGCTCGGATCGGAGGGTGTCCGCGGGATGACCGGCTCACCGTAGCGCACCGTGATCCGCTGGACGATCTTCTGCGGGCCGAGGAAATTCGCTTCGCCTTTGGCGCGGAATCGGACGTTCGGTTTGGTCGTGGTCAGACGGCCGCTCCAAGTCGTATTGGCGATGCCCACGGGACCACTGGTGCCCACGTTGGTCAGCTGAAAGTTGTTTGGGGTCGGCTCGCCATCGACGATGTTCGGGACGAGGGGGATGGTGAACGACTGGTTGCTCCCTGTGCTCCCCGGGGCGAAATTCGGATTGTTGTCGACGATCGGGGATGTGCGGTTTTGCGCAGGTCCGGGGTTCCGGTTGAAAGCGGACCCATTGGTCATGCCGTCGACGGTTTTCGCTTCGAAATCGATGTTCGCCTGGCAGCTGCCAAAGAACGTGATGCCTTTATAGTAGATCATCGACGAGCTGTATGTCCCCATCTGGGCCGTTTCAGTGGACGTAAACCGGAAAATTCCGGAGCCGTTCTTCATGGTGATGGTGCCGCCGAACAGGCCGGTGGTCTGGCCATCCCATGTATTGCCGGACCAGGGGCCGCCGATCCATGCCATGGCCGGGGTAGCCTGCATGGATACCAGTGTGATGAGCGCGATCAGTTTCTTCATGCGAAGCTGACTTTGAGCCATACCCCGAGGGGGAGGCAAGGGAAATTCTACGTTTCCGAAGAAAATATTCCGGGGCGGGCCAACGACCGGCTACGGGGGGCCCTGGATGACAAGTGGTATTTTGAACGGTGGGGAGCGGCTCCGCCTCAAGAATCTGTGAATCGGAAGCACTGGCATCTGTCGAAGACATGTTTCGGCGGGCGCTTCTCACTCGAGGTGGGACGAGACCTCCTGGGCTCGTAGGCGGTGGGCGTGTGGTCGACGCGGCCCCCGTGGCATTCTCTAGCAGTGTCAAAATGCGACAATTGCGGCCCAACTCCACGCAGCCAGCACTTTCCTCGGCGGCCATCGCAGCACTGTCCGGCGCTTGCCGAGAAGCGCTTTGGTCGGAGCAAATTTTCGAGCGCGAAATCCGCCGCCCGCGCTACGGATCCCGGATGCTGTGCGATTACCACACTCACACTCTGCTTTGCCGGCATGCCGAGGGCTGGCCGATCGACTATGCCGCGGCGGCAGCCGCGCGCGGCCTGACGGAACTCGGGTGTGCCGACCACTCGCCGATGCCGGAGGATGAATTTGATGATTGGCGGATGCTTCGCTCCGATCTCCCGCGATACGTGGATAGCGTGGAGGAAGCGCGGGCGGCCCACCCCGGTCTCCCGATCAGGCTGGGGCTGGAGGTCGACTATTTGGATGAAGCAGGGGCGTGGCTCGATGCGTTGGAGGGCATGGCCCAGTGGGATTATTTGATCGGGAGCGTGCATTATCTACCGGGCGGGTGGGATGTGGACAATCCGAAATGGCTGAGCCTGGGGCGGTGGGAGACGCAGACGATCGAGGAGGTCTGGGACGCGTACTTCGCCGCCTACGAACGTTGTATTCGCTCCCGGCGCTTCGAGTTCTGCGCCCATCCGGACCTCGTCAAAAAATTCGGTCACGTCCCACCGGTCGATCTTCGGCGCTACTACGACCGCGTGGCCCAGGCCGTGGTCGATACCGGCACGATCCTGGAACTGAATACCTCAGGCTGGCACAAACCTGTGGCCGAGGCCTACCCCGGAGTGGACTTTCTGACCGTGCTCGCCCAAACCGGCACTCCCATCGTGCTCAGCTCCGACGCCCACCGACCGGAGGACGTGGGACGCGATTTCGATCGGGCGCTCGCCCTCGCCCGCGCCGCCGGATTCACCCATACCGCGCAGTTCGTCGACCGGGATCGACGCCTGAGGCCGCTGCCCGAGACGACGGCTCCATGACCCTCCCGGTTTCAGAACCGGGACGGGAACCTCACTGGCTCCCTGGATCGAAGGGATTGCCGGTTGGCGACTGGGTCCATCCCGGCGAGGGACCGTCCGCATCGGGATCGGGTTCGAATCGTGTACTCCAGGCGACCCAACCATCGGCATAATGGCCGATGCCATCGAATCCGAGCAGCCAGGCGTAAAAAAAGCTCAGGCTCGATCGCCAGCCGCCCCCACAGTAAAAGACCACGTCTCGCCCGAATCGCCGCCCATCGCCCGTCGGCACCAATCCTTGCTGCTTCCACAACGCCAGTACATCAGTGGGCGCGCGCAACCGGCCATCCGGCTCGAAATATTGCGGCGAACCGTCCGTGGCTTCGCCCAGGTGCAGTGCGCCAGGGAGGCGGCCTTTGGCGAGCAACGTCTGGTAGCCGCTGGCCAATCCGGTGAATTCCTCGGCACTCCGAACGTCAGCGAAACAGACCGCCGGATCGTTAAGTCGTGTGCGCACCTGGTCGGTCGTGACCAGCCAATCGTCGCGCGGCGCCGCCTCAAAGTGCACCGGCGATGGCGTCACCCTCTCTGATTCAACCGGGTGGCCGGCCGCCTTCCACGCCGCCGTCCCCCCGTCCATCATCCGGACATCCCTGACCCCCGCATAGCCCAGGACCCACCAAACTCGCGCCGCTGCAATGGTCTGGCGCCCGTAGACCACAACCGTCGTCTCCTCGCTAATGCCCGCCCGCCCGATCGCCTCATGCAACGACGGCAAATCCCGCAGCCGCCACTGCGGATACCCGGTGTCCAGGTCCTCCGTGTTCATGAGGACCGCTCCAGGAATATGCTCCCTATCATAGTCCGCCGACTTTCCCTCCGGCACCCAGTCCGCCTCCACCACCACCAATCGATCATGACGCATCGTCTCCGGTCGCTCCCCGCGACCGTTAGACCGCGCATACGCCTGCGCCGCCCGCACCCACGATGCCGAAACCAGCGCCTCGTAGCGCGGCACTCCGCGCGCCGGAAACAGCAAATCACCCACCGGTTCCGATCGCCGACACCCGGCCAGCAATCCGCCCGCCAATCCAATCACGAGTATCCGCCTGCACCACCCCATGATCCCACAGTGCCCGCCCCGAGCCCAATAAAAACTATTTTCTCCCTCTTCCTCTTCCCCATCTATCCCATTCCTCCCATTCTTCCCATTCTTCCCATTCTTCCTATCCTCCCATTCCTCCCATTCCTCCCATTCTTCCTATCCTCCCCTCCCCCTAAAACCTGATCCCCAATTCTTTAAACGCGCCGCGCACCTCATCCATCAGCTGCGCCTCGCTGCGTTCATCAAGAAGCACCTGCAAATTCTCTATGATCAGCTTTTCCCGAGCTGCCCCGAAAAACAGTTCGCGCGGTTTCGCCGGCGGCTCGAGATGTTTCGGGTGCTGAAACGATCCGTCGGGATGCACTTTGACCTCAGGCCGACGTTTGAATTCGGCCAGCGCCCGCTCGTACGCTTCGATTTGCCGGCACGGACCGGAGCTGGCGCGCATGTAGCGGGCAAATCGCTCGCCGTCCCCTTTGCCATCCAAGTGCATGAAATAATACACCAGCAGGTAGCTGGTCATGTAGAGGCGCTGGGTTTTGTGGTTGTCCGTCGCGATGAGATTGTTCCACTCGTCCGCCGGCATGTGGAACAACTTGTCCAGCGGATAAGGCTCGGGCAGCCCGCCGACTAACCGCCGCTTGCGGAACTCCATGTACTCCCTGAGGCCATTTCTCGCCTCGGACGTCCGGAATCTCCCATTTTTCAGCGGCAGGTTGCCCGTGTATTCGGCGGTGCCCTCGACCACCCACTGCGGCAAGTGTGGCAGCCAGAAGTGCATCATCTGGTGTGTCAGCTCATGGACGAGGACATGTGTGTCGAAGTCATCGGCCATGCGGAACGCGTTGCCCACTTCGCGCAGCCCAATGCTTTCGAACGGCACCATCAGCCGCTTGCGATGGGTGAAATACGACCCCGCGCTCCCCGGCAACCCGCCCGCCTTGTAGTACGCATCCAACTCTTTGAAAAGCGAGGCGCGAAAATGGGTCCCCTCCGCCGGTCGCGGCTGGACGTCCCAGGGCAACGCCCTCGCTAGTTCAAATGTCGCCTCGAACGACCGCCCAACTTCCCGCACCACTGAGCCGGCCAGCCGCGCTTGCGATTCGAATTCGAAGTGCGGTGTCCGGTACACGAAGCGCCCCTTGGCCGGATCTTCGAGAACGGTTTCCACTTTGAAATCGACCGATGGCACACCGAGCAAGTCTGGCAGCGCCAGTTTCAGCGGCCGCCGCTTCAGCCATGCCTGCACGTAGACCGCGTCGTCCTCGCTCAATCGAGTGCGCGGCACCATGGTCACAGAGCCATCGCTCATTCTCAGACGGGCTCGCTCGGCATCGGCATCGATCAATGTCGCCTCCACCGACGTGCCTTCGCCGCTCATCCAGAGGCGAGCGGGTTCCTGGGCACCGACCGCCAGCACGCCCGTCCACACCGGCAGCAACCACCATCGGCTGATCAGGATCCGCATAAACCGAACCAATGGCACTGGGACCGCCCGCGCGGAAGCGAAAATCTGCGCGGGGCGCACCGTGCCTCTCACTCCACGGCCACCACATCCCGAATTCGCGTGAAAATCAGAGCGGCTCGAATGGCTCTCGGCTCGAGCCCGGTCAGCCGGCTCAACACGTCGCGATACAGCGACAGTTGGGGACGATATCCGTCCGCCCGCTCGAACGCCGCCGATGCGTCGGCCACGTCGTCCGTTTTGAAATCGACGATCAAGGCATCCGTCGCGCCCACGATGACCCGGTCGAAGGTGCCGGTCACCCACTCGCCATTCAGGATGATCTCAAAACGCTTCTCGCGCCAGAGGACGGCCCCGGGCGGCACCCGCAGCGCGGCGGCCACTCGCTCCGAGTCCAGACACGCGAGCACTTGGCGCCAGGCATCGCGTTGCCAGTCGGTGGGCTCCGGAAAACTGGCGGTCCACCACGAACGCAGGAGCGCTTGGTCCGCGGGATCGGCCACGCGCTCGAACATCGCGTGCACCAACACCCCCAGTTCACGGGCCGGCGACGCCGCGCTGGAAAAGACTTGTGCCGAGGTAAGGACATGCGACTCGCGACCCGACGGCGTCTGGCGCGGCCGGCGACGCGCCCCGGCCGTCGGAGGGACAAAGGCGGACCGTCCGCTCTCGGGAATGGGGACTTTGGACTCCTCGTCGGTCCGCGGGACCTCTTCAAACCACCTTGGATCGCCGGATCGCCAGCCGCATTCCCAGTCGCGGCCGTCCGCCACCACGGATTCCGCCACGCCCTCACTCACCAACGCCCGATCGATCAAGGCAGCGCCATGACGGGCGGTGCCGAGCCCCGCCCCCTTGTCTCCGATGAGATAAAGAGCGTGGCGCGCTCGCGTCATCGCCACGTACAAGACACACAGGCCTTCATAGGCCTGCGCCGCCTGGCTCTCGTCATGCGCCGCCTTGATCGCCACGTCCGCCACCGCCAGTTCGGCCGGCGGCCGACGCAGCACCCAGCGCGTCGAAAAATCGTCGTCCCGGCGCCGCAACAACGGCTGCCGGCTGTCGTCATGAAATGATTTCCCGGCCAATCGGGGCAGGAAAACGATGTCGAAATCGAGACCCTTCGACTTGTGAATGGTCATGACTTGAATCGCCCCCGGGCGGGCCGACTCGCGAGCCGTGGCCGATTCAACCACCCGCAAAAAAGCATCGATCTCCCGCGACCCACGGGTGTCGAAAACACGAGCCAACTCGCCCAATTGATCCAGCCGCAGCCGCGAAAACGCATCGTCCCGAGCCAACCTCCCGTCGAGCCGCCCCGCCCACCACCGGACCCAGGCTTCGAATCCATGGGTCAGTACGAATTGCAATGTATGCCCGACCAGGTGACCGCGGCTCCAATCGCCTTCTGTCCACATGTCTGGAAGCGGCGTCATCCGAACGTGCTCCCACGCCATCGTGTCCCCCGGATGCGCGGCCACGCGGAGAACCGAAAGCAGAGCCAAGGTCACTGGATTGTCCACCGCTACGGAGGCATCGGATTCGCTGACTACCGGGGGCAGTTCGGGTTGGCTCCGAAGGAATTCCACCACGCCCGCCACATCGTCATTCGATCGGAGGAGCACGGCCACCGTCAGTCCACGATCCAATGGCCGAATTTCCCGCAGCAACGCCGCCACGACCTCCAATTCCCGCTCCAGGACCGGTTTGATTTCCGCTGTCTCGCCGTCAGAAGCCGGATGCAACAGCGCCGCAAACCCCCGGCGTTCGGTCCGATGCGTCGTGTGGTCGACCCATCCTCGGACCCATCGGGTGAGCGCGGCCGGCGGCACCACCGAGGCCACGGCCGTTTCGTTGCCGAAGACCGCATTGACGACCTCAATGACCGGCGGGGCCGATCGCCATGAAGCGGTCAATGGCCGCGTCGACAGGCCATACAGGTCGATGATGTGCCGGCCTAGTTCGGGCTCTCCGCCTCGCCAGCGATAGATCGACTGCTTCTCGTCACCGACTTGAAAGTACGTGCGCCTCCCTTCAGGATCCTGCAGCGCCTCTTCGACCAACGGTCGCAACACGTCCCATTGCAACAGGCTGGTGTCCTGAAATTCATCGATGAGCCAGTGGTCAAAGCGCGCATCCAGTCGTTCATCGACGGCCAGCCTCGAGCGCCCTCTGCCCTCCCCTCCCTCCGGCCCACCGCGCGCCAACAACCATTTCACGTCATCGAAAGTCAGACGTCCTTCGCGGCGCACCATGGCTTCGTGATGGCGTTCGTAGTCCGCCAAGACCGCGGCCAATCCGCGCGTCCGCTCCAAGACCACGGCCGCCTCCCCCGCCAGCATCCGCCCGATCAACGCCGCCAGGGGACGACCCAGGGCTTCGGGAACCTCAAGCGGCTGGTAAATCTTCACCGTCGCCGCGCCGCGGGGCAGGTCGTCCAGCGCCGGAAAAAGAGACTCGCGAATGTATTTGAACTTCCGCGCATCAGGCTTTCCCGGCTCGTGCTCCGCCAAGGACCCGGCAATCTCGAGCAACTTCTCGCGCTGCCGTTTTTGCAGTGTGAGCCCATCCATCGCCGCCTCGAGCTCGCGCCGCAACGCCACCGGATCCTCCTTCGCGAATTCAAAGTACCATGGCAGCCGAGGCCAGACTCTGGCTGGGTGTCCCCATTTTTCCGCGACAGGATCGAGGATCCAGGCGAGGTGATGGTCCTGGATGAAGGTGTCGAAGGCGCGGTGCAGTGATTTTTCCTCGAGTCCGAACGTCGCCTGATCGAACGCCGCCAAAAATTCGACTTGCTCATGCCGTCGGTCGGCCGGCAGCGCCTGAAACACGCGTCGGCACACTTCCTCCCGCTCCACCTCAATGTCCGCTCCCTCCAGCAAAACAAAAGGACCACCCAGTCCGAACTCGAGGGGAAAGGCGCTCACCATCCGGATAAAAAAACTGTCGAGCGTGCCCAGCGTGAGAAACGGCAGACGTTCGACTACCGCGCGCAGCCACTGGACAGCCTCCGACTGATCCAGGCGCGACCGGTCGAGGCTCTGGGCCAGTTGGACACGTGCGTCCTCGCTCGCCGCCGCGTCCGCCAGGCGATGCACAATCTTGTCGAAGAATTCGCCAGCCGCTTTCCGGGTGAAGGTCAGGGCGATGATGCGTTCCGGCGGCTGGCCGCTGGCCAACAGCCTCAGGTACCGGGTGACGAGAGTGTGGGTTTTGCCCGAGCCCGCGGAGGCCAGAATGGCTTCATGCGTGAGTGGGGCTGGCGGAATCATGGCAATTTGAGGGCTGACGGGTCGATCGCCTGCTCCACACCACCGGGAAGCATCCAAGCGAAATCGTCGTACCGATCGACGTCGCGCGGCGGCCAGAAAACGCCCGCCTGAATGGCCTCGACCACCGCCCGCGCGCAACCCGCGGCCTGCTCGATCAGCCCGTCCGTCAGCTCCGTCCACGGGTGGTAGGTGCAGTCGGATACGGCCTTCGCGAGTTGAAAGTAACCGACCTCCGGCGTCCGTCCCCACGCTTGCCGGCCGGCCAGCGCGTAAAGCGGCAGTTGCAGGTCACGCCACGCATGTGACTTGCCTTGCTCCGCGAGGGCGAGCTGCCATGGCGGCCAGGAACCGGCGGCCACTGAAGCCGGGCTGAGGGCTTTGCCCAGATGCGCCTCAGCCACCGCGTGCGGCGAGTCGTTCGTCTTGAAGTCGATGATGCGGCGTTGCTCGCCGCGGGCATCGACGCGGTCGATGCGGCCGGTGATTTCCAGGCCGCCCATGAGGAACGGGGTGCCGACAAGTTCGTCGAGCGTGACCTCCGCATGCACCGGCTCCCATCCATTCGCAATGCTGGCCGCGTGCCAGGCCGCCGCCGCCGCCAACCGCCTTTCCGCCGAGGCGAGTTGAACTTGGAGCGGCACGGTCAACGCCTCGCCGTGGGACGCCCGGAGCAATCGGCGGACTTCCGATCTCAACCCATCGGCCACCACTGACTCGTCGGAACATCGCCGCAGAGCCGGGTCGACCACCAGCACCTTCAACGCCGCATGACACAGGACACCGAATGCCGCGCCATCCAGCTCACGCGGCTCCGGATCCACCTCCTCCATGCGCAGTCCATGCCGCAAATAAAACCGGAACGGACACGTCAAATACGACCGAATCGCCGTCACCGAAAGCCGCTCGAATTGGCGTGCCGACGGGACCCGCAACCGCCAGGCCAACCGGCGGCCCGGCGGTGCCGGCGGACAGGGGAGACGCTCGTCCCCAAAAACCGCGGCCACGCGATCGGGCAATTCGTCATCCGGCCGCAGAAACAACAGCCGTGATGGCCGCAGCGCGTCACCCGCCGCAGAGGCGCGGCCCAGCACTACATCCACCCGCCCGCCCATGCCCTCCCGCGAACACAGCAACGCCTGCAGTTGGTGGGCGTCGCGGGCCAACCGGGCGGAATTCGTCCGGTGCAGGCCAAGTCGCACGCGCAGCGACTCCGGCAAGTACGCATGCCCAACGATCACTTCAGGAAGCCTGCCGTCATTCATCCCGGCCACGATCACATGGGGCGCCGGATCCCACGCGATTTCCAGCCACCCGTTGACATCAACGGCCTCCGCCGCCCGATCCAGCTCATCCAACCGAATGTCCCGCATCAGATCGAGCACCATCGCCAGCGATTCGCCGGGGGATGGAGTCGCGCCCAGTGCCTGGACCGCCCTGTCCACCTGCCGGATCCATTCAGTGAGTTCACGAGCCAGCGCGATGAATGATCCAGTGCCAGACCTCGCCGTCGAAAACCGCCGGCCGTCGTACAATTCCGTGAGCAGACGGCTCACCGCTTCCGACAGCGGACAGCCGGAGAAATCATCGAGCAATTTCTCGGCGGTCGCCGTCATCGCGTTGACCACCGGATCTTCAAACGACCGGCCATCCGCCAAGGTTTGCGGTAGATGGTCGTTGAGATAGGCATCCCAGGCCTCCAGCAGCCTGGCTTGGCTCATGGCGTCGCCCAGTCCGCTCCGGCGCTTCAAACACGCGGCCGCCACGGGAAAGCGCAGCCATCGCCCGAGGGCTCGAAACGACCGCTCTCGAGCCAGTTGGCTCCACGCGTTCAACACATGCCACAACTCGTGATCCCCGGCAGGCACGCCGTCCGGCCGATGACACGGGAATCCGCCGGGAGATTTGTCCCCTCCGTTTTCAGCGAGCGCGAGCAACGCATCCGCCACTTCCGTGTCCGCCACCCCCAGACCCAGCGTGGACCCGGGATCCATGTGTCCGGCGGCAAGCGACCGAACAACCACCGCCTGTTCGACCGGACCGGCCGCCAGGTGAATTCGATCCAAAGGAAGAGGCATGTCACGCGCTGAGATCCACGCGTCCGGGCACGGGCGTCCCCAGTCATCGAAGGCACTGCCGCGCTCCGATGGCGCCGCGATCCACACCGTGACCAGACAACCCAATTCTCCCAGCCGTACGGCCACCTGCACCGCGGATTCCGGCGGGTCGGTCACGCCCAGCCACTCCAGCCGCTTGATGCCGGCTGGATACACCGGGGACATCGCCGCCTGCTGCCTCGCCACTTGATCATCGTCTCGACCGATCCGCGCCAGTGTGTCGAGGTAGGCGATTTCCAATCGGGCCAAGTCGGCCCAGCGCGCGGCTTCAGGATGAGTGTCCGCCGCCAGCCGGGCCGCCACCGTGCCCATCGACCACCCCCCCTCCCCCAATACGCGCCGCACCTCCTGCCACGATCGCGCCAAGCGCACCGCCCACGCAAAGTCCGGTCGCAGTGGTGGTTGTGGAAACAAGGCCGCATAATCCCCAATGGGTATCGCCTCCAGAACCGTGGCCCACGCCATCAACGATTCCACGGACGTCGCCACTGGCCGCCCGGCCGGGCGCACCTCGCTGAACAAGGCCTCGGTCGTTAATACTCGAGGTGGAAACACGCCAACCCCCTTCAGCGCGGCCCGCTCGGCCAACGCCTCCCGCAGCCGACGCCCGCTCTGCCTCGTCGGCACCACCACCAGTCGATTACTCAGGTCAAGAACTCCACCCAGCCACTCGGTTGTCAACGCATCGACCACCGAAGCCAGCAAGGGTCGGTCCCAACCAAGAAAAACCCGGCGCGGCAGGAAGGGGGAGGTGAAAGGCGCGGGGCGGGACATCGCGGCGGCTCGGTCACAAGTCGACTCAGGCCAGCGAGCGCACCACTTTCCGGATGCGCTCCATCCCCTCTTCCGCTTGCGCCCGCGGCAGGTTCAATGCCGGTAGCAGGCGTACAATTTGTCCGCCGCTCGGAATCGTCAGTACCCCGGCTTCATGCAGTCGGTCGACAAATTGGAGCGACGCCGGTCGTTCCCCCGCCCGCGCCGCGAATCCGGCAATGTCCGCCGCCGGAGCCAGTTCTATCCCCAACATGAATCCAAGTCCGCGCGCGCCGCACACGACACCGGGAAAATCATGCACCCACTCTTCGATCTGGGCGTGCAGCCACTCTCCGGTCTCCCGCACGTGGTGAGCCAGCCGATCGCGTTCGATGACCTCGAAAACCTTCAGCGCCACCGAGCACCCGAGCGGCGTGCCGCCGAAAGTTGTGCCATGCGTGCCGGGCCCCAGCAGGTCAGCGTGGGCCTGCCTGACCCAGAAGGCACCGATTGGAAATCCGCCGCCCAGTGATTTGGCCATGCTCACGGCGTCGGGCGCGAAGCCGACGGATGACTCACCGAACGCATTGCGCAGAACCCGCTGGAAGCTTTGAAAGCAGCCGCTGCGAAAATGGCCGCACTGGACCGCATCGATCATGAGCAGGAGGTTTCGCTCGTCGCAGAGCCGCCGCAGCCCGGTTAAATACGCCGCCGTGGCCGGCGTGATTCCGCCTTCACCCTGGATGCCTTCGATTAAGATGGCCGCCGTGCGCGAGCCGACCGCCGCCTCCATCGCCGCCAAATCGTTGTACGGCACGTCACACCGGAATCCCTGCGGCATCGGCCCAAATCCTGACTTCACCTTCTCCTGCCCGGTCGCCGCGATCCCTCCCAGCGTCCGTCCGTGGAACGAATTGATCGTCGTGATCACCTCGTAGCGCGGCCCGTCGCTCCCCGGATGAGCATGACCGAATTTTCGCGCCAATTTGTACATGCCTTCGTTGGCTTCGGCGCCGCTGTTGGCGAAAAAGACTTTTCCCCCCACCGCCATGTGCCGCACGATTTCCTGCGCCAAGCGCCCTTGCGGCTCGTGGTAATACAGGTTGGACACGTGCAGCAACCGGCGCGCCTGCCGCGCCAGAACGTCCGCCACTTCCGGATGCGCATGACCGAGCGAGCACACCGCAATGCCCCCACCCAGATCCAGAAACCGCCGGCCGTTCACGTCCCATACTTCGCTTCCGGCTCCGTGCGACAGGACGAGATCGAAGCGCGCGTAGCTCGGCACCACATGGCGCGCAAACAACTCGCGCACCGCCTCCTGTTGGTTGTGGACCAGGGGAGCAGGCGCGGGTGCCGTGGACGCATCGATCAATTCCTTCACCCTGGCACCATTCTCTCATGTCGGCCGTGCGCAAGAACGCGTCTTAGCCAGAGCGCTCGGGATCCGAAACAAACTTCATCCGGATCGCCGTGCCGCAGTACATGCACCGAAACCACCCGAACATCAGGGCATGCAGCGCCAGGCTGCCGGTCAAGCCGAGCCCCGGAACACGATGCGCCTTCGCGTTCTTCGTGCACCGCTTGCTCCAAAAAATGTGGTTCGTGCACACCCGACACCGCGCCCGCACCGCGAAAACTACAAAAAAAAGGCAGCTGACCATCCAGGCCCCGATAACCCAAAGAAATCCGATCAATGGACTCGTGTCGCCTTGAGCAAAGGCCGGCCACACCACCACGGGAGTGCCGACAATCACCGTCAGCAGCAGCAACCGGGATACCAGCACGATCAGCGAGCAAAAAACCAGGAAAAACGGCCGGGGGTGCGGGACGCCGCGCCTCACCACTCGAGGGACCGGTTCGCCCGGCTGGTAATTGAATCTTTTGAGTGACCCTTCCACCTCCTCCTCGTCTTCGGCCGGTTTGCGCGGCAGTGGGGCCACCCCAGTCCGCCCTTCCTGGTACGCCTTGAAGTCGTGAAACTTTGGCTTGGCGGGCGCGGGCCGCTCCAGCTCCGGCTCCGGCTCCGGCTCCGGCTCCGGCACGGAAGCCGCCGCCGAGGGGCGAACGACAATCGCTTCCGGGACCTTGTCCAGGTCAACCGACAGGTCGCCGGACGCTATCGCCGCTGCCTTCCCCCTCCCATTCGGCACCCCGAATCCGACGAGCGCGCGCGCCAGTTGGATCAGACGGTCGGCCTCGGCCTGCGAAAGTGTCACCCCCTTGGAGTCGCGGTTTCGCTTGGCTTTCGGAATCATCCGCTGCACCAGAAGTCCCGCTTCCTGCTGAGCCAAACTTTCAACGGACGCCACTCCCGCCTCCTCCAGTTGCCGCTGCAAATGGGGGGAGATTCCGGCGATGAGGTGGAGTTTCGTCATGAACGGGGGCAACAGGCGAAGAGTTGAACAAACCGATGCCGACTCAAGTCCTCAACCACCAATTTCATTCCAGGTTTTTCAGCATACCGGCAAGCCGCTCCCGCTTTTCCTCCCACTCGGCCTTGATGGCCTGGGTTTTGGCGTAGGCGTCCGGCGCTTTTTCGGCGAAGGCGGCGTTGGCGAGCTTGGCGACAGCCTTGGCGAGCTCCTCGACGGCCTTGCTCATCTCTTTCCTTAGGCGAGCCCGTTCCGCCTCGATGTCGATCAACCCCTCGAGCGGTAAATACAAGTCTCCTGATTCCGTCACCGTGGCCGCCGTGGCCGTGGGTGGCGAAAAGGCCGGATCCACCGTCACCGCGGACGCTCCGGCCAGCAGCCGCAGCACCTCCGCTTCCTCGCGGATCCAGGACTCCGCCAGTGATGACGGCTTCAGAACAAAAACAACATTCCGCGCGGATGCCAGCCCACATTCCGCCTTCAGATGGCGCGCCCGCGCTGCCGTGCTGTACACCGAGGACGCTCGCCGCTGGACCTCGGCTACCGGTGCCGCCGATTCCTCAGCCAGGGCTCGTGAGGGAGCCACAGCCACCTGCATCAGGAACTCCCCGGCCTTGCCATACCCCATCAACGACCACAGCTCCTCCGTGATGTGCGGCATGAATGGATGCAGCAGTGGAAGGAATCGCCGCAAGACCTCGTCCTGTGTGGCCAGCGTCGCGGCCGAGGTGCCGCCCTTGATCGTTTCCAGGTACAGGTCGCAATAGTGGCTCCAGAAGAAATCGTACAGCAAGCCGGCAGCCGTGTTGAATTCGTAGTTCGCGTACGCCGCGTCGAGATCGGCCTGCAGCGCATCCAGCTTGGCCAGAATATCGGTCGCATAGATTGATCGCGGCGCGGCGGGTCTCTCACCCGACGCCGTTCCGGCGCCTTGCATCTGGCGGTACCGGCACGCATTCCACACTTTGTTGGCGAAGTTCCGGCCCTCCTCGATCTGTGTCTCATCGAAGCGGACGTCGGTCCCGGTCGGCGCGATCCGCATGATGCCAAATCTCAACCCGTCCGCCCCGTACTTGGCGATTAGGTCGAATGGATCGGGCGAGTTGCCGAGCGACTTGCTCATCTTCCGCCCCTGCTTGTCCCGAATGATCCCCGTGAAATACACGTTCCGAAAGGGCATTTCCCCCATGTATTCGTAGCCCGCCATGATCATGCGAGCCACCCAGAAAAAGATGATGTCCGGTCCGGTCACCAGATCGGTGGTGGGGTAAAACGCCCCGAGCGTGGGGTTGCCGGCATCCTGAGTCGCGTCGCCCGTCCACCCCATCGTGGCAAACGGCCAGAGCCACGAGCTGAACCAGGTGTCGAGCACATCCGGATCCTGCTCCCAGCCGCCACCCTCCGGAGCGGCCTCGCCGCAGTAGACCTCGCCACCGCGATACCACACGGGAATCCGGTGCCCCCACCACAGCTGCCGGCTGATGCACCAGTCCTGGATTCCCTCCAGCCAGTGGTCGTACACCTTCGCCCACCGGTCCGGGAAGAATTTCATGCGGCCCTCGGCCACCACGGCCCGCGAAGCGGCCACACTCGGGTACCGAAGAAACCACTGCTCGCTCAATCGTGGCTCGATGGGCACGTCGGCGCGTTCGCTGAAACCCACGTTGTTCTGGTAGGGTTCGGATTTTTCCAGCGCGCCCGCCGCTTCCAGAATCTCGGCCGCCTTCTTGCGCGCGACAAATCGGTCAAGCCCAGCCAGCTCCGCCCCCGCCTCGGCCGTCATCTTCCCATCCGGCGTGAGCACGTCGATCACCGGCAGGCCATGCCTCAGCCCGATTTCGTAGTCTGTCTTGTCGTGAGCCGGTGTCACCTTGAGCACCCCGGTCCCAAACTCGAAGTCCACCTGTTCGTCGGCCACTACGGGAATACGGCGTTCTTCCTTCGGTTGGTCGAGCGGCAACGCCCGGTACACGTGACGTCCAATCAGATGCCGGTAACGCGGGTCATTCGGGTTGACCGCCACTGCCGTGTCGGCCGGAATCGTCTCCGGGCGCGTCGTCGCAATCATCAAATGCTCACCGGATCCGCCGGCCACCTCAACCTTAAAATGATACATCACCCCGCTTTGCGGCTTCATCACCACCTCCTCGTCCGACAAGGCCGTCAACGAGGCCGGACACCAGTTGACCATCCTTTTGCCACGGTAGATCAAGCCTTTGTGATAGAGGTCGACGAAGACGCGGGCGACGCACCGGGAATACGCGTCGTCCATCGTGAAGCGCGTCCGGTCCCAGTCGCAGGAACAGCCTAACGCCATCAACTGCTTGAGAATCAATCCTCCATACTGCTCCTTCCACTCCATGATCTTCGCCACAAGCGCTTCCCGACCCAACTCGTCCCGGTGCTTCATTACCCCTTCTTTGCGCAGGGTCTTTTCAACCACATTCTGCGTCGCGATCCCCGCGTGGTCCGTGCCCGGCAACCACAGCACCTCGTGCCCGGCCATGCGCGCCCGCCGAGCCAGGATGTCCTGGATCGTGTTGTTCAGGACGTGCCCCATCGTCAGAATGCCCGTCACATTCGGCGGCGGAATCACGATCGAATACTTCGGCTTCGACGATCCCTCGTCCGCCCGAAAACACCCCGCCTCAATCCAGCGACGCGACCACGCACGCTCGACCTCCTGCGGCAAATAAGCCTTGGCCAGTTCTGACATAAAACGGGCACTATTGTTCCACCTAGTCAGGTTGCAAGCAGGCTCACGACAACACACCAATCCAATGCCTCCGGTTGGTGTGCCGGGTTTACGCGGTGCGCGGAGCCTTCTCGCTTAATGCTTTTTGCACCCCGCCCTCGC
Organism: Verrucomicrobiales bacterium; assembly: GCA_046155625.1. Taxonomy (GTDB): domain Bacteria; phylum Verrucomicrobiota; class Verrucomicrobiia; order Verrucomicrobiales; family V1-33; genus CAJBME01. The sequence goes on along the minus strand of JBJXFS010000067.1, from coordinate 29,109 downwards.
TCACGCCGCGGCCGCCAGCAGTTTGCGCGTGTATTCGTGCCGCGGGTTTTCGTAGATTTCGTCGGCACTGGCCGACTCCACCAATTGACCGCGATACATCACGAGCACGCGATGGCTGATATGCTGCACCACCGCCAGATCATGGCTGATGAACAGGTAGGCCAGTCCCAGTTCGTCCTGCAAATCCTGCAGCAGATTGACAATCTGCGCCTGCACCGAGACGTCCAGGGCGCTCACCGGCTCGTCGCACACGATAAATTTCGGCTCGACCGCCAACGCCCGGGCAATGCCGATCCGCTGGCGCTGGCCGCCGGAGAATTCGTGCGGGTACCGCCTCATAGCGTCCGCGGGCAGGGCGACTTTCTGCAGCAGCGTGGCTACGCGGTCGAGGCGCTCGGATTTCCCGAGGCGGGGAAAATGGATCTCCAGCGGTTCCGCGATGATGCCGCCGATTGTCCATCGCGGATTTAAACTGCTGAACGGGTCCTGGAAGATCATCTGCATTTCCTTCCGCAGCGGACGGAACTCGCCCTCCCGCATTGGCACCACATCGCGGCCGGCATACTGAATCTCGCCGCTCGTCAGGGGCACCAGCTTGAGCAGCGCCTTGCCAATCGTCGTTTTGCCGGATCCGGACTCGCCGACCAAGCCCACCGTTTCGCGCTCCCGGACTTCGAAAGAAACACCGTCGACCGCCCGCACCGGAGCGGGTTTGGCCGGAAAATGGACGCGCAGGTCGCGCACCGCCAGCAATGGGCCTTCGTCGTTCATTGGGGGGCAAAGTGTTTGCGCAACATCGCCAAAAAGTCGCCCTCCGTTTCAGCATGCCCGTCGCTCGCCAGCACGCTCCGGATCGCCTCAAGCGCCGCCATCCGCGATGCCAAACTGGCGAACACCCCGGCGCGCTCGGCCACGAACGCCTCGGTCTTTGCCGCCGATTCGCTCGCCACCCGCGCCTTGTGCATCGCATTGAGTAAGTGAATGTCGCGCGGCTTCGACGACTCCCACCCCAGTCCATGAATGCGCGCCTGCAACGTATCCTCCTCGCTCAACGACACATGAGCGTCTGCGAAAATCGACAGCACCAAAAGTTCAAGCAGCGCTTCTCGTTGCGGCTGGGTCATCCGCCTCAGTCTGCCCCTCCTCCGCCGCTTGCCAAGCGCGAATCCACCTGGGCGTCTTCCCGGTCTCCTGAATGAAGGAAAACGTGGAAGCGGTATTCAGTGTTCGGTATTCAGTATTCAGACGCGACCTCTGAGCGTGAAAGAGTTGCCCCAGGCTGCGCCGGGAACGAGGACGAGGACGAGGACGAGTGGCGCACAGGATGGATCGCTGAGGGTGACGAGCCATCGCGTGGGCGGAAAAGACGTATTCAGGAAGCTTGCAATCGTCCTCGTCCTCGTCCTCGTCCTCGAAGTGGCCGCTGCGCTGACCACCCTGCCACGCATGACTGTGACTCGCCCTGTCCATCGCGCCCCGCTCGTTTCGGGCTGAACACTGAACACTGAACACTGAACACTGAATACCGATCACCTCCCCCAAATCCCCCTCGCCCTCACAACTCCCCCCGCCGCCCTCCGCCCTCCGCCCTCCGATCGCCGACCTCCGACCGCCGACCTCCGACCTCCGACTTCCGCCCTCACTCTCCCAAAAACCCGGTCAACGGACTGGTGGCTTCCGCGTGGCTGAGGCTTCCCGGCAAGCCGATTTCGAAGGCGCGGCGGCCGGCTTCGACGGCGAGGCGGAAGCAGCGTGCCATTTCCGCAGGGTCGGTGGCGATGGCGATGGCGGTGTTGACGAGCACGGCATCGGCGCCCAGTTCCATGGCGTCGGCAGCGTGGCTTGGGCGTCCGAGACCGGCGTCGATCACGACGGGCACCTGCGCCTGTTCAATAATGATCTCGATTTGTCGTCGGGTTTCGATGCCGCGGTTTGAGCCGATGGGGGCGCCCAGCGGCATGACGGTGGCCGTGCCCACCTCTTGAAGCCGTTTAGCCAGCACCGGATCGGCATTGATGTACGGCAGCACGGTAAATCCTTCGCGCACCAGGATCTCGGCCGCTTTGAGCGTCTCGATCGGATCGGGGAGCAAATATCGGGGGTCCGGGTGGATTTCTAATTTCACCCAGCGCGGCAGGCCGGCCGTGGCGGCGAGGCGGGCCAGCCGGCAGGCTTCCTCGGCGGTCACGGCGCCGCTGGTATTTGGCAGGATGAGGTATCGCTGGGGATCGATGAACTCGAGGATGTTCGCGAACGGATCCCGCTTCCCAGACATGTCCGCGCGCCGCAAAGCCACCGTCACGATTTCCGTGCCCGACGCCTCCAACGCCTCCCGCATGGCTTCGTGAGAGGAGAATTTGCCCGTTCCCACCATCAGTCGTGAGGTGAACGTGCGATCGGCGATTATGAACGGCTGGCCAGTCATCAGGGGAACCGCCTTCATCCGTGCAGGCATAGCCGTCGGAAAATTTCGCTCAGGGGCAGTTGCAGGCCGATGAAGAAGTCCCCGAATTCCGCGAAGCGCGCGCTGACTTCGTCGAAACGCATTTCGTAGACGATCGCCTTGATGTCGAAGGTATCCTTGGCCTGCAAGGTGACAAACCACTCGAATTCGTCGAGCCCGGTGGATCCCGTGATGAGCTGGCGGATCTTGCCAGCGTAGCCACGCCCGACTCGGGCATGGCCTTCCATGAGTTTGCGACGCGTGTCAAAATCGAGCGAGTACCAATTGTCCGCTCCCTCACGGCGCTTGTTCATGGGGTAGAAGCAGAAAACCGGCCAGTCCGACATGTTCGGGTACAGGCGGTCCGAGAGGTATTTTTTCATGCGCGTCTCGAACTCGGCAATTTCCTTGCGGTGTTCCGGGCTTTCCGGCGGATGGCCAGCGGCGGTGAGCTCGGCGGCTTTCTGTTCGGACGTCGTCGTGTACTCGCTCCGCTCGGTCATCGAGAGGTAGCTGTAGACCGGTTGAAGCACACCGGGCCCCAGCGCCACGGTGATTTTCTTTTCGAAATCATTGGCGTCCTGCAGGTCGAGGGTGAGCAGCATCACGCCAAAATCCGCCTTGGGGGTGACGATGGCAAACGTGAGTATCTGCGTGCGATCGTGGGCGCGGATGTCCTGCAGGAGTTGGGTCAGGTGGGTCAGCGCCTGCAGGCGTTCCTCAGACGTGAGCAGGGCCCAGGCGGAGCGATCGATCGAGTAGAAGAGATGCAGCACATGCCATCCTTCGTGCGGATGGAGGGACGGAGCGGGTTGATTCACGGATTCGGTGGGGATCTAGAGTTTTCTGTTGGGAATGCGCGCGGCGCCCAAGTCGGTCCACGGTCCGTTGGCCGAGTCCGGACCTGCCTTGACTCGGACCAACCAGCGAGGCTCCTCGCCGCTCAGGTAGCTGGCGAAGAGCGCCTCGGACCGAAATCCGACCGTGCCGGTCAATCGGACCCGTGTCCCGCCTTCCTCCACCACCTCGCCGCGTCCATCGTCCCGAAATCGCCCGCCTTCGATCGCCACCGTCATCACATCCCCGCGGATCCGGTCTTCGGAATCGACGAACTCGACACGCACAAAGCCAGATGACGTCTGCCCCGGGTCCAGCGTCAACAGGAGGGTCGGCACGAACGCCTCCTCGATCCGCCCGACATCCCCCTCCTGACGATCGCGCCACGCCGCCTCAGCGCCGCTTAAGCGCACCAACGGACCGGCCAGCGGCAGATTGAACCGCATCGGTAAATCGGCCCCCCGAAACGGTGCCGGATGCGTATACATGAACTTGACGAAAAGAAGGCCCCCCACCACCGCGAGCCCCCCGCACGCCGCCAGCGCCGCCCACTCGCTCGCCCCAAATCCTTTGGCCGACCTGCCTACGCCCTTGCCGGATGAGGCCGCGCCGGCTTCCGCGACCGGCGCCGCTTTTTCGTCCGGTACCGCGTCGGCACCAGTCTGGTTTGAGCCGGATGCCGCCGGCGTTGGGCGGTCGTCCTCCTTTTGGTCCTTCATGGAATCCGCGCCCAGCTCCAAATCACCAGCCGCCGGTTCGGGCGTCAGTTGGCTTTCCAATTCGTCAAGTTCGGCGCTCGCCGCCACGCGAGCCGCCTCGACTTCGGGCGTCTCGCGCGGCTGCTTGCCGAGCGGCGCCATCGGAGGACTCCCCCCCTTGGCCCCGCCGGCCGGAGGGGTTTCGAAATCAGGGGTATTCCGCCCGCGGGGCGGAATGCGCGGACCGGAGGGGGAATCTGAGGGTCGATTGGCCATAACGTGGGCGCGCGCGCCCGAATGGCCAGTATAGGCAGCATGGCCGCCGCCGCCTCAAGCATTTTTCCGCAATCCGACAGAATCCATTGCGCGATCGGTCAACTCCCGTATCCTCCCATCCTTCCGTTCTCATCCATCCACCATGGCCGATAAAGACAACCGTTACGCCCAAAATGCCGCCGGAGCTTATTTCGTCGATGACCAGTGCATTGACTGCGATCTCTGCCGGGAAACCGCGCCCGCCAATTTCAAGCGCGACGAGGACGGCGGCCACTCGTTCGTCTACAAGCAGCCCGAGACCGACGAGGAAAGGGCCTTGTGCGAAGAGGCGCTCGCCGGCTGCCCGGTCGAGGCCATTGGCAGCGACGGCGAATAACGACGCTCCGGTTTTTACAGTGCCAGATGCCCGAGGGCCAGGAGCCCGTAGTACGTGTATTCGAGGTCCAGTTCGTCGTCGGCCCAATGACCATGGAAGCCGCCCTCGGCGCTCCACAGTGAGTCGACGTAATCAAGCAGCTGATCTTTGAGGTGCCGAAAGTCGGCTTGGATGCCGTCGAGGGCGTGCAAGGCGACTGCCGTGCTGAGCAGATCGGGCATCGGAGCTCGGGGAAACGCCTTGAACCCACCCTCGGGATGCGATTGCGCCAGAAGCCAAGTTCCCAATTCGGGAGGAGGCGTGAGCCGCGCGTGCCGATAAAACGTGACGGCCGCGGCGGTCGCCGTGGTGCTGCCTTCCGCCAATCCGGGCTCGTTCGCCCACGCGCCATCCGCCGTCCTCAAGGCACGCAACGACCACGCCAGCTTCCATAACCGTGGCGGCCGGCGGCGCCAATCGAGATACGCCGACCCCGCCAGCATTGCGCCATAGGCCGACGTCTGCGCCGCCCCTGGCCGCTGATGGTACCCGCCGTCCGGCGTGCGCCACCCTTCCACCCCCCGCAGCAATCCAGCCGGTCGCTCGCGCTCGGCAAAATGCGCCCATATCCGCGCCAGACAACACAAGTGAACGAAGTCAAGTCCCAGCCCGTCGCCAAATCGAGCCACAAACCCGCGGACCGCGTCCAGGGGAAGCGGCACTTGCAGCGCCGACAGCGCGTCCAACGCGAACACCGTATAATAAAGATCGCTCCGCCCCCCCCGATCTTGGAATCCCCCGTCCGCCCCCTGCTTCGACCCCACAAAACGCTCGACCAACCAGGTCGCTTCCGCCCCCAGCACCTTCGGGGCCAGCCGGGCTACCTGCATCATCTCCAATCGTAAACTCACCCCCCAAGCCTGCCCCAACTCCCTCCCCTGCCAAGTCAGCCTTTCCCGGTTTCGAGGAAGCCGTGCAATGGGCTCACGCCCCAGCCCTCTCTGAAACTGAACTAGTGGAACCCCACGCTTTCGAACAGCCGCAAAGTAGGTGGAACGGGCCTTCCGCCCTGGTTGATGTCAAGGCCGTTTTTCCCGGACCCTTGGCCCTGTGGCAGTTGCACAAATAGTCTCCAAACGCGGGTGAGTCAGTGGCGGCTTTTCGAGCCGTTGGGGCACGAGGATCGCACTGGGGAAGTCGAGGACGAGGACGAGTGGCGCAAAGGATGGATGCCTGAAGTTGACGACCAATCAAGCGGGCGGAAAAGACTCATTCAGGATCCTTGGAATCGTCCTCGTCCTCGTCCTCGTCCTCGTCCTCGAAGAATCCGCTCCGTTACCCTAATCGCCCCTTCGCGGATGGCTCACCCTGTCCATCGTGCAGCGCCCGTTTCGGGCTGATTCTGATTTGCCTTTCCCCCTTCATCCTTGATCCTTACCCCTTACCCCTTACCCCATACCCCTTACCCCATACCCCTTACCCTTTCCCCCTCCTCCTTCATCCTTCCTCCTTCATCCTTCCTCCTTCATCCTTCCTCCTTCATCCTTCATCCTTTCCCCCATCCGCCCATGCCCTCTCTCTCTCATCTCGACGATTCCGGCGCGGCCCGGATGGTGGATGTTGGCGCGAAAGCCATCACCCGCCGGGAAGCGACGGCTTCGGGTTTCCTCCGCCTACGGCCAGCCACGCTCGACCTCATCCGACGCGACGCCATCGCCAAAGGCAATGTTCTGGCCGTGGCTCGGGTTGCCGGCATCCAGGCCGCCAAGGCCACCAGCACCCTCATTCCACTGTGTCACCACCTTCCGCTGAGTGCGGTCAGCGTCGATTTTTCACTCCAACCCGCGGGCATCACGCTTGTCGCCACAGCGCGCACGACCTCCCAGACGGGAGTCGAAATGGAAGTCCTCACGGCCGTCGCCGTCGCGGCCCTCACTCTTTACGACATGCTGAAGGCCGTCGACGCCGAAATGGTCATTGAAGGCATCCAACTGAACGCCAAATCGAAATCTCCGATCGAGTCCCAGACGGGTGAACGCGGGGAAAGCACGGCCATCGAGGATGCGAGCCGCCCTGATTCCTGATCCGCACGTCGCCGCTCATCGGCTTCACCCCCTCAGCGTTTTGTTGAAGAATTCGATAGTGCGTTTTTCGGCCAATTTCGCGGCGGGTTCGTCGTAGCGGGGGGTGGTGTCGTTGTGAAATCCGTGGTTGGTGCCAGGATAGATGTGGGCCTCGTATTGTTTTCCGTGGGCTTTAAGGGCGGCCTCGTAAGCCAGCCAGCCGGCGTTCACGCGGTCGTCTTTTTCCGCGTAGTGGAGGAGGAGGGGCGCCTTGATTTTCGCGACATCCTCGGTCTTAGCTTGGCCGCCGTAGAACGGAACGGCGGCCTTGATGAGGTCGGGCAGCCTCACGGCGAGGGTATTAGACATTCCGCCTCCGTAGCAGAATCCGGTCACTCCGATGACGCCGTTGCAGTCGGCTTGTTTGTGGAGCCATTCGGCCCCGGCGATGAAGTCCTCGGTCATTTCGTCCGGCTTGCGCTGCCGTTGGAGGTCGCGGCCGGCGTCGTCATTGCCGGGATAGCCGCCCAGCGGGGTGAGGGCGTCCGGCGCGAACGCGATGAATCCGACAACGGCAAGCCGTCGGGTCACATCCTCGATGTACGGATTGAGCCCGCGGTTTTCGTGAATGACCAGGATGCCCGGCTGCTTGGCGTCAAGTTTGGCCGGCCGGGCCAAGTAGCCTTTCATCGTACCGGCCCCTTTGGGTGACGGGTATTCGGCGTATTCGGTCTTGATGCGGGGATCATCTTTGGGCACCTGCTGCGCCCAAGCGTAGTTCGGTCCGAGCGCCTCCAGCAATGCGACCGCCGTCAATCCCCCGACGGCAAACTTCGAGGCCCGGTCAAGAAAATCGCGACGGGTCACTTTTCCGTGCACGTATTCGTCGTACAGATCGAGAAGTTCCTGATCGAAATCGGCGGCGGTTTGGCGGTTCATGGCGGAGTCGGGGATTTCGACATTTCTACCAACAACGGCTCCGATGCGCAATAGCCGAGCGCACGTAGAGACGGTGGTTGTTGCAAGATGCCCGATGGCTCGCGGCAGGATGGGCACACTGCCCGGGTGAAAGGGTGAAGGGTCGGCAGTGCGATTGCCGTTCGAAAACTATTATGCATTGATGTTCAATTTATAACGACTCAGCACCACGCCCCTGGCGTGCCCATTGCTTAAGGCAAGAGGCGGCTTGCTTAAGCCTCGCGCGAACACTCCCGAAAAACAACCAAACCACCAAACCCCAAAAACATCATGAAAACACAAGTTCAGACTCAAACCGTGCCGAAAAATGAAGATCTCGATGCGAACCGCGACCCGATTTCGGGAGCTCCGGGTGCGCATCCAGTAGGAACCGGCTTAGGCGCGACAGGTGGCGCCGCCGCCGGGGCCGCGATTGGTTCGGTGGCGGGTCCAGTCGGCACAGCGGTCGGCTTGGTCGCTGGAGCGATCGCGGGTGGACTGGCCGGCAAGGGAATTGCGGAAGTGATTGACCCAACGGCAGAGAACGCCTATTGGCGCGCCAATTACGCCACCCGCCCTTACGTGGAGACCGGTGTTCCCTACGAAGCTTACGCCCCAGCCTTCAGAACCGGCTATCAAGGACGGGTGCGCTACCACAACCGCCGCTTCGAGGATGTCGAGTCGGACCTCAAGCAGGATTATGAAAACGGCCGCGGCGACTCCCCGCTCATGTGGGAACAGGCCAAACAAGCGACGCGTGATGCGTGGCACCGCGTGGAACGGGCCCTGCCCGGTGACGCCGACGGCGACGGACGATAAGCCAAGTGAGGGTGGCTTGGCCGCTTCTTCCCCTCCCATCCCTCCGACTTCCATCCCCCGCCTCTTGGCCGCCCACCAACCTCATCACGGCAGGGCGGTTTGAAGAAGAATTGACTCGTCGATTATCGATCGGCTAAATTGCCCGTCCCTTTAAACCTCTCCCTTTAGGCGTCGGGCCACCGGCCACCAACTCTATTGGCCACAAATTCTGAACTCTTTATGACCACTGTGAGCACTCGTTCTAGACCAGGACTGATCCGGAGTTTTCCTTTAATGCTGATAGCGCTGGCGGTCTACAACGCGGCGCTCGTCATGAGGCCTACAGACGAGGTTGAGGGCGAATCATCGCCATTTTTTTTTACGATGCCTCTGCTCTCGGGCGCAAGGATCGAGGTGGGATGGGATGCAACCATGCTGGCAGGTGGCTTGATTCTTCTTTTCCTGGAGATTCTCAAATCAACAAGATCGTCCAGGCTCTCCACCTTGGAGCACATTCTCTCGGTGCTAGTTTTTATTTTATTCCTTGTGGAGTTTCTCATAATACCCGCCGCTGGAACGACGGTTTTTGCCCTGCTCGCCATGATGTCGCTTATCGACGTGATGGCTGGATATGCGATTTCCATCTCGGCGGCGCGACGCGACTTGAGCATCGGCGGATGAACATTCCGTGCCGGAAACTGGACTGGGAATTACGAAACGCACGAATGGCCAAGGCATGGCTCGAGACATGCCTTTGTGGGGGGCGACAGGTGGATCGTTTCTCGTAACCGCATTAATTTTCGTGAATTTCATATCTTTCGTGGTTGTTCCCGTGTTCCTCTTTCCTGACTTAACGGTAGAAAGGCTGCGGTTGTCGGTGGAGACGATAAATCCGTTGCGGCCATCTCGGATTGGAACCAGAGGCACCGTGGACGATGGGCCTCCGTGATGGCGCAAGCCCATCGCTCTCCGGGATGTGAGTCAGCCGATTTTTGAAATAGGAGCGTGTGACGCGACGACGGCCGCCCGAACCGGGCGATTGGCGTTGGCGCATGGCGTCGTGGAAACGCCGGTGTTCATGCCGGTCGGGACGCAGGCGACGGTGAAATCAGTGCATCCCCGGGAGTTGGAGGAGCTCGGCGCCCAGGTAATCCTGAACAATACGTATCATTTGAACATCCGTCCTGGCATGGAAGTGATGCGTGAATTCGGATCGGTGCACGCTTTCCAGCACTGGAACAGACCGATCTTGACCGACTCCGGCGGATTTCAGGTTTTTTCGCTCAGCGGACTGCGGAAAATCGGCGAGGAGGGTGTCCATTTTCAAAGCCACGTCGACGGCTCGCGGCTTTTCCTTGGCCCGGAGTCCGCGATGGAGATCCAGGCCGTGCTGGGCTCCGACATCGCCATGCTTTTCGACGAATGTCCGCCCCAGGGATGCGGACGCGAGTACGCCGAAAAAAGCCTGGCTCTCACCCAGCGCTGGGCAGTGCGGTGTCGTACGTGGATCGACCGGCACACGCCGGCCTGCGACAACGGGCGGCCGCAACGCCATTTCGGCATTGTCCAAGGATCAGTCTTCCGCGATCTGCGGGTCCAGGCGGCCCGAGATCTCATGCCCCTCGACTTTGACGGATACGCCATCGGGGGCGTCAGCGTGGGCGAAAGTGAACCCGAAATGCTCGATGCCGTGCGCTGGGCCATCGCCGAGCTTCCCTCCGCCAAACCCCGCTACGTCATGGGCGTCGGCACGCCGCCCCAACTGCTGGAAATGATCGGACTCGGTGTCGACATGTTCGACTGTGTCCTCCCGACCCGCGTCGCCCGCAACGGCGCCGCCTTCACCACCCGCGGCCTGATCAGCTTGCGCAACAAACCATTCGAACGCGATCATCGCGAAATCGACCCCGAGGGGGGCACGGCTTCCGCTTGCGCCGGCTTCCCGCGCGGCTACATACGCCATCTGGTCAAAGCGGGCGAAATCCTCGGATTGCGGTTGCTCACCCTGCACAATCTGCATTTCTACATCGCCCTCATGCGCGATGCGCGCAGCCACATCGAGGCCGGCACCTTCCGCCACTTCAAGCAGGATTTCATCGCCCGCTACCAGTCCAACCGACTCACCACCACAACCATCTCACTGCCACCCGCACCATGATCACACTCCTGGCTCTTCTCGCCCAATCCCCCGCTCCCGCCGGCAACCCGTCATCCAGCAGCGGGCTGATGTCGTTCCTCCCCATCATCCTCATGTTCGTGATCTTCTATTTCATCGCGATCCGACCTCAGAGGAAAAAACAACAGGAGCTCGCCGCCCAAATCTCCGCCCTCAAAGGAGGCGACCATATCGTCACCACCGGCGGCATCTACGGAATCGTCTCCAGCCTCCAGGAAAAAACCCTCACCCTCAAAATCGCCGATAATGTCAAAATCAAGATCGACAAAACCGCCGTGGCCGGCGTGGTCAAGAAATCCGCTGACGCCGATGTCATAGAGGTGCCCGCTGAAGAGTCCAAAGCCTGAGGGGGGAATAGGAAGGGGAGGAATGGGAATAATAGGAATCATGAAACGCTCCCCGAGCCTCCTCACTGAACACTGAATACTGAACACTGAATACTGAACACTGAACACTGAATACTTCTGAATACTGAACACTGAACACTGAGTACTTCTGAATACTGAACACTGAACACTGAGTACTGCTTAGCGCCCTCCGCCCTCCGCCCTCCGCCCTCCGCCCTCCGCCCTCCGCCCTCCGTCCTCCGCCCTCCGCCCTCCGTCCTCCACCTTCTCCTTGCCCGGGGACGGAGTGTGCGTAGTATCTCGCCCTTTTTCACCATCGTCCTTCAGGATTTTCCCCGACTTTCAGCACTCTCCGACCCCGCATGACCGCTTATCTTGTTTTTTCCTTTGGTCTGGCCGTTCTCACCCTGTTTTTCTTTTATTTTGGGGCGGACGCCGACCGTACCAAGCGGCGGTATGGGACGATTTTGAGCATCGTGGTCTCGCTGTTCTGCTTGTATGTTTTTGTGGCGCCGAAGGATGGGCGGCTGATCGAAACGCTGACCCAAGGCGATCAGCGGGGAGAGGACGGGCGACTGTTTGGCAACGTGCCGCTGGGGATTGACCTGAAGGGGGGCAGTTCGTTCACGGTGCGGATCGATCCGGTCAAAGGGGAAGATGGGACCACTCGGTTCGTGGACCGCGACGTTCAGGAGCAGGCGCGCGCCATTTTGGAGAAGCGGCTCAATGCATTTGGCACGGTGGACATGGCCATCATTCCGCAGGGCGAGGACCGGCTGGAGATCCAGATGCCCGGCGTGCGGAAGGAGGACTTTGATACGGTGCGCCAGATTATTCAAAAAGTCGCCCGATTGGAATTCCGGCTCGTTCACCCGCGGAGTGCCCAGTTGCTGGCGCAGAAGAAACCCGGCGAACCACTCATTGAACCGGGGTACATCGAGCTTCCGATGCTGCGGGTCAAGGAAGACGCGCTGAACGAAGCGGACAGCTTGAAAAAGCGGGGCCTGACCGCACTGCGGGGGTATGTACGCGATTTTAAATCGAAGTCTGATTTCACCTTGGAGGGGAAGCGCGCCGCGGTTAATGACGACGTGGCTCTTGATGGCGGAACGCTGGAGGATCTGGGCGGGGACCGATATATCGAAGCGATCGGGCAGTTCAAGAATGATGTGTTTCAGATTTCGAAGTTGCATTTCCTTGGCTCCATCGTGGTGCGCAATCAGGCGGCGGTTTCGGGCAAGGAGGTGGCCAATGCGTATGCGGCCTATGATGCCCGTGGCTGGACGGTCCGGCTCGGTCTGAACTCCGAAGGGGCCAAGCGCATGTCGGCGGCCACCACGCCCAATGTTGGTCAGCCATTGGCGATCAAGGTCGACAACGAAATCATCTCCGCGCCGGTGATCCGGCAACCGCTCAGCGACAACATCGAAATCAGCGGTTCATTCTCGGAACGAGAGGCTCGCGACTTGGCGAGCGCGCTGAACAATCCGCTCGAAAATCCGCTGCAGATCATCAACGAGAACAGCGTGACCTCGAGCTTCGGCGCGGACACGATCAAGCAGGGCATACTGGCGGGGGTGGCCGGACTGGCCGGGATTCTTCTGTTCATGATGCTTTATTACCGGGCGGCCGGGCTGATCGCGCTCATCGGATTGTTGGTCAACACCATCATCCTCTTTGGGTTCATGGCCATCACGCACTCCACGCTGACCATGCTCGGCATCGCCGGCATCATCCTGACCATCGGCATGGGCGTGGACGCCAACGTCCTCATCTACGAACGGCTTCGAGAAGAGTTGAAGCTCGGAAAACCGCTCAAGGCCGCCCTGCCCGCGGCCTACGACCGGGCGTTCTCCGCCATCTTCGACGGCCACATGACGTCTTTGATCACAGCTGTCATCCTCTTCTGGCTGGGCGGCGGCACGATCAAGGGATTCGCTGTCAGCCTGACCATCGGCATCCTCGCCTCCCTCTTTGGATCGCTGCTCGTCACGCGCACGCTGTTCGCCTACTTCCCGAACCTCACCAAGCTCAATTTCCTCGACCTCATCAAGAACAAAAAATTCGACTTCATGGGCGCCTCCAGGATGTGGGTCATCGCATCGATTGTCCTGACTATCGGATCCCTTGGTTTATTGGCCTGGAAACGCGGTGACGCGCTGGGGGTCGACCTGCGCGGGGGAGACAAAATCATTGTCGCCGGTCACGCCAACGTCTCCGCAGACGACGCCGAGTCGGCCGCCCGTTCGATCGATCGAAGCGCCATCGTTCAAAGCAAGAATACGGTGCAGGGCGGCGCCTTTCTGGAGGTGCGGACCGCCCCGGGCCAGGGCAATGCCGTGCTCAATGCCATTGAGGCGAAAACCGGTGAGGACTTGACCGACTCGCGAGGGAACATCGAAAAAGTCGGTCCGCAGATTGGCAAGGAGATGCTGCGCACTTCGATCCTCGCCCTTGTCGCCGGCGTCATCGGCATCATGTTCTATCTGACGCTGCGATTCGAATTCGCCTTTTCCCTCGGCGCTCTGGCCGGCTTGTTCCACGACCTGATCTTTTGCGTGGGACTTCTCATCCTGACCGGGCGAGATCTCAATTTGCTTCAAGTCGGCGCGCTCCTCACCATCGCCGGGTATTCAGTGAACGATACCGTCGTCATTTTCGACCGCATCCGCGAGTACTTCGCCACTCACAAAGGCGACCTTCGCGACATCATGAACGACGCCATCAGCAGCACGTTGAGCCGGACGCTCCTCACTTCGGTCTGCACGCTGATCACCGTGGTTTTCCTTTTCTTCATGGGAGGCCCGGCCCTCAGTGACTTCTCATTCACCATCTTCGTGGGCATTCTTATCGGAACGTATTCCTCGATCTTCATTGCCTCCCCCGTCGTGCTCTGGTGGGTCAGGAGGCGCCAAATCGACCTCCGCAAGGACGTGCTGGACGCCGCCGCCGCCCGCGCCCTGGCCCAGCAAGGCGTCGAACGCGAAGTGGCTCCGCGCAAACTCTGAACGAGAGTCGGTTGACAGTCGTTCAGCCTCCTTTAGCTTCTCACCCCGTATTTTCCACCCGCACCCCAAACGTCATCGCTTATGCCTGAAATCCTGGTCAAAAAGGGCGAATCCATAGACCGCGCCCTCAAACGTCTGAAAACCAAGCTCGAATCCGAAGGGATCTTCGACGAAATGCGCCGTCTGCGCGCTCACGAAACTCCGGTCGAGCGCACCCGCCGCAAGGCGCGCAACGCCGCCAAAAAAGGCAAGATTAAATTCCGCTTTTCCATGCACGAAAAGCGTACGGCCGAAGGGGCCGCACCCACCGTTCAAGCCTAGAGCGATCACGCGCCTTGGTCAGGCCAGGATGTCGTGCACCACATGACCATGGACGTCGGTGAGCCGACGATCCACTCCGCTGTGGCGGAAGCTCAGGCGCTCATGATCCAGGCCGAGCAGGTGCAGCATGGTCGCATGGAGGTCGTAGCAGTAGGTCACCCCATCCACGGCCTGCCCGCCAAAGTCGTCGCTTTGGCCGTGAGAGACGCCGGGCTTGATGCCGGCACCGGCGAGCCAAGTGACGAAGCTGCCGCCGTTGTGGTCGCGGCCTTGACCGTTTTGGGCGAACGGAGTGCGCCCGAATTCCGTGGTCCACACCACGAGCGTATCTTCGAGCAATCCGCGCTGATGCAAGTCGGCCAAAAGGGCAGCGATCGGCAGATCGACACTGGCCGCGATGGGCGGCAGTTCGTTGATAATGCTGCCATGATTGTCCCAATTCGAGGTGGCTCCCTGCGGGCCACTCCAGACTTGAACGAACCGCGTTCCGCGCTCGATCAATCGGCGGGCCAGGAGACAGCGGCGACCGAAATCGGCGGTGACCGGCGCGTCGAGGCCGTAGGCCGAGCGTGTCGTTTCCGATTCGCGATTGAGGTCAAAAACCTCCGGCGCACTCAGCTGCATCTGCGCGGCCAGCTCTCCGGACACGATGCGCGCTTCCAGCCGCGAATCGCCAGGATGCGCGGCGGCATGCGCCCGGTTGATTCGACCGAGGAGCGACCACGTGGCCTCATCGGCCGCACCGCGGGCAAAGGTGAACTTTTCCGGCGCCACAAGGTCGGGTACGGGCGGCGTGGCGGCGGCGGCGAGCACGGTGCCCTGGTGGCGCGCCGGCAGGAATCCCGCGGTGAAATTCCCTTTTTGGTTGTACGGAAGGCCGCGGGCATCGGGAAGGACCACGAAGGTCGGAAGATTGTCCGAGAGGCTGCCGAGCGCGTATGAGACCCAGGCACCACAGGATGGGAAGCCGGGCAGGAGAAACCCGGTATTCATCATGAAGCTGGCTGGCCCATGGACATTCGTCTTGCTGCGCATGGCTATGAGGAAGGCCATGTGGTCGACCCATTTCGCCTGGTGGGGAAACACCCGGCTCACCCATCGTCCGCACTGGCCGTGTTGACGAAACTCGAACGGAGACTTCATGACCGCACCCGACATGCCCGTCTGGCCTTCGGGCTTCTCTTTCGGGCCAAGCATTTCACCGTGGCGCTTTTCGAGCTCCGGCTTGTAATCGAACGTGTCCATCGGGCTGGCCCCGCCGTTCATGAACAACTGGATCACTCGCCGCGCCCTGGGCGCGAAATGTGGCAGCGGCCGTCCGGTCGAATCGGCCGCAGTGGCCAGCGAGCCGTCGCGGTGCAGCAGGCCGGCCAAGGCCACGCCGCCAAACCCGCCGCCGAGCCGGCCGAGGAACTCGCGCCGGGATGCCACCGGGAATTTGTGATCTGGCGGGATCATGCCTTAATTGACGAACAGAAATTCATTGCTGTTAAAGAGCAGGCGCGCCAGGGCCGAAAATCCGTGCGCATCGGCCAACTCGCGAAACTCCGCCAATTCCTCCGCGGAGGCGTCCCGGAGCCAGACGGCCCGCACCATCATTTGCACCTTGTGATTGGCATCCGAGGCCGACCCGGCGGTCCAGGCGGCCAGCGCCTCGGCATGGTGCAGAACGAACGGATTGTTCAAAAGCGCGAGCGATTGCAGCGGCGATGCCGAGAACCCGCGCGCCGGCGAAAGCAGGCCCATGTC
Source organism: Verrucomicrobiales bacterium (assembly GCA_046155625.1). Classification (GTDB taxonomy): domain Bacteria; phylum Verrucomicrobiota; class Verrucomicrobiia; order Verrucomicrobiales; family V1-33; genus CAJBME01. Next base: position 13,081 of record JBJXFS010000067.1, on the reverse strand, counting down.
GGGAAAATCAAGCCCGTCCATGAAGGGATCGGGTATGCCGCGCCAAACGACCCGGTAAATGCTTCGCCTCGCCACTCCGGGCTGCGACCAATCAAAATCCACATAGTCAAGAACTGGCGTGCTTTGCGGCCCGGGTGACGAACGAAAGTGGCGAATGCCGGGCCCACCCATGGTCAGGTCCAACCGACGGCTGATCGCCATCACGGCGTCGCGATACGTCTCCGCATCCAGCCTCGCCCGCTGGGCGCGCCAAAGCCGGTGGTTGTCCGGGTCTTCGGCGTGCTGGCGCCTGAAATCGGCGCGTGGGTTGGCGCGCTCGACCACGGGGGCGAGCCCGGCGGGCGTGGCCGTTGAGGCAATGGGTTCGGAGATCGCGAGGGATTGTGGGTCCGAGTGTCGACGGTAGGCGGCGCTTGTGACGATGAGGCGGTGGAGCTTCTTGGGTGATCCTCCGGCGTCATCGCGAAACCAGATGGCCAACCAATCGAGGAGTTCCGGATGTGTCGGCGTCCCTCCCATGCGACCGAAATCGCTCGGGGTGTCGCACAAGCCGCGGCCAAAATGGTAATGCCACACGCGATTGACGATGCTGCGCCAAGTCAGCGGGTTGTTCGGATGGGCGATCCAGTCGGCGAGCGCGGCCCGCCGGGCCGATTCATCGGAAGGGTCGGGCAACTGGAATCGCGATGGCAGCGCGCTCACAGCGGTCAAGGCGCCGGGGCTGACCTCGGCACCGGGCTTTTCGATGTCGCCCCGGGCGAAGACGCGAATGACGCGGGGCTGGGCAAAGCCGGCTTTCTGCCCTCGTTCGCGCTGCGCCTCGGCCGATGCGGCCCACACCTTGGCCATCGGTGGCAGCGCGGCCAGTTCATCCGCCGCCCGCACCCGAAGAACCGCCCCTGCCAGTGCTTTGCGGACTTCCGGCGACCTCTCCGATGCCGGCTGAGCGAGCGCGGTGCGCGCCCTTTCTGGAAGGACCAGGGTCACGTCGCCCGGCAGCGCATCGGTTACCGAAAGCCGAAACCGCCCGATGAGGTGTTGCCCGCCCTGGAATTGTTTAAGAGAAATGACGATTTTATCGCCCTCGGCGAGCGTCACCGGCGCCGCGAGCACGGCGACCAGGGAGTGCGGTTCACCGACCCGGGGATGGATGGCCCAGGATGTCTTTGGATCGCCGTCGATGGCGCCGGGAGCGGCAAAGGACGGCTGGTCGAAGTCCGCCGTGGCGCGCTGGAAGCGCACCAGTTCCGGCGCCTCCCCGCTCTTCCGGAAAACCTGCAGTTCAATTTCCGTGAGGTGGAAATTGCCGTTGGCCAATCGCCCCGGTCCACGATGTGGCAACGAGTCGTCGGTCATCGCCTCGAGTTTCAGAGCGATAATTTCGGGGAGCGGACTGGCGGCCGTAACAACGTATGTCTCGGTGTCGGGTGACTTGCCTGTCGAGAGGATCGAATCGTCGTCCATCCGTTGCAGGGTAGCCCCCACGGCGGCGGCGTAGATGGCCGGTTTCAACGGCTCCCAGCGCGCGCTGGGGCTACCGGCGGCGATCCAGCGGGCCTCCCACTCGTCCACCAACGCGGACCATTCCGGCGCCAACAGCGCATCCGACCCGTCCGGTCCTGCCACCGCCACCAGATCGCGCAACCGTGACCACCGGCGGCGCGCGGTGGCCACGGCCGCGTCCTCGTCATATTCGACATCCCCTTTGCCCACCCCGGCGAACACGGCCTGCAGCGAGAAATAATCCTCCTGGGTAATCGGGTCGAATTTATGGGCATGACAACGCGCGCATTGGGCCGTGGTGCTGACAAAAGCGGCCATGGTCTGGGTGACCAGATCATCGCGATCGACGTATTCGAATGAGGCGTAGGCCGTGCCTTCGGCGCTCATGTCGTACGTGCCGGCACCAAGAAACCCGAGGGCGGCGGTCAGCCGCGGTTCATCCGGGTAAAATCGGTCGGCGGCCAACTGCTCGCGGATGAATCGCGGCCACGGCGTGTCGGCGTTGAACGCCTGAATGACGTAGTCCCTGAAGCGCCAAGCGTGCGGGCGGAAGACGTCGTGCTCAAACCCATGGGTATCGGCAAAGTGGATGGTGTCGAGCCAATGCCGCGCCCAGCGTTCTCCGTGCCGGGGTGAGGCCAGCAACCGGTCGACCACCGCCTCGTACGCTGCCGGATCCGGGTCTCGCTCAAAGGCCTCCACCTCATCCGGCGTCGGCGGCAATCCGGCCAGGTCGATGAAAACCCGCCGCAGCAGGGTGCGGCGGTCGGCTTCCGGGCCGGCCGCCCAGCCATCTGTCGCCAACCGGGCCTCAATAAACGCGTCCACCGGATGCCGTCCAATTCCGGCCTCGGCCGGCACGTCCGGGCGCTCGAGCGGCTTGAGCGACCAATGGTCGTGTTCGGAGCGCTCGCTGGCCATCCCCGAGAACCCCAGAAAGACGAGTCCCCCCATCACGGCCAGGCACTCATGAGGTCGGCGGTTCATCATGGTTCGCGGAATCGGACGAATCGAATTCGCCCACCAGAAGAGTCTCACGCCCCTCGCCGCCTTGTCACGTCCCGATTGCCCATCGCACCCCGCGCATCCCCCGATTGTCGCTTACAGAATCGCCTGTCTTGGGGGCGGGCGGTGGACGGCGGGCGGCGGGAGGTATTCAGCCCGAAACGGGCGTGGCACGATGGACAAGGAGAGTAACAAGCGTGGGGTGGCCACTTGCAAGCGCGGCTGATGGGGCCATGGTCGATCGCGAACGGCCATGGAAACCGAATCCGCTTTACGCAGCGCCTCAGTGCGTCAGCTCTCCGTCTTTCTGCTCAACAAGGCGGGCACGCTTTTTGGGGTGGTGAAACTGCTGCAAGACGTGGGCGTTCACGTGCTCGGCTTGACGGTGGAAGACTCGGTGGACGTGGCGGTAGTGCGTTTGATCACGAGCGATCCCGAAGCGGCGGAAACACTGTTTATCGAAAGGGGCATCCCCTTCGGAAGCTGCGAAATGTTGGTTATCGAGCTGCCGGAAGGGGTGGCGGCCTTGAACAAATCATTGCACGGTCTGCTCACCGGCGAGACGAACATCCATTTCCTGTACCCACTGCTCGTGCGCCCGCACGGCAAGCCGACGCTCGCCCTCCACGTCGAAGACATCGACGTGGCGTCCCGCGTGCTCCAGGCTTCCGGCTTCCGAGTCCTCCAGCAGTCGGACTTGACGCGGTAGCACTTTGGGTCAGACCTTCCCGATCAGCGTCTTACCGGTGGAAAGCAAGTCATCGCACGCCTGCTTCATGCGCTCGCACAACCCCTGTTCAGCCTTCTTGAGGTAGGAACGCGGGTCATAGGCTTTTTTGTCGCCGACTTCTCCATCGATCTTGAGGATACCGTCGTAGTTCTTCATCACATGGTCGACAATCGGGCGGGTGAAAGCGTACTGAGTGTCGGTGTCGATGTTCATTTTCACGACGCCATAGGCAAGCGTCTCGCGGATTTCTTCCAGCGGCGTGCCGGAGCCGCCGTGAAAGACGAGATCGAACTCGGCCGCCGGGCCATGTTTGGCGATGACCGCGGCTTGGCCGTGTTTTAAGATGTCAGGGCGGAGTTTGACGGCACCTGGCTTGTAGCTCCCGTGCACATTTCCGAAGGTGGCGGCGAACATGTAGCGACCAAGCCCTTGCAGCGATTCGTAAACCTCGACCATGTCTTCGGGCGTGGTGTACAATTTTTCCGCGGCCACGCCTGAGGTGTCGTGCCCGTCTTCCTCGCCGCCCACCACACCGGCTTCCACTTCAAGAATGATTTCGAGATCGGCGCACTTCTTGAGAAGATCCGCGCTCAGCCGCATGTTCTCCTTCAACGGCAGCTCGGAGGCGTCGAGCATGTGCGAATTGAACAGATTCCCCAGGCCCGCCTTGCGGCGCGCGGCGGTGCCGGCGAGCAAGGGGTCGAGAAATTTGCCCACCTTGTCTGGCTGGCAGTGATCGGTATGAAGGGCCACCAAAACGTCATACCGCTCGGCCAGCCGGTGCGCCGCCTCGCCCAGCACGATGGCCCCCAGCGCCATGTCCTTGAGGGCGCTCCCCGAGGCAAACTGCCCGCCCCCTGTCGAGACTTGGATGATGCCGTCGGATTTCGCCTCCGCAAACGCCTTGAGTGCTCCGTTGAGTGTCGGCAGGCTGGTGACATTGATGGCGGGATAGGCGTAGTCGCCGGCTTGGGCGGCGTCCAGCATGGCGGCATACTGTTTCGGAGTGGCGATGGGCATGAGCAGATGGGAATGGGAAGCGGGCGGAACTTGGAAATCCAGGACCGTCAGGGAAGCGCGGACTGGCGTTGGCGCAACTTCTCGCTTCGAGGCGGGTTGCAGGGTTCATGCCATTTCGTCTCCTTATCCTCAGTCTGCTGCCGATGTTCTTGATGTCCCGGACCGGACAGGCCCAAGAAACCGGTTCAAATGAACAACAATCCAGGACGCCGCCTCCCCGCCCCGCTCCCGCCGGTGCCATCGTCCCGTCCCTTCCCGCCAACCGAGAGGCTCAGGAGCGTGCCATCCGGGAAGCGCTGCAGAAATTGGCTCCGGAAAAACGCCGGCAGGTCCTCGATGCCATGAAAAAAGTCTGGACCGACGACGATGTGCGGGCCGCTCGAGACGATCTGCGCCGCGCCACCGAAAACTACCGACGCACCTTGCGGGCCGCCATGGAGGAAACCGATCCCGAGGTCCGCACCACCGTCCGCCCATTGGTCGACCGACTCCTCAAGGCTGGAATCAACCCGGAAGCCTGGGCGGCAAAGGGATCCCCACCCTCCCCCACCCCCGAGACCACCCCGACGCCGGATGGACCACCCCGGTACCTGCGAATGCTTGGATTGGTTGGTGACAAAGCCGGAAGCCTCACCCCGGAAGAACGCCGACTGCTTGCCTCGGTGCGCGAACAAGTCATGGGCGATGCCAGAGTGAGCGAGGCCGCCGCTGGGTTGGCCGGCGCCGACACTCCCCGTGCCCGCGCTCAGGCCATGCAGGCACTCCGGCGAACAGCCCAGGCGGTCGCCGTCGAACTCGAGCCACGTCTCAAACCATTGCTCGATCGCGCCGCGGCACCATCACGCCCAAATCAATAGGAGAAACTAACCTGACTATTTCCCCTCAGTAGAAACGCTCAACGGAGCACGCACCATGAGCAATTTCGCGCCCTGTTCATTGACCCATAGTGACTCGCTCCACAACTCGCCGATAAAAATTTCAGGAATGGCATCCGGTTCCTCGACCAGGGCGAGATCGAGTCTGACCGTCCCATCCGGCAGGTTGTGGCGCAGGGGTTCCACATTGGAATCGACCAGTCGCTGGTGGCCGTAAAAATAAGCATCGGCCGGCACCGACCGCCCGGATGGCGGAGTGATTGTGAGAGAAAACCCGTGTTGCGGGCCGTGGTAGCGGGCGGCAAACGACCAGCCAGTGGCTTCGGCCGGTTGTTCTTGCCGAGTTTGCGCGATGAGTCGGGCGCCCGGAGGCACTGAGGCGTTTTCCGTTTCCGCGGCGCGAACGGGCAGCGTGAGCGTGAGGTCGGCGGTTCCCGGATGGCAGGTCCGGCTGCAGGCCATCCAGACGACGGAAGCTTTGAACGTGAGGCTCGGCGTCGTCTTCGGGTCCAGTGTGGCGGGCACGGTGATCGGTGCGACCAGACAGGTCTCCCGTTTGAGACACCAGACGCCATAAGCGGCCATTTTTCCCCGCTGGGGTTCCGGCCACAGGAGTTCCCCCACCTGAAAGCCTTCGGGGAGCGACCACGTCACGGTGGGGGTAAGCCCGACCAGACCGGGTTGTCGCCAGTATGTGTGAAATCCTTCATCGGGTTTGAGCGCCACCCCGAGCGAAATCGGCTTTCCAGGCACCAATTCGGATCGGTCGGCGACCAGTTCCAACGTCAGCCCCTTGGCGACATGCGGTTCCGCGGCCACGGACGTCGCGAACGATCCGACCGCAGCCAGCAGCCCCCCTGTGAACGCGCGTGTCATCCTGCCATTTTGAGTGACCGGGCCATGAGCCGCAAGCTGGCCTGAACCGCGCGTTCCACCTGATCCAGGCTCAGCGATGGCCCGCCCCCCAGTCGTGCGGCCTCCTCGGGCAATCGCGGCAAATGAAGAAACACCGCACGCCCACCGAGATGCTGCAGCAGAAGATAGTAAAAATGATTGCAGACGAACCGCCCGGCGTCGCGGCTCACCCGCGCCGGCACCCCCACCCCGCGGATCGCCCGCGCCACCGCCGCCGCAGGCATCAGGGTACCGAGCGCACGGTCGGCAACCTTACCGTCGACCGGCCCGACTAGCACTCGGCCGTCATCGTCGGCCAGAGAATAGGCCAACTCATTGACCGCCACCTTCTCCACACAGATGCGGTCGCGTCCGCCCGCCACCCCCAGCGCCAGCACCGCCGTGGCCCCGCGGCACCTCATTTCATCTCGGGTCATCGCCCAAGCCTCCTCCGCCGCCACCGGTAGCATCAGCCCCCCACACCGGCGCGCCACCAGCCCCGATGGATTCAGCCGCTCCGCTCCAAACGGGCCGAAGCCGGTTATTAAGACTCTCGGATTCACCGTCATCGAAACGCGCCAGGAACGGCCCCTCTGCCATCAGTAAACAGTCGCCACTGGGATTTTACGACCACGAAATACACGAAATACACGAAACCAAACGGCTCTGGATGGGTCGGAATGGACGACGAACCCCGGTCCGCCACAGTCCTTCATTTTCGTGTGGTCCGTGTCTTTCGTGGTTGATCCAGCGCGCAGCCCGGCGCCACTGGGATTTTACGACCACGAAATACACGAAATACACGAAACCATGGGGCCGATACACTTCAGTATTTCTTATTCAATACTAAGCAAGAGTTTGTCGATGGAGACCGGTGAGCCGGCATTGATCCGTTGCACAACGTGATCGAGAACAGCGGCGATATCGAAATCCAATCTCCAGATATTCTCCTCATTGAATGCACTATCCCCATGCTCCGAGAATACAGCAACCGAATCATCGAGCTGAATATCACCTTTTGCACCATGAAGACCAAGCAGACCACCATTAAAACCGGCTATGGGAATGAACCCATATTGAACGAATTCTTGCCGTACCATTTTTTCATCATCGCTCTCTTCAAAGAACCAGAGCGACGTAAACATCCGCACGAGAAATACCGGCCCCCGCACTATAGCTTCCGCTTGAGAGGGAAGACATGCCGCCAAGATCTTCGTGCACCGGCAACGTGGAAACAAATCGGTCAGCAGCGGCTCGAGCTCAGGAGCGCCAGAGCCCATGCCGTTCCCCCCAAGTTCGGAGATTCGCTCTCGCAGGGTGGATATGTATAATTGTTCGGCGTCCACGACAAAACAAAGTTGATTTTCGTGTCTTCGACGGGGGCCAGAGCATGCTCATCTCACACTTCGCGCAGGCATCATGTGTCCCTCATTTTTGCTCGCTGAAAGTCGGGTTTTCGCCATGCCCGAGGAGATCCGCGTCGGCAACACCCTCAGCTTTAAAACTCGCAATGCCCTGGCGTACGCGCGAACGGGATGACATCCCGAATGTTTGGCACGCCGGTGACAAACATCAGCATGCGCTCGAAGCCAAGCCCATACCCGGCATGGGGCACGGTGCCGTAGCGGCGCAGGTCAACATACCACCAGTACGCCTCTTCGCTCAGCGCGTGGCGGACCATGTTCGCACGGAGCACGTCCAGCCGTTCTTCGCGCTGACTGCCGCCGACAATTTCGCCGATTCCCGGCACCAGCAGGTCCATGGCGGCCACCGTGGTGCCATCGTCATTGACCCGCATGTAAAACGGTTTAATCTCCTTCGGATAGTTGAAAACGGTGACGGGGCACCGGCAATGTTCCTCGGTGAGCCACCGTTCGTGCTCGCTCTGCAGGTTCTGGCCGAACTCCACCGGATATTCAAAATTTCGGCCGCTCGCCCGAAGAATCCGGACCGCCTCGGCGTAGGGCAACCGTTCGAACGGCCGCGTGACCACGAATTCCAACCGATCACGCAACCCTTTGTCCACAAACTTGTTGAGAAACTCAAGTTCCTCCGGCGACTCGTCCAGCATGGATTGGGCGAGGTACTTGACCTGGGTCTCGGCGGTGTCCATGTCCTGATCGAGGTCGCAGAACGCCATTTCCGGCTCGATCATCCAAAATTCAGCGGCGTGGCGCGTTGTGTTGGAATTCTCGGCGCGAAAGGTGGGGCCGAAAGTGTAGATTTTACCGAGGGCGGTCGCGAATGTTTCGCCTTCGAGCTGCCCGCTGACGGTCAGGAACGCCTGCCGCGCGAAAAAGTCCTTGGTGAAATCATCCTCGCCGGGAGGCAGCGTGGTCACCCGGAACATCTCTCCCGCCCCTTCGCAGTCGCTCGCCGTGATGATCGGTGTGTGCACGTAAAAAAATCCTCGTTCCTGAAAGAACCGATGCACGGCATAGGCCAACCGCGAGCGCACTCGGAACACGGATCCGTACAAATTGGTGCGCGGCCGCAAGTGGGCGATGGTCCGGAGGAATTCGGGAGTGTGCCCTTTTTTCTGCAAGGGAAATGTTTCGTCCGCGGCACCCAGCAGGCAGAGCGAGGCGGCCTGGACCTCCCACTGCTGCGCTCCACCCTGCGAGGCGACCAGACGTCCCTCCACGCGCACGGCGGCTCCGGTCGTGCACTGGGCGATGCGGTCGTATCCCGGCACCCCGGCATCGATGATGCACTGGAGATTCTTCAGACAAGATCCGTCATTAAGTTCCAGAAATGAAAAGGCCTTCGAATCGCGGCGGGTCCTCACCCATCCTTGGGCGGTGATCGATTCGCGCGGTTCGTCGGCGGACAAAAGCTCCCTGATTGTGGCGGCCATCGGCTAGCGATGCCCGAGGATGGCTCCATGGTCAATCAGGGAGCGTGCCCGTGTCCACGCTTGCACGGCTCCCATCGCCTGGCACGCTCGCGCCATGATCCGTCTCCGCTGCGGCATGGCTCAAACCAAGAACCAAGAACCAAGAACCAAGAACCAAAAACAACCTCGCGCCATGATCCGTCTCCGCTGCGGCGTGATTCTGACCGATCCCTTTCTCGCCTGGCTGCGGGAGTGGACGGCCCGCGAAGGCACCAGCCATGTCGGTCGCGTGCTTGCCATCGACTATATACGCTGCCGTGAGGGCGCGCGGGCCGGGCAGGCATGGCTCGAGTGGTTCTGGGTGAAACGAGCCGGACTGTCCCCCCATTGCCTCTTCCGCATTGAGGCGATGGCCATGGAAACCGGCGCTCCCGCCCCGCTCGACATTTACCTCTCCCCGGCAACACAACAAGGACTGCGATGGCGTCATCTGGACGCCCGCGGAGACCAACCGACGGTGGGGTGAGTCGGGATGGAACCACGGTCCTTTTCAGGAACTACCGGCAGCGGACCGCGACCAGTTGTTTTCCATCGCGAGCGAAGAGCAGACCGCCGCTGAGTGCGGGGAAGGCGCGGGTGGTGGCGGCGAGGATTTGCCCTCGAGCGGACGGCTGAAAGCCCGAGGGTGTGGCCGGCGCGATGATCAGTTCGCCTTTTTCCGTGAGCACCACCAGGGTGTCGTTTGCCAGCAACACAGAACCGGCGGGCAGGCGAGCCGACCACTGACGTGCACCCGACCGGCCCTCCACGCAGCACAATTCCTGGCCCTGTTCCTGACGCCCGTGGAACCCATACAGATGACCTCCGTGAGGGACGGGCGTGCCGTAATGACAATCGAGCGCCCCGCTCCGCGCCCACACCGGTTCGAGCTTAAACGCCTCCCCCACGCGCCACACTCGGGCTCCCATGCCGTAGCAACCGGAGAGGAAAAATGTGTCCGGTCCCAGCGCAATCGGTGTGCACGCGGAAACCGAGGCTTCGATGTCCGGTTCAAATGGCTCTCGGCCCAGCTGTCGGCCGCTCGTCGGGTCAAACAGGGCCACCCCGCGGCGAGTCCAGCACACGACCGCCGGGCCAGCAGGAAAATCCCATTGGATCGGGGATGAATAACTCGCCTCATCCTCCCCACCAGCCCACGCAACCGAGCCATCGTCGATTTCGAAGGCCACCACTCCAGCCGGTTTCCCCTGCCATCGTCCGCCCACCTGCACCACCACCCGGTCACCGACGACCAACGGCGCGCAAGCCCGGCCAAACCATCCTTTGGGTGATTCCAGCTCTTTTTCCAGATCCCGCGACCACAAGAGTTGGCCGGTGGAGGCATCCAGGCAGGTCAGCCGGCCGTCCGCCCCGTAGGCAAACACTTTCTCCTGGCTGAGGGTGGGCGCCGAGCGTGGGCCGTCATCGAATCCAAAGTCGTCACGATACCCAGTCGGCGCGGCGTGACGCCACAACGGTTTGCCATCGGCGGCGGACCACGCCTGCACCACCGCTTCTCCGCCTTCGCGGTGAAAAAGTACCACCCTTCCCTCCACCACCGATGGCCCCGCCAGGCCTCTTCCCACCGCCGTTTTCCACGCGATCTCCGGCCCCTCCGCGCCAAATCTGACGGTCACCTGTTCCTCGGTCCGTCCGTCGCGCTGGGGACCAAGAAACTGCGGCCAATCGGCCGCCGCTCCCAAGGTGGCGGTGGCCCAGAAAACCCAAGAAGCCGCGGCCAGGAAACGCATGGCTGGTGGTCAGGCTGATGTCCGCATCGGCATGATCACGTACAAAAATGGCTCGTTCGTTTTGATCACGCCCGGACTCAATTCGTCGATCAGGTCCAAGTGCACCTCGTCGTTGGCCAGATTCCGCAGTGGTGCCATGAAATACTCGGGATTGAAGGCGATCGCCATCTCTCGCCCGCTGTATTTCACGGGGAGCGATTCTTCGGCCTCCCCGACATCGGCACTGGATGCCGACAACTTCACCTCACCATCCAGAAAATGCAGCTTCACCGTGCTCGCCTTGTCGCTCGAGAGCAACGAGACGCGCTGGATGCTCTTGAGCAAATGCTCGCGCTCGAACGTCACTCGGTGATTCGCCGGTCCCGGAATCACTTGACGGAAATTCGGGTAGGTGCCGTCAACCAGCTTGCTGTACAAGACGTTCTCATTCAATTGGAAAACCACCTGGCTCGCCCCCACTTTGATCCGCACGTCGCCTTCGTCCCCCAGCAGCCGCTGGATTTCATTCACCGCCTTGGTCGGCAAAATGAAATCGACCTCCTGGCTATCCGGAAATTCCACGTCGAATTCGGCCGTGGCGAGCCGCCGGCCGTCGGTGGCGACGAGCGTGAGTTTGGCGTCGCGAAACGAGTGGAAAATCCCGTTGAGGACGTAGCGCGTTTCGTCGGTGGAAATGGCGTACGCGGTTTTCCGCAAGCCGTCCTTGAGCGTGGCCTGGGCGAGCTTGAACTCGGCGGCATTGTCCGGCTCGGTGAGCGGCGGGAATTCCTCGGGCCCGAGTCCCAGGATTTTAAAGAAGCTCGCCCCGCAGCGTACCGACGCCACATTGTCCGCATCCACGCTGACCGTGATCTCGGCATCCGGCAGCTCACGGATGATGGTGGCCAGCTTGCGCGCCGGCAGCGTGACCGCTCCTCCCTCCGCAACCGTGGCCGCCACTCTCCCGGTGATGCCCACGTCCAAGTCAGTGGTCGTCAACACCAGCTCGTCCTCCCGGGCCTCGATCAACACGTTCGATAGAATCGGCAGCGTCACGCGGCTGTTGACCACGTTGAGGACCTGGCTCAGGCCGTTGTTGAACTTGTCTTTGGTAATGGTGAATTTCATGCGCGGCACTCCCATCACGGGGCGTCAAGGGAGGAGGTTACGCTTATAGGAGAGCCAAGCGCCGTGGCAAGCCGCAATTGCAGAAAGCCGCGCCTGCGAGTGGCGGGCTGTGGCCGCCATGGCGACTCGGGCATTCGCCTCAGATCTGTCGACAGCGAAGTCAAAAAGCGATGGTTTCCATGGCGGCCCCAGCCCGCCACTCCCAGTGAAACCCTGCCCCACAACCGTGGGAAAATCCGGAGTGCTGGGGTGCCCGGAGGTGGAAACGATGAGCAGGTCTAGGCTGCGAATCGGGCGGCCACAGCGTCCCAATCGACCACGTTCCACCAGGCCGCGATGTAGTCGGGGCGGCGGTTCTGATAGTGAAGATAATACGCGTGTTCCCAGACATCACACCCCAGGAGCGGCGTGCCACTGCCATCCATGAGCGGATTGTCCTGGTTGGGCGTCGAGGTCACGGCCAACGAACCATCGGCCTTCTTAATGAGCCAAGCCCAGCCCGATCCGAAGCGCGTGGTTCCCGCCTTGGCAAACTCCGCTTTAAAATTATCGAAGCTGCCAAACGCGGCATCGATGGCCTTGGCGAGGGCACCGGTCGGGGCGCCTCCCTTTCCTGTCCCCATGAGGGTCCAGAAAAGCGAGTGGTTGTAATGCCCGCCGCCGTTATTGCGCACGGCGGCTTGTTTGTCCGCAGGCACTTTGCCGAGGTTTTGGCACAAGTCCTCGATGCTCAGGGCCTCCAGATCCGGGTGACCGGCCAACGCGTTGTTCAGGTTGGTGATGTACGCCTGATGATGCTTGGTATGATGGATGTTCATCGTGCGCGCATCGATGTGCGGCTCAAGGGCATCTTCAGAGTAAGGCAGGGCTGGCAGGGTATGGGGCATGGAGCAGGCGTGGTGGTCAGGGATGTCGAGAGGAAAAGAATTTCCCGCAGATGCCGTCCGTCGGTTAGGGCCACGTTCCCTAGACAAGTCTAGGTGGGGACTCCGGAGTCAGGCCTGCCTTCCTGAGAAGGCTTGGCATTTCTGACCGCGCGGTGGTGTCCCCGGATTGGTATATCGGTCCGGGCCCGCATGCCGCATGTCACGAACACCGCAGGAAAAAAAGGTCTCACTATGGAAAAGAACGGCTCCGATTGATTTTCGGAAACTGCCCGATGGTGGCAAATTCCGCCTCCCACGTCAAGACCTGCGCACAAGGAATTGCCCTTAGTTGGGAGTGGCGGGCTGGGGCCGCCATGAAAAAGGGCATTCCGACGGGCGGTCCCAAATGAGGTGAGAACCCTTTCGTTGCCATGGCGGCCCCAGCCCGCCACTCC
>JBJXFS010000056.1:0-5190 GCA_046155625.1 Verrucomicrobiales bacterium | reverse complement strand
CAACCACCCCAAACCTGATCGCCACTTTTACAGAATAAAAATTTCGCGGCCCACTCCAGATTTCCCAAGTCACTCGCTCGTGCAAAAATCCGTCGTGCCCTCCCATCAGCACCTTCTCTATCCGCTTGACCGAAGCCCGCTCCTCGGTGGCCTTCGCCTCCATCGCCTCGCCGGTCACCCCGTCCACCATCACGGCGAGGTTCGGCGGGATGGACGTCGATTCGTTCACCACCGAGCCCAAAGACTGGCCCGTCTTCGATGGAAACAGGGACCATTTGGCCACTTCGCCGACTGGGAGCCCTTCAGCAAGAAGTTGCCCCCCGAAGCGCTCGGGAAAGCGATCACAATCGAATTTCTCTTCACCGCCGACAATTTCAATACCAACCCTCAGGCCGGTTGGTACGGGGATGATGTCGCGGTGACGGTGCCCTGAGGTCCCTACCGCATACTGACGCGCTGGCGAATGAAATTCGACCCTTCGCCGAGCATTGCGCGGAAGGAAACCATCGCCGTACCGTCACCGAGAAGCTCCTCGCCGAGATAGATCCACTCGGCGCCCGCGGGCCTCCAAACTCGCAGATCATCCGAGGTCTCAAAATCGACGAGCAAGCCATCGGCCCGGAGATTTCGCCGGAACGAGACCGTGACGGAACCATCCGTTGGCTCCGCCCGCACGCGCATGGCATGGTCGGCGCGTTCGGCGACGGTGGGATCTCCTCCCTCACCGAACTCGAGGAGCGCAACCCGTTTGTCCAGGTCGTGATCGGAATAGGGCGCGGGATTCCCGAATTGCGCCGCCCAGTTCGCGAAGGTCAGGGCGTCCGTTCCCCCGGGCGTCCCCCCCGCAGCGGCACTGCTCCGCCAATTTGCGGGCCGATCGTGATCGGGATTGAGAAGCGGATTGATGAGAACGAGGCTGTTGCCATCGCCGTCCGCCGCCAGGGGCCAGGGTGCGCGATCGTTGTAGTTGAAATCCCGCACCGTGCTCCCATCGACGGCGAGCAACGCCAGGCGCTCACCGCTGTTGCTCAGACCCGTGTCGTTGGCAAATTCGCCGAGAATGCGCTCTGCCAATGCCGTTCCATAGCGGTGTTCGAAAGCAGCGCGATTCCGCACCAGGAGAACCCGCTCTCCGGGCTGCAGCCGGGAATTCGCCAGCTCGGCGAAATCGAAATCGAGTCCCGAAGCAAACTGCATCCCCGCCAGAGACACGGTCGCCTCGCCGATGTTGAGCAACTCGAGGTATTCGAAGAGGTCGGCATCATCATAACCTGCCGCCATCTCGTCCAACGCCGGTCCGGCTGGACGATACATGATTTCTGAAACGACGAGATTGGCACTGCTGGCAATTTCATCGGAAACGACAAGCGTAATTTTCTCCGGAGCACTCCACACCGAGCCATTGAAGGTCCGCGCAGTGATCGTCTGCGTGGTCTCGATTCCGAGAGGCTCGGACGTTAGGACGTGAGTGACAGTCAATTCGGGCCGCACGAGGAAATCGGTTCCCTCCTGTGTGGCGTTCAGGCCGTGCAGGGCGAGGACATTCGAACCATTGCGGAGATGGCCCCTCAAAGCCGTCAGGTCCAGGATCACGGGCGTGTCGAGGACGGTGGCATCGAGGCCTGGCCGCTCCTGGTTGTCCGCGGTGGCGCTGTTCCATTGCAGGACTTCAGGCCGCAGCAAACTGCCGGCTTCCACCCCGTTCAGATAAGCCACAAAGCCATCGTCGCAGTGAACAGAGAGCGTGAGCGAGGTGATGTTCTCCGCGTTCTGAAATTCGAACGGATAGCGCACGTAGCCACTGGCATTCACGCCCGACATCTCGCCGCCTATGTCGGTGTCGATGAGCGCCGAGATTCCGCCACTCGACTCGAAGCCAACGCCACCCACTCCTTCCATCCAGAGGGCGTCGTCGAAGCTGTCCGGATCGTCGGTCCAGGTGAGAGCAAGCGCGCCGTCGGACGGCACGCGATAGCGGCATGGCGAAGTTTTGTCGACGAGGGTCTCGGTGATCGACCTGCCCGAGAAAATGACGGCCGCGGCGGAGAGCCCGCCCCCAGGGGCGCGCGGATCGCTGCCATCGCTCGTGTAGTAAACCCGGGCGTCCGGAGACCCCATCACCAGCGGGAAACCGGAAGCCACCGCACCACCCACCGTATTGAAAGCGGGTGGAATCAGGTATTGCTGATCGATCCAGGCCACCCGCGCCGCCAACCAACCTTTCATGTGGGAAATTTCCGCTTCCCAACCCGTCACACCGGGTGCGGCGAAGTTGCCGCCATTGGGAGGGTGCTGCGTCCAACGCACAAAGTTGCGGGCCTGGGCCTCCCGAATCTCGTCCGCCATCGCGTCGATGACGGCATGGAGGTTGGCGAGCGCGAATTCCCGTTTGCGCAGGGCGAACCACCGGTCGGTATGGCGCTGGCGAACATCGGGAAAGTAGGCCTGCGAAGGGTTCGCGTTAGGGCCCAACAAATACCCATACCAGGGATAGCGCGAGTCCTGCCAGGTGTGGCTCGATACCGTGCCCACACTGTTCACCACCCCGTCCCAGGCGAGTGGATTATCGTCGCGCACGTCCTCGCAGCCGAGGGAGCGATCATAGTCCCAGACCGGTCCGCTCACAACCTTGCCACCCCGATCCTTGTGGAAAAAGGCGCTGTGCCGCCCCCAGTCGATATTCATCACCATCGTGTTGAGCAGGTGGTGATCGATCCAGGAATCGACGTCCAGATAGTCGGAAAAGTGAAGGCCGGTGTTCCGATTAATGCCGGATGGCCGGCTGGTGAGGGCGGCGTTCATTTCGTTGAGGTGAGCGGTGATCCAGGAGCGCTGCTGACTCGAGAGCTCCAGTCCATCGGGATCCACTGCGGTGAGCTCGCCCATCCCGCTTACGTTCAGAGTGGGTTCGCCGGGATCGGGTCGGTCGTTTTTGAAGATGTAGCCGCCCGTGATTTCCGGTACGGAGTTCTCCCAGGGCCTCAGGCGAGTGATATCGACCCGGTTGGGATCGACTTCAATCCGCTCCGTCAGCGAATAGACCCCGAAGTAATCGAGATTCACAACTTCGCTGCCCGTCGCATCGCTAAATACTTCGACGAACTTGCTGCGCGGAGCGTAACGGCCGATCTGGCGGCTGACTTTGGAAACGAACGGATTGCGGATCAGGGTCAGATCCCACTCGTAACGCGCACTCAAGATCCAGTCGGCCTCCCGATCCATGCCGAGAGGTTCGATATTGCGATCTTCGTCATCGCCGTCCCGCCAGGTCTCCACCGACATGGAATATTTCGGCCATCCGCCTGAGCTGGATCCGCGCTTGCGCACTCCAGCCCGCGTGGTGAGGGCCGGACTTTGCGTCAAGATGGTGCGACCGGTCAGTGGATCGGGCTCGAAGAAGAACATGTAAGCCGACTTGCGCGTGGTCGAATCGGTTTCCGGCGGCGCTCCCTGGCCCAGAGTGGAGACCACGATGACCGGGAGATCCGAAGAAAAGGCGGGCACGTCTCCAGCCATCTTGAGATACGTGTGAGTCGTCACCGCACCGTCCAGCGCGCCCGGCAGAAACGCCCGCGCCCGCACTTGCCGGCTCACACCGATCTCGATGAGCGTTGTGTATTCGGGCGAGGCCTGCGTGGGCGCTCTCAGGTCGGTCGTGTAGCGAACAACGGCGCCCGGCGTGGGACAGCTCAGGGAAAGTCGAAACGCCGGGGTAAACATCCTGCTGGTCTCGGAGAACACAACATCCGCAGGCGGTGGCGCGGAAACGTTGCCGTTTGGCCAGCCAGGGGTCGGAGATTTGAAGTAGCCAAAGCGCAACCCTTGCGGATTGCCCGCAGGAGCGACTCCATACGACACCTTCTCGAATTGTTCGGGATACTTGGGCGCGATCTCGCTCACAATCGTGGCGCCATTCGGCGCAACCAGGGCAAGGTAATCGCCACCACGGTCCAGCGTAAAACTGGTGTGCAGTTCGCGGCCCACAGTCCGGTCTTTGCCCGAGGCGAAGACTGCCAGGGCAGAACCCGGTGCGATGTTTGCGGACGCGAAGGTCCAGCGCGTCAGATCGTTCCGGTTGTTGGTAAGATGGAATCCCTCCAGGGACACGGTCTGCGGGCCGTGGTTGGTGATCTCGAGCCAGTCGGAAGGCGCGCCGTCTGCATCGCGATTGTTCTCGTCCTCAACCGCCATCAATTCCGTGATCTCCACCTGGGCGAGGGCTGGCGTCGCCAGGAATAGAATGGCCATCGCACATGCCTGACCGAGGACCGGGAGAGAACAGGAGCCGCCATCTCCTCTTCCGCGACAGGGCTGATAGGAATTTGCTTTGAGGGGCCGGCGTTGGAGCGGGATGGCGAGACATGTCAGGAGGGGGTGGCAGGGGGTTTGGGGGGAGGGAGGGGGCGTCATGGCGTGGTGTTGGGCTCCTGAAGGAGTGAGTTTGGGGATTTCTGAGGGGTTCGGCGGGATCGGGAGCGGGGCAAGGCGTGGTGCGGACGAAATTTTCTTGATTCAAAGCATAGATGTTTCGGCCGCGGTGCCAAGGTCTTTCGGGCAGCGGTGGTGAACGGTCGTTTTCGCGCCTGGGGAGTCCTCAGTTTGGATCGAGGACCAGCGTGCGTTCGTCATCGAGGCAGATTTCCGTGGGACTCCAGAGTTCGGCTGGGAGATCCAGTGCGCGATCTGGAGAGTTCGGCGCTGATGGCAGGCATGGCAGAGGTGGCGGGCCTTGCAGGTGAAGGCGAGCAGGTGCTGGTGGCTGCAGCCGGCGCAGACGAGGCGGGTGAAGCCGGCGGCAAGATCGCCGCAAGGGCTGAAGGCCTGGACGGCGGCGACGGATTTGGGCCGGAGCGGGCCCATGGCCGGGCGGTACTTTTTTTCGTAGCCGGAAACAAAATCATCCCAGCCACGGTGGACGATGTGCCAGAGCGGTGAGGCGCGGGGGCGGCGCGGGTGGTAGATGGCGGGGGAGGAGGCCACGCTGTGAATAGGTTCAAAAATACATATTCAGCCAATGGAGTGTCGGGCCGCCAACGAGGGTGCAGACGCCAAGGGCGTAAAAGCGGGTCTCCGGGTCCCTCAAGATGGATCTGTAACCTCTCCAGACACGCAGACAGTACGACGGATTTTTGCACGGGCTGTATGGCGCCAAAACACGCTGATAATGAATTTCTTCAGCCGATATGGAGT
>JBJXFS010000043.1:0-19005 GCA_046155625.1 Verrucomicrobiales bacterium | reverse complement strand
AGAAGAAACGCTGAGTCTCCTTCGTGGAGCCAAACGCTGACTGGAGAGCCGGATGCGGGAAATCCGCCCGTCCGGTTCGGTGGGAGGGGCGCCGCAATCCAATGTGGCGTCCCTACCCCTATCCAGTACCTTGGCGATAAACGGTTTGGTGCATGTCGTCGTCATATGGCGGCCGCAGCCCGCCACTCCCAGTGCCTTGGCGGTAAACGGTTTGGCGCATGTCGTCGTCATACGGGGGCCGCAGCGCGCCACTCCCTGTGGCGTCCCGTGCCACTGCCATTTTCCGGCCGAATGAGCGTGGTTTTCGCAAAGACCTCAAAACAAACAGCCTTGCGCGAGCCGAAATCCGCGGGTTTGCTTCGACATGCGCATTGGCTGGGCCTGTCTCTTTGGGGTGCTGTTGGCGCTCGCGAGCGGGCGGGCGGGCGAGGTGGTGGCGACGGGCGCGGGATGGGAGGACCCGCGAAACCCCATTGCGGTTTTATTCAAAGGTGAGCGGCTCAACCTGTGGTCACTGCGCCCGCTGCATTCCGGCCCGGTCCCGATGGTCCAGAACGAAACGTGGGTGCGTGGCGATTTCGACCGGCATGTTCTGGCGCGCCTGGAGGCCGAGGGTGCGCGGCCAGCGCCCGCGGCCGACCGGCGTTTGTTGGTGCGTCGGCTCTATTTCGATCTGACGGGCCTACCGCCGCGGCCGGAGGCTGTGGCGGCTGCGGTGGCGGACGACTCGCTGCAGGCAGTCGAGCGGGTGGTCGACGCGTTATTGGCATCCCCTCGATTCGGCGAGCACTGGGCGCGGATGTGGCTCGATGTGGTGCGGTACAGTGACAGCAACGGCTTCGACTGGGACGAGTTTCGTCCTCAGGCGTGGCGGTTCCGCGACTACGTGGTCCGTTCCTACAATGCGGACAAGCCATTTGACCGCTTCGTGATCGAGCAGCTGGCGGGTGACGAGCTGCTTTCGGGCGCGCCGCGGGACGAAGGCGAACGGGACGCGCTACTGGCCACCGGGTATCTGCGCATTGGCCCCCAGGATAACTCAGCGCCTCTTTTTAACGAGCAGGATCGAGCGCGCCACGAAGTGCTCACCGATTTGACCGAAACCACGGGATCCGCTTTCCTCGCGCTGACGCTCGCCTGCTGCCGGTGCCATGACCACAAGACGGAGCCGCTTTCCCAGGCCGACCACTATCGATTCCGGGCGTTTTTCGAAACCACGGCACCGGCCGATGATGTGCCACTCGACCTGGAGCCCGAGCAGGAGGCGATTCGATCGGGTCAGGCGCGCGTCGATGCCCTGACGCAGCCCCTGGAGGAAAAACGCCAGCGACTCCTCGACGCAGCCAAGCAACGTCTGGTCGCCGGGGGGGAGAATAAGCCGAAAGACGATCAGGTACGCGCCGCGCTGAATGACGAGGAGAAAGCCAAGTTTGAAGAGTTGAGCCGCGATATCGAGGCGGCGCGGAAGGACCGGCCCGATTTCACGCGCGGTTTGCTGATGTCGGATGGCCCGGGGGCGCGGGGAAAGCCGACGGAATCCGCCATTCTGACGGGCGGCGATCACCGACAACCGGGGGCGGTCGTGGCCGCCGGATTTCTCTCGATCCTGGCGCCTGAGCCCGCGCGGATCGAGCTTCCGCTCAACCCGCGAACCTCGGGCCGGCGGCTGGCCTTGGCCCGGTGGATCACCGACCCCCGAAATCCGCTCACCGCCAGGGTGTATGTGAACCGCGTGTGGCAGGCGCTTTTCGGACACGGTCTGGTTTCCACGCCGAATGACTTCGGGTATTCCGGCGAACGACCGAGCCATCCGGAGTTGCTCGACTGGCTGGCGATTCGATTCATGGCGGACGGCTGGTCGACGAAGCGGTTGGTCCGCACCATCGTCTTAAGCGCGACTTATCAAGAGGCGGCTCAACCCTCCGATCCGGGGGCGCGGGAATCCGCTGCCGTGCTTGGGACGGGTCGGACGCTCCGACGGCTGACGGCGGAGCAGATGCGCGATGCCCAGTTGGCGGTGTCCGGCCTGTTGCTGCCGAGCGCGGGCGGGCCGCCGGTTTGGCCGGAGTTGCCGCGCGAAGTGCTCACAGCCAACCCCGCATTCCTCGATGACAACGAAACCAAAACCAAAGGGTGGTACCCGTCCCCGCCGGACTCGCGCCCGGTGCGCAGCCTGTACCTCGTGCAAAAGCGCACGGTGCGCGTGCCATTGATGGAAACCTTCGACCTCCCGGAGAATGCCACCTCGTGCGGCCGGCGCTCGGTTTCCACGGTGGCGCTGCAGGCACTGGCGCTCCTCAATGGGCCTCAGACCATCGAGGTGTCGGGCGTCTTGGCGCGCCGCATCACGGAGCTCTCAACCGATGACGCGGCTTCCCGGGTCGAGGCTGGCTTTCGCCTCGCCCTGCAACGGGCGCCGCAAGTTGAGGAACGCGAGCGGGCCGTCCGGTTTCTGCAATCCCATTCGCTCGAAGAATTTGCCCGAGTCCTGATCAATCTGAATGAGTTCCTTTATGTCGATTGATCGTGGCAGGCCGAGGCGACATGGGCCGGCGTGGGCAACGGCGACATCCACCGTATGAACACGCTCTTCCAGATCGTCATCAGCCGTCTGGCGGAAAAGCGTGCGGAACGGGAGCAGGCGCGGCAGCGACCACCCGGCCGCTGGATCCGATGCCACTGTGGAAGTCCCATCTTCTTCAACAACAGCTATTGCCTCGCCTGCCACGCCACTCTCGGGTACGTGCCTTCATTGCTCGAAGTTCGGTCGTTTTTGCCCGGCGACGGGCCGGACGAGTGGCGCCTCGCCGCCTCGGAGGGAATCACCGTGCCGCTTCCGCTGGTTGGTCGGACCTGGCGCCGCTGCGGCAATTTTGACTCGCCCGCCGGTTGCAATTGGATGGTCGAAGTCGGAGAACCATGGGGCTACTGTGTGGCGTGCCGGTTAAACCGGATGATTCCCGATCTGTCGGACCCGGCCAACGGCGTCCGATGGCGAAAGGTTGAGGCGGCCAAGCGACGGCTCATCGCTCAATTGCTGGAGCTGGGGCTGCCGGTGCGCCCGAAGTCGGAGGACCCGTGGCGCGGCTTAGCGTTTGAATTTCTGGCCACGCTGCCGGGGCAGGCGCGCGTTATGACCGGTCATGTCGAAGGAGTGATCACGCTGAACGTCGAGGAAGCGGACGACGTCATGCGCGAACAAATACGGACCGCCATGAACGAGCCGTACCGCACCCTGCTGGGCCATTTCCGCCACGAGATCGCCCACCACTACTGGGACCAACTGATCGCGCCCACACCCTGGCTTGACGCGTTCCGAAATGTCTTCGGCGATGAACGCGTCGACTATGCCGCTGCTCTCCAGCGACATTATGCCAATCCGCCAGTGCCCGATTGGCCGCTCCGCCACGTTACCGCCTACGCCTCGGTGCACCCGTGGGAGGACTGGGCCGAGACTTGGGCTCACTATCTGCAGATCGTCGACACGTTGGCCACCGCCGTCGGTTTTGGCCTGGGAGCGAACGACGTGGACTTCCAGGCCGCCCCTTTTGCGGTGGAGGCACTGCACGACACCGGGGATCCCGGAGCCGAGTCGTTTCTCGCCATGATCAATTCCTGGGTCGAATTGACGGCCGTGCTCAACGAACTGGCACGCAGCCTCGGCCAGCGCGACCTCTGCCCGTTCGTCCTGTCCAACACCGCCGTGGCCAAACTTCACTTCGTCCATCTGGTCGTAACTCGGGAGACGGAACTGCAGACCCCGGGCGATTTCCTTCGCCATTAAACCAATGAACGGAAGGCACCCCATTGATCAAAAGCCAGCATCCACCAATAAGGGGCAAAGCCCGGCTCCATACCAGCCTGGACCAACGTCCCAGGAAAGACCCCCAAAAAACAATCAAGGGCTGAAGACCCGCCCAATCCCGCCCTGAACCGGAACTCGTTGAACCCCACACCTTCCCATGCCAGCAATAGGTATGGAACGGGTTTTCAGCCCTCGGTGGTTTTGTGGTCGTTTTTCCCGGGCCGTTGGCCCGGGCTGGTAGAGTTGTCGGGCCGTTGGCCCTCTGGCGGTCGCGCCGAGAGCCCGCCAATCCTGGTGGGTCTGTACCAGATTTTAGAGCCGTGGGTGCACCTGGATCGCACCTGTGGAGTCGAGGACGAGGACGAGGACGAGTGGCGCAAAAGGATGGATGGCTGAAGCGGAGGAGCCATCGTGTGGGCGGAAAAGACCTGTTCGGGATGCTTGGAATCGTCCTCGTCCTCGAAAAATCCGTTCCGATCACCGCCCTGCCACCCACGCCTGTGACTCTCCCTGTCCATCGGGCCACGCCCGTTCCCGCTGAATACTGAACACCGAATACTGATTACCGCTCTCCGCCGACCGCCGACCGCCGACCTCTGACCGCCGACCTCCGACCTCCGGCCGCATTCACTTCTTGCGACGCGGCGGCACCGAGCCTAGCACGTGTCATTGGCTTTCCGATGATCCGGTCTCAGACGGCCTCCCGTGTCGCCCTGTTCCTGTCGGCCGACATTGTCGGATCGACAGCGTACAAGGTGGCGGCCTACGATCAGCGTGGGCGGCCCCATTGGCTTGAAGCGTTCGAAACGCTGTTTCGCGAGCTTCCGCTGGTATTTATTGGGCAGGTGGCTGCCGCGGGATTGTGGAGCGAGCATGTGCCTGACTGCGGTGTGTGGAAGGTGCTGGGCGACGAGGTGATTTTCATTGGCATGCCGGCGGATGTGGAGGAAGCGGAGATTCTGGCCACTGCCTTTGTGCGCACGGTGGAGGCTTACGACGACGGCTTGGCGCGCCGCTGGCCGCTTCGCGTACGGGGCAGTTGTTGGGCGGCCGAGATGGGCGAGCGCAATCGGATGATTGAGATTCCGGAGATGTTCTCGGAGGAAAGAGGCCGGCCGTATCTTGATTTCCTCGGACCGGACGTCGATCTTGGTTTTCGCCTGAGCGCGCACTCGGCGCCTGGTCGGGTGATCGTATCGCCGAATCTGGCGGAGTCGCTGGCCGCCGATGGGGTGGCCCCCAGGCTTTTATTTCACCCGATCGGCGAGCGATCGCTGAAGGGCGTCTGCAGTGGCCGGCCCATTCCACTCATCCTCATGTCCTGCGCCTCCGAGAACGAGTCAGAAGATGGTCGGTCGAGCGGCCCCGCGGCGGACTTGCCATCGCCCGCCAACCGCTCGCAACTCCGGGCCGATCTGGCCGCGCGTCGGCAGGGCGAGGCGGCGAATCACGACGCGGTCATGGCACCGCCGGTCTTTGCGCCATCCACGACCTGGGTCAGCAACTGACGGCGTCGGGCGATAGTGGGATTGTCCGACACCTGCGATCAGCGGGTGATTGACCCGCTGGTGGCCGTATTGAGTGAGGGCGCGTACGTGCTGCCGCTGGCGGTGACGTTGGTCACGGTGAAGGTGAAGGTGCCGGAATTTTTGGATCGGGGTGAACTTATGGTGGCCACACCCGTGGAACCGGTGGTGGCGCTGGCGGAGCCGCTGATGATTCCGCTCCAGGTTCCGGTGACTGTGGCGCCGGATTTAACGAGCCCATCGACGCCCCTGATCGTGACGGCCGCGCGAGCGGTGGTGCCGCCTTTGTTGCTGGAAGCCGACATGGTGACACTGGAGACGAAGATACGGTTGTCTCCGGTCACGGTGATGGTGAGCATGGCCGAGCTCGAAAGGCCGCCAGTGTCGGTGACCACGAGCGAGGCAAAATAAGTGCCGGGGGCCGTGTAGGTGTGGGACGGGTTGGCGGCGGTGGCCCCGGCCGTTCCGTCACCAAAATCCCAATCGTAAGCGGCGACCGCGCCATCCGGATCGTAGGTGCCCGCGCTCGAGAACGCCACCGTCAGCGGAGCGATCCCGGAGACTGGGGCGGAATTGGAAACGATCACGATGGGTGGCTGGTTGCCGGTCGGCACGACGCTGCCGGTCAGCGTGAATTGTCCCAGGCTTCCGTAATCGGAGTATCCAGTCGATGCGGTGCCGAGGCCCGATCCGTCGATGGCGGCGTAGTACGTTCCCGCCGGCACGGAGAGGCTTAAGGAGGCGCCCAATGCAGAGGGGTTGGCGGAGGAGATGAGGTTTCCCACTCCGTTGTAGAGCGAGAGTGTGATGTCGAGATTGGGAGCGATGGTGGCGGGCGCGGCGGTCAGAGAGATGGTTCCGGCACCGGTCGTGAAGCCGAAGAGGTCGGCGTCGGTTCGTTGTGAAATGATTCCACTGGCGTTGAAAGAGGAGCCCGCGAGCCAGGCCGCTGTGGTAATGCCGTCGCCGGAGTCATCCGCGCGGAGCGGCATATGGTTTCGCATGAGGGTCAAATCGTCCTCCGTATTGTTGGCGAAGGCGTACTCGCCCCGGCTGAATTGAACCACGTCGCGGTAATACCCGACGCCCATGATCGGGGCCCAGTTCCCGTGGCCTTCATAATACTCCTTGGCTTCGTTGACCGTGGTCGTCGCCGGATCGTCGGTCCGCCCGTCGTGGCGCAGGCTCACGGTGTGGCCGGCCTCGTGGCTGGCCGCCTCGGCGACATACTTGGGGTGTCCGTTGCCGAGCTGGGCCTCGAAGACATAACAGGGAGTATCGGAACTCCAACTGAAGGAGCCAAGATACGCCACGCCGCCGGCGCTCGCGCCGTACCAGTCGCTGCTGCTCCCGCCAATGCACACCCGGATGCCGTAGGCGGTGTCGGTCGAGTTCGTCTTGCGGAGCGATTCGAGGCCCGGATCCTGCGTCGTCACATCCACGTCAAAGGCCGAATAATCCTCGGCCACGCGATGCCAGATGTCCTGGATGTTCGCCAGTTCCGTGGCGGAGAAAAACGTGAGATTTCCATCCGTGTCATACGGGGGGGTCACAAATGTGGCCCCCGACTTCCAGTTCGTTCCCGATGTCGTATGCCCGTCAAAATCCAGATAAACGACCCGGGTCGCACCCGGTTTGCTGTGCCGCTGGAAGACCGGATCGCTCGTCGAGATGCTGCTCACCGTGGCCCCGCTCGCCGTTGCCGCCGCCCCCAGCATCGGCAACCCCGGACACGCATAATACAATCGGCCCCGGCGGTCAGCGCGCAGGGATGGCTCGCGCCCACACCACGTCCGGAACTCCATCTCGGACTTTCCGTACCACTTGGCCACGGCGGGCAACTGACGCCCTAATGCCATCGGGATCCCGCCCGCCGAGGCCTCTCGAGGCAAAGTCACCATCGGAAAGCTTCCGGATCCTCCCACTTCGGCCGCCACCGGAAGACCCAGGCCAAGACTCAACCCAAGGCAGAGTGGGGCCAGCGAAACATGGAAACGTACTATGATCATGGTGGCAACTTTGATTTATCGACGCAGGCAGAAGACGACATCGGAGGAGGAAGGTTACACAAAAAATATTATAATAACAAATTTTATTGTGGTATGTAAAAGATATAACGATATCTTAAACTAGTTCATAATCAGGCTGTCGATGATAAGGATTATCGATGATGGTGTGGGCTGCTGCGGAGTCGGGTGGGATCGGCTATTGCCAGGGCGTGGAAGAAGGGGGAGGATAGGGGGGTTGTATGTCACTGACCTCGCCGCCGCTGATGCCGCCCCGCATTCCTGACCATGAGGTATTGCGCTGCATTGGTCGCGGATCCTACGGCGAGGTGTGGATGGCACGGGCGGTAACGGGAGCGCTGCGGGCGGTCAAGGTGGTGCGGCGGGCGGATTTTGAGCTGGAGCGGACTTTTGAACGGGAGTTCGAAGGGATTCGGAGTTTCGAACCGATATCGCGCAGCCATCCTGGATTGATTGACATTTTGCATGTCGGGCGTAATGCCGATGAGGGGTTTTATTTTTGTGTGATGGAGCTAGCGGACGACCGCTCTGCGGGGAGGGCGATTGTGCCGGCGGAGTACGAGCCGCGGACCTTGAGCACCGACAAGAAGGATCGGGCGACACAGGAGTTGGACAGGGTGATTGAGGTGGGTCTGCTGTTGGCGGACGCTTTGGCGCACTTGCATCAGCATGGATTGATCCATCGGGACGTGAAGCCCTCGAATGTGATTTTCATCAATGGGGTGGCGCAACTGGCCGACATCGGATTGGTGGCGGCCTATGGGCAGCGGACATACGTAGGGACGGAGGGATTTGTGCCGCCCGAGGGGCCGGGCACCCCGCAGGCGGACACGTATTCGCTGGGCATGATGCTTTACGAACTGAGCACAGGCCATGACCGTCTGGAGTTTCCGGCGCTGCCGAATGACCTGGGGCGAACGGGTGACCGCAAGAAGTGGCGGGCGTTGAACGAGGTCATCTGTCGGGCGTGTGCACCCAATCCGAAGGAGCGGTACCCACAGGCGCACGACATGGCGGAGGATTTGCGCCGCGTACTCCACGGTGGAAAACTCAAGCCTCGCCGGTTTTGGCGGCGCAAGCGATTCTGGGTGGGTGCGGCCGCGGTCGTGCTCGGACTCCTGGCCATCGACCGATCGCCGCGGTCCGCGACGGGCGAGCCGCCGGATGGCCAGGGAAATCTCGGGCCGCCCGATCCGCCACCCAAGGAACTTCCCTTTGTGGGCCCACCGGCGCCCAAGATGGGGCGACTGCAACTGCGCACCGAGCCGCCTGGCGCGGAAGTCTGGATCGAGGAGGAACTCCGTGGCCAGACACCGGTCGAATTGGCGGATCTGCGGGTGGGCACCGTGCCAGTGACGTTCCGTCTGGCGCGGCACCTCGAGGTCACCCGCATGGCCACGGTCACCGAGAATCAGACTCGGGAGTTCGCGGTGACGCTCGATTTCTCCGATCCGCCGAGAATCGGGGAGCCATGGCGCAACAGCCTGGGACTCGACTTCGTGCCGCGCGGCGTCGAGCATGTGGCGGTTCTTCCGACGACGCGGGAGTGTTTTGTGCAGGCCCATGAGGGCGAGTTCCTGGAAGGCGAGGTTTTGCCGTGGACTCCGCCGGGCGCCTCGTCACCCAGCCTGATCGTATTTGTTCCGCGGAAGGATGCTGAAACTTATCGGGCCTGGATCGAGACACGCGACCGCGAGATGGGATTTTTCGAGATCGATCACTACTACCGCATCGAGGCCGTCGAGGAAGGAATCAGCCCGACCCAAGACGAAAGGATCCGCGATCACCTGTCCTTTCGGCTCGTGGCGGGAAAACGCGAATTTGGGGAAATCGTCGTCACCTCCACGCCGCCCGGTGCCGAGGTGTTCGAGAATGGAACGTCGCTTGGGGTGACGCCGCTGACGCTGAATCGCCGACAGGTCGGCCCCGTCGCCTTCGACGTCCGGCTCGCCGGGTACCACCCGCGGCGCGTCGAGGGCGACGTGCATCCCTCGACCCGCCTCGAATTGGACGCCCCGCTTGAACGCACGCTGCTCGCCGTGTTCGACCAGGAATGGCAAAATGGACTGGGGCAGATTTTCCGGCCCATTGACGGCATCCAATTCTGCATCTGGGAGACACGCGTGCGCGATTATGATGTGTTCCTGACCGCGACTCAGCGAACTCATACCACCGACATCGATCAGGCGCCCGACCATCCGGTCGTCGGAATTGATCGCGCCGAGGCCCAGGCCTTTTGCCGGTGGCTCACCGAAAAGGAGACCGCGGACGGGCGCCTCGAAAAGGGATGGACATACCGCCTGCCCACCGACCTCGAATGGAGCCTCGCCGCCGGCATCCCGAACGAACGTGGCCCAAGCCCGCGCGATCGAAACGCACGCATCCGTGGCGTTTACCCCTGGGGTTATGAATGGCCACCGCCGCCCAAATCCGGCAATTTCGCCGATCAGGCGGCCGTCGGAAAAGTGCCGCTCGACCGGCCCGGCGACCGATTGCTCCCCGGCACCGACGCGTTCACCTTTACCTCTCCGGTCGGCGTGTTTCATCACAGCCCGACCGGCCTCTACGACCTCGCTGGCAATGTCTGGGAATGGGTCGCCGAGGACTTCGGAGGCGAAACGGCCTCCAGCAACTACAGCGCCTACGGTGTCCTGCGCGGCGGCAGTTGGGCGGATTATAAAAAGGAACGATTGCTCAGCAGCCTCCGCAACGCCGTGCCCGTCGCCTTGCGCGAATCAAACATCGGCTTCCGTATCGTTCTCTCCCGTGAGGCGACGGCGCCAACCGTGGAATGAGGGAGGAGGGAGGAGGGCGGAGATGGGAGGTCGGTGATCAGTAGTCGGTAGTCAGCAATCGGTAATCAGAAGTATTCGGCAATCAACGGGAAAAGGTTCTTGCCCGATGGACAGGGGCAGTAGCCAGCGCTGGGGCAGGTCGGTGAGCGGATCGGTCGCTTCGAGGGACGAATCGAAGGATCCTGTTGACGGCCCAAGGCGAGTATTTTGTGGTCAGAAAGCTGGGGTGGGTAGAGTGAGTGGGAATTCGGGGAGGTGGCGATGGCCGCGTGACCAGAAGATTTTTCCTTGCCTGTGCTCCAGATTGTTTTTAACGCCCTGAGTGCCGCTGAACTTTCCCGACTCGACACACTGTCGCAGTTGGAGTTGCTCAACGAGTTCAAAATCGACGAGGCCATGGTGGCCGACCTGCCGAAGCACCGAGCCTATGGGAAAATCGAGCGGGACGGACGGGTGCTGTACCGGTACCGGGCGCGCGATTACCGGCTCTATTTCGAGGTGCGCGACGGCCAAGTGATCGTGCACCGCGTCCTGCACAAAAATACGCTGGATGACTTCTTGTACCGCAGCAGCCTGCCGCTGAGCGAGGATGAGGCCCTGGGTAAATCGAAGACGTTTTGGAAATTGATCGAGGAAGGCGAGAAGTCGGGGAGGGCCGGGTGAGGGCGGCGGTCGGCGGAGAGCGGTCGGAGGTCGGAGGGCGGAGGTCGGAGGTCGGAGGGCGGCGGAGAGCGGTAATCAGTATTCGGTGTTCAGTATTCAGCCCGAATCGAGCGCGGCACGATGGACAGGGGCAGTAGCCGGCGCTGGGGCAGGTCGGTGAGCGGATCGGCCACTTCTCGTCCTCGACTCTCCCTGTGCGATCCAGGCGCACCCACGGCTCTAAAATCTGGTACATACCCACCAGGATTGGCGGGCTATCGGCGCGACCGCCATAGGGCCAACGGCCCGGGAAAAACAACCCTGAAACCACCCAGGGCTGAAAGCCCGTTCCATGCCTCTTACTGTCATAAAAGTGATTGATGTTCAACGATATCTGGTTAAGTTCGGAAGAGGGCAGGCCTTCAGCCCTTCATTGTTTTTTTGAGGGGGCTTTCCTGGGCCGTTGGCCCAGGCTGGTATGGAGCGGGGCGTTGCCCCTGTTTGGACCACAAGGTGACAGGGAGCACAAGGTGACCGGCAATCGGGTTGCAGGGCTCCGAGTGAAGGACCGTTAAACGTCATCACAAAATAAATTTAATAACTAATAACAATACTGCACAAACCAGAAAAAAGAACCAAGAACCAAGAACCAAGAACCAAGAACCAAGAACCAAGAACCAAGAACCAAGAACCAAGAACCAAGAACGAAGAACAGGTTATCCATGATGGAGCCGGTGGTTGACGATGGGGTTGGGGTGACTCAGAATGGCGCACTTTCGGTGGGGGCTGAGGTCCCGTGATTCCGGAAGACATAATGACACAGACTGAAGGGATCGGCCCGGGTGGGCCGATCCCGATTGAACGCTTTGATGGGCGCATGGGAGCCCCTTCCTCCACGAATCCGCGCCGCCACTACCGTCCACCTAAAAACCGACCAGGAGGCCTCACTTTGGATATTAAAGACATTCGTACGATAATCGAGCTTATGAAACGCAACGATCTGACTCATTTTGAGTTGGAGCGGGAGGGGCAGAAGCTTGTCCTAAAGAAAAACCATGATTCTGAAGCATTGGCCCACTTGCTGAGCGGGTATCGGGCACCGATGGCGCCTCCGGTGGCGGTGGTGCCGAAGGTTCCGGAGGCGGTTCATTCGTCGGCGGGCGAAGCTGAAGCGCCGCCAGCGGGCAGCGGGGGCCTTGGGGACGGGATGACGATCAAATCCCCGATGGTGGGCACGTTTTACCGGGCCTCGGGACCCGGGGTGGACGTCTTTGTGAAGGTGGGGGATTATGTGGAGGCGGAGACCACGGTGTGCATCATCGAAGCGATGAAGGTGATGAACGAGATCAAGGCCGAGGTGACCGGGCGGATCACACGCATTGCGGTCGAGGACGCCACTCCGGTCTCGTACGGTCAGGTGCTTTTCGATGTGAAACCGTAGAGAGGTCGGCGAGCCGGCCGCGGCGACGAGAGCCCGTTCGGAGTGGACGGGCGAGTGTCCTGGTTTCGAGCGCGGATGAGGCATCAGCCGAATATTTGGCCCACCCATTTTTTCCAACCCAGTGTTCAACAAAATTCTCATTGCCAACCGTGGCGAGATCGCCTTGCGGGTGATTCGCGCCTGCAAGGAACTCGGCGTCCAGACGATTGCCGTGTACTCGGAGGCGGACGAGAAATCGATGCACGTGCGTCTGGCGGACCACGCGATTTGCATTGGTCCGGGACCGAGCAAACTGAGTTATCTGCAAATGGATCGGATTATCGCGGCGGCGGAAATCGCCAATGTGGACGCGATCCACCCGGGCTACGGGTTTTTGAGCGAGAATGCACGATTCGCGGAAATATGCGAGAGCTGCAAGATCAAGTTTATCGGGCCGAGTGCGCGTGTGATCAAGATCATGGGGGACAAGAACGAGGCGCGGGCGACGGCGCGGAAGTACAAGGTGCCGGTGACGCCTGGCAGCGACGGGGTGGTGGCGGATGAGAAGGAGGGCAAACGCATCGCGTCGACCATTGGGTATCCCGTGATGATCAAGGCGTCGGCGGGCGGAGGGGGACGCGGCATGCGACCGGTTTTTAATGAGGCGACATTCAGCGGTGCTTTTGCGGCGGCGCGAGCCGAGGCCGAGGCGTGCTTTGGCAACGGTGCTGTGTACATTGAAAAGCTGGTCGAGAACCCGCACCACATCGAGATCCAGGTGGTGGGGGACTCGAAGGGGAGGGCGTACGCGCTCGGCGAGCGCGACTGTTCGCTGCAGCGGCGAAACCAAAAGATCATCGAGGAGTGTCCCTCCCCGTTCCTCGGCGACCGACTGCGTAAGCGGATGATGGCCGCCACGGTCAAACTCTGCGAGGAGATCGGGTACCAGAATGCTGGTACCGTGGAATACTTGGTCGATTCGAAGGGCGAAAACTTTTATTTCATGGAGATGAACACGCGGATCCAGGTCGAGCATCCGGTGACCGAGGAGGTGTACGGGGTCGACCTGATCAAGGAGCAGATCCGCATCGCCGCGGGCGAAGAGGTGTCACCGCACCTGAAGAAGGCGCAGCCACGCGGGCATGCCATCGAGTGCCGGATCAATGCCGAGGATCCATACAATAATTTTGCCCCCAGCCCCGGGAAGATCAGGAATTTTTACGCCCCGGGAGGTCGCGGGGTACGGATCGACAGCCACATTTACACCGGGTACGAAGTGCCTCCGTACTATGATTCGATGATCGCCAAGCTTATTGTGCGCGGCAACGACCGGCAGATCGCGATCGCCCGCATGCGCCGCGCGCTGGATGAATTCCTGGTCGAGGGGATCAAAACCACCATTCCGCTGCAGAAAGCCATCATTGACAACTCAACCTTCAAGTCGGGCAAGTACCACATCGGCTGGGTCGAGCACTTTCTGGCCAGCCAGCTGAAGCCGTAGGGGAGAGAGGAGCGCCTCCTTGATCGGCCTCCTACTTCAGTAAATCCTCGATTTTGGGTGCGATGGCGGCGGCCCAAATATCGTAGCCCTTGGGGCTGAGGTGGAGGAAATCGGGCATGATGTCCTTGGGGGCGGATCCGTCCTCGTTGAGGAACTTGGCGCCGATATCGAGGAAGTGAACGTGCTGGCCGTCGGCGACGCCTTTGAAGAGGGAAGTGGCTTCGGCGACTTTTTTGCGGAGTGCTCCATCGGGTTTTTCGTCGCGGGGAAAGATACCGAGGAGAAGGATTTTGGCGGCCGGGATTTTGGAGCGGAGGGTGGAGACGATGGTCTTGACGCCATCGGCGGTCTGCTGGGGGTTGGACGAGTTGTGGCCCAAGTTGTTCGTGCCGATCATGACGACGATGAGTTTGGGGGTGAGGCCCACCAATTCGCCATTGGCCAGGCGCCAGAGAACATGTTCGGTGCGGTCGCCACTAAAACCGAAGTTGGCGGCCTTGAGCGGGGCGAAGTGTTTTTCCCAGGCGGGCTGTCCTTCCCATCCTTGGGTGATCGAGTCGCCGAGGAAGGCGAGGTCGACACCGCCGGCTTTGGTGATTTCGACACATTTTGCGTGTCGTTCGACCCACCAACCTTCGCCATCGCGGGGCACCGGGGTGGTGGCGACGTGGGTGGGGGACTCAGCCAGGGCGGCGGCGGCGAGGATCCAGCTGGCGATATAGGACAGGTATGGTTTCATAGACGGTTGGGATTGGCGGAACCGGGGCACGGTATTGGGCAAGGAGTAAGGAGTCAGCGGATTCTGTCAATGGCTGGTCGCTGGGGATTTGCCGAGCGCGACTTACTCGCGCGGTTGGGACGGGTTGTAGAGGATCTGGATATCGGCGTCGCGGGTGCCGAGGAGTTGCTGGGCGCGGAGGAGGGCGTTGCGAGTGGCGAGGTTGGGGTTGCTCACGGATCCGGGGAAGACGTTGTCGCGTCCGAGGACATCGATGAGGCCGGAGTTTTTCAGGACGCGGTACACGTCTTTGGAAGCGCCGCTGATGAGGAGGTGGCGGAACTTCGAGTGCATGAAGAGGACGAGTTCCTCGAGCGCCATGACGCTGGTGGCATCGAGGTGGCGGGCGTTGCGCATGCGAAGGATGATGACGCGGAGGTTGGTGTCGCTGGCGAGGCGCTGAATTTGAGTGCGAAACAATTCGGCGGCGCCGAAGAAGAGTTCGCCCTCGACGTGGACGATCGAGATGGCGGGGTGCTGACGCGGGGAACTTGTTTCGGCGGCGGCGAGTTGTCCCTGAGGGGTAAAGGCGTATTCGACGAGTTCGGGACGGGCGGCCTTGTGAAGGTAGAGCATGATCGACAGGCCGACTCCCACGAAAATCGCGACTTGGAGGGGCATCAGGAGCGTGGCCAGCACGGTGACCAGCAGGGTGGCGGCATCGGAGCGGGTGGCGCGCAGGCAGATGCGCAGTTGGCGTGGCTGGACCAGGCTGAAGGCGACGGCGATGACCAGAGTGGCGAGGGCGGCGTGCGGGAGGTGGCCGACGGCGGTGCCGAGTGTGAAGGCGGCGGCGGTGCACAGGGCGCCGGCGATCAGGCTGCTGGCCTGGCTGACGGCGCCACTGGCGTGGTTGAGCGAGCTGCGGGTGAGCGAGCCGCTGGCAGGCAGGCCGCTGAGGAAGGAAGTGGCGAGGTTGGCGGCGCCCACGCTGAGGACTTCCTGGTTGAGGTCGACGCGGTCCCCGGTGCGGCTGGCGAGCGATTTTGCCATCATGGTGGCTTCGAGCGCGGCGACAAAGGCGATGGCGAACGAGAGACCCATGAGCGGGCTCAGGCGTCCCCAGACCGCGGGATCGGCCAAGTCCGGCATGGCGGGAGCGAGGTCGCTGGCGGTAAAGGAGGGCAGGG
Source organism: Verrucomicrobiales bacterium (assembly GCA_046155625.1). Classification (GTDB taxonomy): domain Bacteria; phylum Verrucomicrobiota; class Verrucomicrobiia; order Verrucomicrobiales; family V1-33; genus CAJBME01. Next base: position 3,381 of record JBJXFS010000043.1, on the reverse strand, counting down.
TGTCGACGGGGTGACCGGCGCGGGCGAGGAGGGCGCCGATCGCGGCACCCGCGGCGAGCGCCATGGCGAAAGTCGGCAGGCGAGGCCATCGGAGGCGCAGGCCGAAATGGACGGCCAGGGTGGCGGCGGAGACGGCGAGGGCGGGCCAGTAGGCATCTGGAAGGTGTGGGATGAGGGCGGCGATGAGGCCGGCGAAGGTGGTGGCGTCCTCGGCTGAAGGCAGTCCGAGGGCGGGGGGCAGTTGATTGGCGATGATGAGCAGGGCGCAACCGGCGAGGTAACCGACAATGACCGAACGGCTCACATACTGGAGGAGGTCGGCGAGACGGCAATAGGCGGCGACGACCAGCATGGCGCCGGCCATAAAGATGAGGACAGGAAGCATTTCCTGGCCATCGGAGGACGGGAGGAGAGCCACGCCGCTGAAGACCATGAAGGCGGTGGCATTGGTCGGTCCGAGGATGGTGTGTCGGGAGCTGGAGAGCAACGGCCCGATCAGCGAGGCGACGGCGGCGCAGGTGAGTCCGTGGGAAATCGGCACGCCAGCCATGGCGGCGAAGGCGAGGCCCTGGGCGACGGCGAGCAGGGCGACATTAAAGCCGGCCACGCCGTCACGCCGCAGGCGGTTCCACGAGTAGAGGCGCCACGCGCGACGAGCGGGGAGGAATTCGAGGGCGTTTTCCAACAGGGCGCCTCTCAGTGCACGGACACTGGAGCGGAGCGCGGCAGCCGGGTTCATGCGAAGCGGAAGCATGTGCCGACTCCGGCCCTCTGGCAAATGGAGAGGTCTGATTCAAGCGCAAACGCGGGACGGCCAAGGCCGCCCCGCGCTGCGTGTCTGTGTCTGTCTCTCCTGGCCGCGCCCGCCAAGGCACGACCACAGTGGTCTGGGAGGGCGGGGGGGATCCCGCACGGTCTCAATGGCCGAGAAAATCGGTATAGGAATTTTTCCAGTTCTCGCACTTCAGCTGCCATGTCCGGGACCGGATTTGGTCTAAGTTGGCTTTGTGGGCCGCGAGTTGGGGCACCATGTCCGGGTGGGCATTTTCGACGGCGATGATGTAATTTTGCAGGGCGGTGACGACGCGGCGGAGCAGGGCGACATCCTTGATGGTGGTGGCGGTACCGCGTTGTTCGCCGATGAGGCGGCCGAGTAGACGTTCCTGCTTGTCACTCCAAAGGATGGCTTGAGGCAGTTTTTCGACGCCCCCGACCAGCGTGCCGTCGGCGTAGATTTGGGGGGCCGGCACTCTGGGATCCTCTTTGCGGATCGGCATGCCTGAGGCGGGTTTTTCGGTGACGCCGGCGCTGTCGTTGTCGAGGACGGTGGGTGTGATGAACATGAGGAGGGTTTTCTTGGACCGGGCGCGCTGGGTGTTTTTGAAGGCGTGGCCGAAGAGCGGGATTTTGCTCAGGACGGGCACGCCGGTACCCTCCTTCGCGTCAAAGGCTTCGTCGAGTCCGGCTATGGCAACGGTGTAACCGGACTCGACTTTGAGCGGTGCCGTGTACAAACGGGAACTGGCGACTGGGTAGGGATTGCCGCCGATGATTTCACTGCCGATGATATTGGAAAGCTGCAGGCTGACGGTCATTTCGACGGTGCCGTCGGATTTGACCTTTGGCAGCACATTGATGGTGGTGCCGATCGGGAGATACTGGACGGAAGCGGTGGTGGTGCCGCCGACGCCTGGAGTGGTGGAGGAACTGGCGGCCAGGACAGGTTTGTTCACCACATTGCGGATGACCACTTCGCGATTGTTCTTGGTCAGGACGCGCGGGTAGCTGGTGCTGACCGTCTGGCGGTCGGCGAGCAGCGCCTGGACTTTGAGCGAGGCGGAAGTGGAAGACAGGACGGCACCCTGAGGATAGAGGCTCTGTGATGGGTCATTCCAATTGACGAAGGAAGACCATACGCCGTCGATGGCCGGGCCATCCACGCCATCCGGCGTGACCGGGAGGAAATTGACCGGGACGCCGCCGTCGAGGTAGGATGACCAGTCGACCCCATATTGTTTTCGGGGATCGGCGGTGGTTTCGAAGAATTTCACTTCCACCGCGATGAGTGGCTGGGGACGGTCGATGCCGGCGAGATACTGTTCGACGAGCTGGTGCTGCTGGCGGGTGGCGACGACGAACAGGTTGTTCGTATCGCTGTTCCAGAAGACGGCAGGTTCCGTGTCGTCCTGCTTGGAATTGTCGCCCTGTTCGTCGGCGGTATTGTAAATCCGCTGCGGCGTGTGCATCGGATCTTTTCCGAAATCATCCACGGTCACGTCCTTGCGAGTGCCCAAGGCATCAAATCCCTTGGTTGGAATGCCCAGAATCCTTTCGACGTCCTGCACCAGTTGGTCGGCGTTGGCAGCCAGGTGGGAAATGGGTCCGCCTTGAAGATCGATAGACTGCTGCCCGGTTCCCCCAGCGCCCCCAAGTCCGCCGCCCATGCCGCCACCCATGCCACCGCCGCCGCCGCCGCCGCCCCCTCCTCCGTTCATGTTGGAACTGAAGGCGTCGCGGCCAATCGGGCCGAAGGACGCTCCCATGCTGCTGGACACCGTGGTCACCTGCTCCTGCGAGCTGTATTTCAGGTGATAGGTCCGGCCGATGAGTTGCTTGTCGTCCAGCGGCCGCATGTGCCAGATGCCTTGATCCAGGAGCAGCGCCACTCCGTAGGTGTTGGCCACGGTCTCCAGCGCCACGAACGGACTGGCCACCATGTTAAATGTGATCAATTTGTCCTTCTCCCCCTCGCTCTCCGGCAACGCCATGTAGTTCACGGCGGCATCTTCCGCCAAAAATCTCAGCACATCGCGCAACTGCGCCCGAGTAAAACTATACTGCTGCTCCTTGCCTTCCCGCAGCCGGGCCGCCTCTTCCTCGTACATCGGCGATGATTGAAGAACCGCTTGGCCATGGACGAGCCCACCGGCCAACCCGGTTGCTAGTAACGACGGCAATAACCAAAAATGCCGCATGGACGAAAGCCCTGACTGCACCGGAGCCGGGAATTTGGGAATTTGATTGTGTGTGATCATACAGACAAGACGTTTATTGAGATTCTAGAATATTATAATAATTATAGAAACAGGCAATAAAAAAATAAGCTAAATCGTAATATTTATTCTTTCCATGCTTTTCGCACTGCGTCGTTCATTGACACAACATCATCAGGGTGAACGGGAATTGGGGTTGTGGGGCTAGGAAGGAGAGGGCAGTATTTTTTGATGGAGTTGGCGCGCGAGTGGGTGGATGGGATTCCGGTCGGGTATTTTCCGGCGTTGAGGGAGCTGGGGGGCTGGGTGCGCCATGGATTCGTCGAGCGGATGGCGGACGTTGATGTGGAAGTAGATCGTGCTGAGGCGGTGGCGCGACTAAGGGACG
>JBJXFS010000042.1:0-13574 GCA_046155625.1 Verrucomicrobiales bacterium | reverse complement strand
GCCTGATCCGGCACGCAAAGGCGTCAACATTGTGCTCGGCGGGGATGCGGCGCTGGCGGCCAAACGGATCACGCTCAGCGTCAGTGATGTGCCGCTGCAGTACGTCCTGGAGACGGCCGCGAACATGGCCGGGACTCAGGTGCGCGCGGACGATTTTCTTGTCGTGATCGGCCCGGAGGCGGGGACCGAATTGGCCACGGAGAAATTCCGCGTCCCGCCGGGATTCTTTTCCACTTCACCGGTTGCTCCGGCCGGCGACGCTGATCCCTTTGCCGGCACCGAAAACAATGGACAGTCAGGGGGCAGCGCCCTTTCGTTCGCGCGGGTCAGTCCGGAGGACTTTTTCAAGCAAAGCGGTGTCTCCTTTCCGGAAGGCGCCTCGGCCTTTTTCAGCACGGTCACCGGCGAGCTGACCATGCGAAATACGCCGGCCAACCTGGAATTGGTGCGGCAAATCGTGGACGACGCCTCATCCGTGGTGAGCAAAATGGTCAAGATCCGGGCCACCATGCTCGAAGTCAATCAGGAGAACATCGAGGAACTCGGGTTCGACTGGTTGTTGGCCCCGTTCAACGTCGGTGGGAACGGGGTGTTTGTGGGGGGCGGCACCGGGGGGAATCAACCCGGAGGAGACCAGGCGTCGCTGGCCCAAAACTTCCCGTTCGTCCCACCCGGAGGACAGCCACCCGTCGGCGCCAACCCGCTGACGGCCGGCAACCGGTCGGGCAATGCCGCAGTGCCACCGAATTCGATCGACAGCTATCTCACGGCGCGCTTGACGCCGAACCCCGGGATCAAAGCACCGGCAGTTTTTGGGTTGTCCGGTGTGTTCACTGACCCCCAGTTCCAGGTGGTCCTCCGTGGCCTGAATCAGAAAAAGGGAATCGACTTGTCGTCATCGCCTGAAGTGGTCACCAAGAGCGGCCAGCGGGCAAAGGTCGAAGTGGTTCGCGAGTTCATCTACCCTACGGAGTTTGAGCCGCCGGAAATCCCCCAGTCTATCGGCGGGCCGAATGTCGCCCTGCTCATCCCGATCCCCGGAGGCGGATTGCTCGGCCTCGTCGGCAATCTCGGATTTCAGGGAGGCGCCTTCCCGGTCACCCCGACGACTCCCACGGCCTTCGAGACGGAGAAGTTGGGGACCATCCTTGAGGTGGAAGCCGTCGTCGGCGCGGATAACCGGACCATCGAACTCGATGTGTCCCCGGCCTTTAAGGAATTCGAAGGTTTTATCAACTACGGCACGCCGATCACCACGATCGAGGGAAATCAACGCATCGTGCTCACGGAAAACCGAATTCCCCAACCTGTATTCCGCTGGAATCGCGCCACGGGCATCAATGTCACGCTGTGGAGTGGCTCCACCATGGTCATCGCCGGCCTCGCCGGTGAGGAGCGCACCAGCGTGGAAGACAAGACGCCCATCATCGGTGATCTGCCTTATGTCGGCCGGTTTTTCCGCAGCAAAGCCGATCGCGTCCGGCAGAAGTCCGTCATTTTCATGATCACCGCTGAGGTCATCGATCCCTCCGGAGAGCCTCCGCCGGCAGTCGTGAGATCGTTGGGAAATTAAGTGATTTTCGGAGGGCGAGCGCGGATTTTGCGCGTATCATCTCCCGAGAGCAGTTTGTACTGTGATGGCTCACGATACCGAAAAAAATCATTACTCCACCTCCGATATGCTCGAGGCAGCGCGGCGCCTGCGCTCGCCGGGCGTTTCCCAGCGTACCGGTCGCAAGCTCCGCCGTCGCAGCGTCCAGCCCAGCAAAGAACGCCAACAGTTCATCCGCGTCCTCTTCATCCTCGGATTCCTGTTCACCGCTGTCGTCGTCGGATTCGCCTCCTGGTACCTGACCCGACTCCAGGAATCCAAGGTCGATCGCGACAGCCCTCCCTCCGCCATCCCCACGGTGCTGCCAGGGCGCTAATTGGAAAAATTTCAGTGGCCAAAGCGGTCGATACTTTGGTAAAGTTAAGCTTTTTCCATGGCGCGCCCCGATCCCGATGCGACCACGACCATTTGGCAGGCGATCTCCCGGTGTTTGATGTGGGCGGTTTCGATCGTCTGCGTGTGTATCTGTCTGGCGTTGTTCAAGCCGCAGATGAGCCGTCGGGCGAAACTCGATGCGGAGATCGCCGAGTTGCGGGCGCAACGGGAGCGGGCGAAGGATGAGGAGCAGGCGATGCGGAAGCGGCTTGCGTGGATCAAAAGCGATCCGGCGTACCTCGAGGTGTACGTGCGAGACTTTCTGGATTTGGCACGCGAGGGGGAAACGGTGTTTTATTTTCAGCCGGAGCCGTAACCGGAGTAGGCGGCGCGGGGCAGGGGATCGGGGGCGGGCTGGTCGCCGGCTTGGCGGGAGGATGGGTGGTGCAATAGGCCGCCATAAGAAATCGGCAATCAAACCGTGCGATTCCAAGCGAGGCGAGAACGTTCTCGTTGCCCTGGCGGCGGCCGCAGCCCGCCACTCCCAGGGAAACACTGCCTCCAAGGCGCGTGCAAGAATCCGTCCTGGGACTTTGCTGGTCCAGATCAGTTTATGCTGGTGACGGGCGAGTGTCGGGGCAATGATGCGAGGAGCTGCGGGTGGAGAGCCCGCTGATGGGCGGGCTGTCCCGGACTCATCAGTTGCAGGATTTCAAGATGCGCCCGATCACCACGATTGTTCTGCTGGTCCTGACCGCTCTGGCGATCGGATTTATTTTTTTCATTGAGCGTCGACAGCTGGGCACGGTGGAGGCTGCGGAGCGCACTCGCGTGCTGCTGACGCTGGGTTCGGAAGAGGTTCGGAAGATAGAGATCACGAATGCGGCAGGCCGGGTACGGCTGGAGCGGGGGGAGGAGGGCGGCTGGCAACTGACCTCCCCGGTTAAGGATCGGGCCGATGCGAAGGCGGTAGCCACATTGCTGGAACTGGCCACGGGCACGGAAGTATTGGAGCGTTTAAGCGGCGATGATGTGCTGAAAAAGAGTCGGTTGCGGGAGCTGGGGCTGGACGCCAGCCAGCAGGGGCGAGTGACGTTCTATCCGCGGGGAGGCGGGGCCTACAGTATTATGCTGGGCAAGCCGGCACCGGCTCCCGGGTCGCTGTACGTTCAACTGGAGGAGGGCGACCGGAAGCCGAATGAGGTGCTGGTGGTGCGGGTGCCGTGGACCGAGCCGCTGCTCGCCCGTTCGCCCGGGGAATGGCGAGATCCGCGTTTGGTCATGGCCCCCCCCGATTCGATCCTTCGCATCGCCATTCGCAGCTCAGAAAGCGAGATCGAACTCCAGCGTGACCTACTGACACCGGAAGAGCGCAAGAAAAACCTCACGGCCCTCTGGCAGTTGACCAAACCGATTGCCGAGCGAGCGGATCAGGCACTGATGACCGACAATTTGCTGCCAGGTCTGGTCAGCGCGCGCGCCCAGTCGTTCTCCGAGCCCGGCAGCACACCCTCGGCCACCGGACCGGCGGCGGTTCAGGTGGTGGTCTGGTCGGAATCTGGTCCCCCCGAGGGCGAAACCTTGGACGTTTTCCCCGGCAGCGAACCCGACACCGCGTGGGTGCAGGTGGGCGGACGCCCGGGGCAGGCGCGAGCCGGTGCCGATTTGCTTGCCCTTCGTGGGTGCACGCTCGACCGGATGCGCGATCCAAAACTAGCCGCTATCGAGGTCGGGCGCATAACCACGGTCATTCTCCGGCAACCCGGCGCGACGGAAATCCCGCTCTACCTGCATCAGAACACGTGGTACCTCGCCCATGAGGGCTTGGTGCACGAAGCCAACCGGGACCGCGTGCAGTCGCTGGTTGAAGCCTTCAATGAGGCCATGGTCCTGCAGTGGTTTGACACGCCGGAACCGGCTGAGGCCTATGGCTTCGACCATCCGCTGCTCGAAATCGTCTTTGGCACGGCCGCCCACACCGACCGCGCTCGCCCCGTCTCCCCCACCGCCCAGGACAGCGCCACCCTGAACATCGGACAGCGACAGAATCGATTTTACGCTCAATGGGCTGGCCGACCCACGGTCATGCGATTTGATGGCTCGATTCTCGGGTCGGTCTCCCGGGAGTGGATCCGCTTTAAGAGCCCCCGCATCCTCGGATTCGCGCCGCTCTCGGTGCGCCAACTCTCGCTCACCGAAGATCCGGCGCCAACCCTTGAATGTCACTTTGATCATGCCTCCGGCGCCCGCTGGTCCGCCAGCCGGCAGGGGACCGACGTCACCGAGTTCCTCGACGTCCAGCAATTAGAACGACTCGTCAACCGCCTCTCGGAATTCGAGGCTCACGACTGGTCAAGCGATCCGGGTCCCGGTCTGGAAGCCTTGCGCCAACCACGTTTGGTGGTCGACTTGGTCATCGAACAATTCGACGAAGCCACCGGCGAGCCAAAACCGGCGCCGGTGCGTCTCGCGCTGGCGCCGACCGTTCCCGGCGAGCGCACCGCCTTGTACTACGGCCGGCTCAATGACGACCCCAATGTGTTCGTTGTGCGCCGCGCGCTCGTCGAGGAATTGCTGGTGCCCGTGCTGAGGTCAAAACCGGAAGCCGCAACCAATTGATTCGACGCCTCGTTGGTCGGCGCCGCCCTCTGGGTGACTCTGGCCGGATGGCTTTTGCGCGATGGATTGGGACCCGACGCCACCGCCAGCCATGGAGTCGGAGCGTTCGCCCACCTGGCGCGCGATGCCGGTCCGCCCATCGGCGTGCTGGGCGTACTGGCTCTCGCCGGTATGGTGCTAAGCCGCGGAAAGCGCCAGCGGCTCGCCGCCCCACCGCCCCCGGTCCATGCCGCCGACCGGCGCGGGGGAGACGGGAGATGGAGAGGCGCGTGAATCACGCCGGAGGTTCTTGCTCGTTGCCGGCTTTTCCCGCGGGCGCTTTTCGTCGTGTTGGGCGCCGCTTGATGAGGCAATGAGGAGCCTCGTGGGTTCGCCGAACGCTGGCTTTAAAGAGGTTCAATGATAGGGTCCAAATTGTTCACACTTCAGGACTTCGAATTCATCGAATCAACGCCCCTGGACGCACCCGCCTTCCCGCTCCATGTTCCCCCTTACCCCTTTCCCACCCCCCTGATGTCTCCGGAAAATCCATGGTTCGTGTTTCTTCTCGCGTCGGTGCTTGGACTGCAGGCGCTCGAGGTGGTGGCAACGGTGATGAACATTCGTCAGCTGCGCCAGCCGCTGCCGGATGAGTTCAAGGACGTTTTTGATGCGGAGGCCTTTGCACGGAGCCAGGCGTACAGCCGGGAGAGTGCGCGGCACGATTTGTGGGCCAGCGGGGTGCGATTGGCGGTGTTTCTGGGCTTTTGGCTGGCGGGCGGTTTTCCCTGGCTGCACGCGTGGGTCAGTGGGCTGAGCGGTTCACCTATCGTGCAGGGATTGGTTGGCATCAGTGTGCTGCATTTGGCAGGGGCCGTGATCAGTCTTCCCTTCGAGTGGCATGACACTTTCCGGATCGAGGCGAAGTACGGGTTCAACAAAACGACACCCGGCGTCTTTCTCGTGGATAGACTCAAGGGGCTGGGCCTCGGAGCACTCATTGGGCTCCCGTTGTTGGCGCTGCTGCTTTGGCTTTTTGGCACGTTTCCGAATGCCTGGCTCTGGGCTTGGCTGGCGGTGACGGTGGTGATGCTCGCGCTTCAATACATTGCCCCTCGGTACCTCATGCCGATTTTCAACAAATTCACTCCGCTGGCCGACGGACCGCTCAAATCGGCCATCCAGGAGTTGGCCAATCGCTGCCAATTTCCGGTGAAGGAGCTTTTTGTCATCGACGGGAGCCGACGCTCGACCAAGGGCAATGCCTTCTTCGCTGGATTGGGCCGCCACAAGCGCATCGCCCTCTTCGACACGCTCATCGAAAAACACCCTCAGCCGGAATTGCTGGCGGTGCTGGCCCACGAAATCGGCCATTTTAAACGTGGTCACATTATCCAGCGTCTGGTCTTCGCGGTCGTCCAACTCGCGGTCGTCTTTCTGGTGATGGGCGCGCTGCTTTCCCACCCCGGGCTCCATGCTGCGTTCGGACTTGACCAGCCCGTCCTCTGGCTCGGGTTCGTTTTTTTCATGCTCCTGTTCGAGCCCGTGCAAACGGTGATCGGCGTGGTCACCGGCCTGTGGAGCCGGAGACATGAATATGAGGCCGACGCCTACGCTGCCCAAGCCACCGGCGGCCCGGCCGATATGACCGCCGCGCTCAAGCGACTGGCCCGCGACAGCCTGGCCAATTTGACGCCCCACCCGCTGACGGTCTTTCTGCACTATTCGCATCCGCCGATGATCGAGCGTCTGCAAGCGCTCCGGCGGATCGGCCCGGCGTGACCCTGGCGCTGGAGTTTGTACCGATTTACGCCAAGAGCTGTGCCAAGCGCGAAAGATTTTTGGCATCGGCAGTGGTGACAACTATCGTCGAAGCCCCTTGAATCGGGTGAATCTGAGTCCCTTGAAGAAGGCCTCCGGCTCCCCCTCTCTCGGAGAGTCATTCCGCGACGAATTAACATCCGAAAGGGACAAACTCCAGGGCCAGACCCGAGTCTGGCCGCGAATCCGCCTCAGGGATTTCAACAAGGCACATCCATGGAGCTTATTTTTTCGACTCGGTCGCGGCGGCTGACTTGGCGGCGGCGGGTTCCGGGGTTGACGGCACCAAACTGCGCGAGCGAATGGTCACGGCATACATGTCATAACGCACTTCGAGGTCGGCCAGGGTGGCCAGAGCGGCCAGAGCGCTGTGCAGACTCGGCTGGCTGAGACGGAGCGTGACCAGCCGTTTGTCGTCCTGCTGATTGAGTTGAATGAGGAAATTCGGCTTTACGCCGTCTTTGCTGGCCTCGGCGGCCTTGATCTGCAAAAACTCCAGCACCTCGGGCACGCGCGCATCCACCAACTCGAATCTTGGAATAACCACTTTCCGCATGCGGTTTTCCAGGCTGTTCGCCTTGATCGCGGCCTCGCGTTCCGCCAGTTGGATGTTCTTGAGCAGGATAATGGTGGGGCGGTGTTTCGGGTCCGCCTTGTTGACCTGGGTGAGCAGCCTCTTCGCCGTCGCCAAGTCATCGCGAAAAAACGCCGCTCTCCCCTCGTTGTACACCTCCTGAATGCTGCGCTGCCTGGGTTCCGCTCCTTGAATCACCGTGATGGCGGCCAGTGCCAAAGCCAGGCTGGAACAAATGATTCTGATCCTGTAGAGTTTCATGGTCGTGGATGGTGGGTCGTCGTTTCCCATGGAACGCACGATCGCCGCGGTTTGTTGGGAAATTATCGATCGTGTGCGCGCCCGGACCCTTTGATCGTCCGATTGCGCTGGCGAAAATCCACTTCATAGTAAATCTTTGGCTTTATGATTACTTTGCCACCCCGCCTTGCGACCCTACTTCTGGCCTGCATGGCCGGTGGCGGTCTCGTGTCGTGCACATCCGACACGAGGCCGGATGGAAACATTTTTCTGAGCGAGCGATCACCGCGCTATGGCTATGGTGGCACGGACCAGCCTCGCTACAAGTATGGCGCGACCGAGAACACGACGGCGGAGGCACGGGGCGAGACCCGGTATCTCAATCAGCGACGGCCGAGCGATACCGTCCCGCCGGAGCGCGAGGCATCAACCGACACCTCCAGTGGTTCGGACGAATCCACCAGGGATTCCGAGGCAACGGAAACGACTGAGGCACCGCCGCGCCGCCTGGAGCCGGCTCCTGAACAACCGGAACCGACCCCGGAACCGAAGCCAAAGCCGCCGGTAACGGAAGACATTCCCTACGCGACACCGGTGCCTGGCCAGGAGGGCAAGGTTTACAGTCCTTTCCACAGCGGTGGTTACGTGGATGTGAGCGGCATGCCCTCCGGCTCCAAAGCCCGCTGCCCGTACACGAAGAAAGTTTTCCGCGTGCCGTGATCGCCCGCGGGAAGGAAAAGCCATGATGAAAAGTGGCCAATCCGCGGGACCACGCGCCGAGGGATTCGATGACCACACCGGCACCGCCCCTCCGCTCCACTGAGGCGTCATGCATCCGGTCACGACCAGACTCGCCATACTTGGCCCAGGATTGCTCGGCGGATCGCTGGCGGGGGCGGCACGGAGGGCCGGCACGGCGCGGGAAATCCGCGTCTGGGCTCGCCGCCAGACCGCGGCAGACTTGGTGGCGGCCCGCGGGTGGGCCGATGTGGCATCGGACTCGGTGTCGGCGGCCGTGGATGGGGCCGACCTGATTGTTCTGGCCACCCCGGTGGGCGCCATGGCGGCGCTGGCGCACCAGATTGTGGCGAATCGGGATCGGTTGGCCCCGGACGTCGTGGTCACGGACGTCGGCAGCGTCAAGGGATTCGTCGCCGAGAAGGTGGCACCGGTCTTTCAAGCGGCTGGCCTGACATTTGTAGGCGGCCACCCGATGGCGGGTGCGGAGGTTGCGGGCTTCGAGGCGGCCCGGGCCGACTTGTTTCAGGGTGCCGCCTGCATTCTGACCGGGCCCGGCGATCCCCCGCCGCGACTCCGGGAGTTCTGGCAATCAGTCGGCTGCCGGCTCTTTACCATGACTCCATCGGAGCATGATGCGGCGGTCGCGCGCGTCAGCCATGTGCCGCATCTGGCGGCTTCGGCCGTGGCGCTGGCCATGTTGCGCGGCGGGGGCGAGGACGGGGCACTGGCCGGGCGGGGATTTCGCGACACGACACGCATCGCCTCGGGCGACCCGGCGCTCTGGACGGAGATTCTCCTGGAAAACGGCGCCGCCATCGAAAAGCCTCTCGCCGAATTGATCGCCCGGCTCAGCGAGGCTCTTGATTTTGTCCGGCGCTCGGACGATGGGCAGTTGCGGCAATTCCTGGCGGAGGCGAAATCGCTCCGCGATCAAGCCCTCGCCGCCCCCGATTCCCCATCTCATGGCTGAATTTCGCGTCCGCCCCGCCAAACCCATCGCCTGCACGGTCACCGTCCCCGGTGACAAGAGCATTTCGCACCGGTCCATCATGATTGCGGCCCTGGCGGAGGGCGTCAGCCGCATCGATGGATTTTTGGCCAGCGAAGACTGCCTGGCCACCATGAAGGCATTTCAGGCCATGGGAGTGCGCATCGAATCGACGCGCGAACACGACGGCGATGGGCCGTTTCACCCGGGCGTACTCACGGTCACCGTGCGCGGCACCAAAGGCGGATTGCAGGCCCCGGCGGGTCCGCTCGACTGCGGCAACTCCGGAACAACCATGCGTCTGATGAGCGGGATTCTGGCCGCGCAGCCGTTCCGATCAGAGCTCATCGGCGATGCCTCGTTGTCGCGCCGGCCGATGAAACGCATCATCGAGCCCCTCCGGCTCATGGGCGCCCGCATTGCGGGGCAGGGTGAAAATGGCTTGCCTCCCTTGGTCATCGAGGGCGGTCCGCTGCAGCCGATCCACTACCGACTGCCGGTGGCCAGCGCTCAGGTGAAGAGCGCCGTGCTGCTGGCCGGTCTCTTTTGCCAAGGCAAGACCGTGGTCACCGAACCCGTGCCCACCCGCGACCACACTGAACGCATGTTCCAGGGATTTGGGATCGCCCTCCGCCGCGAAGGGCAGGACATCATCCTCCACGGCGGTCAGCGGCCATCCGCCCACGCCTTCACCGTGCCGGGCGACATCTCCAGCGCCGCGTTCTGGCTCGTCGCCGCCGCCGCTCAACCGGGCAGCGAGCTCCAAGTCGTCAACGTCGGCCTGAATCCCACGCGCACCGGCATCCTTAAAATCCTTGTGCGCATGGGGGCGCACGTCCAGGAGATCGTGGAAACCAAGGGACCCGGCGAACCGGCCGGGCGCCTCATCGTCCGCGGCGCCGGACTTCAGGCGACCACCATCGGCGGGAGCGAAATCCCGAATGTCATCGACGAACTGCCCATTCTCGCGGTGGCGGCGGCTCTCGCCCACGGCACCACCATCATCCGCGATGCCCAGGAATTGCGGGTCAAGGAGACCGACCGCATCGCCGCTGTGGCCCGCAACCTCCGCGCCATGGGCGTCACCGTGCGTGAACGCGACGATGGCATGGAAATCGACGGTCCAGCTCAGCTGCGCGCCCCGCGCGATCCGCTTCCAACCTTCGGCGACCATCGAATCGCCATGGCCGGAGCCATCGCCGGACTTTTTGCCGAAGGCGAGACGCGCGTCGCCGACGTCGAGTGCGTGGACACCAGCTATCCGGGATTCAGCGAGGAACTGGCGCGTTTCCAGTGGGACGAAGCCGGCGACCCGCCCCGCCACCGCCCGGTCGCGCCCAGTCGCCCACCGCCACGCCCGGACGCCGTGGTCCGGCCCGATCAACCGTCCACGGGCATAGTGATTGCCATCGACGGACCCGCCGCCTCGGGCAAGAGCACCGTGGCCCGCGATCTGGCCCGGCGCCTCGGGTTCCTGCATGTCAATTCCGGGTTGCTCTACCGCGCGGTGACGGGGGCCGTGCTCGAAGCTGGACTGGATCCGGCGGATGCGGCCGCGGTCGACCGCCTGCTCAGCGGGCTGCGGCTTGAATGCGGACGTCGCGGCGACGCAGGGACGATCGCGGTGGATGGCGTGGAGCCGGGACCATTGAACACCCCGGAAATCAACGCGGCGGTCTCACCCGTGTCCGGTCTGCCTGGCGTCCGCTCCTTGCTGTACCCGCTGCAGCGCCGGTACGCCGACTTCGCCAACATCGTCATCGAGGGGCGCGACATCGGGTCGGTCATCTTTCCCGAAACGCCGTACAAATATTTTGTCGATGCCTCCCCGGAGGTGCGCGCCCGTCGTCGGGCCGCCCAGGGGCTGGAGGACTCCGTGGCCGAGCGGGACCAACAAGACACCCATCGCGCCCACTCGCCGCTGCGCCGGGCCGAAGGGGCTCTGGCCATTGATTCCACCGACATCCCCGTCCACAAAGTCGTCGACCTGATCATTGCCGACCTGCGCACCAAGGGATTGGTGGTCTGAGTCGCCCATAATCGAAGCCCTGCCGCCCGCCGCCTCATTCGCGCCTCGCCTGCTCATGTCTCCCACCTACCGCATCTGCCACACGATCGCCCGGCTGGTGGGCCACCTATGGTTTCAACATGAGGTCGTGCACCGCGAACGCCTTATGGAGGAGGGGCCGGTTCTCATTGTCTGCAATCACGTCAGCTTCCTTGACCCGCCCATGGTTGGGATTTCCTACCGCAAGGAAATCTGGTTCCTCGCGCGCAAATCGCTCTTTCGCGGGTTCGGGGCGTGGCTCTACCCGCGCCTCAATGTCATTCCGGTCGACCAGGAACAACCGGACATGACCGGCCTGAAAAACATCATCCGGCTGCTGCAGAAAGGCGAAAGCGTCCTGCTTTTTCCCGAGGGATCCCGCAGCTGGGACGGCTCCCCGCAGCCGGGCGAACCCGGAGTCGGCCTGGTCATCGCGAAAACCCGCGTCCCCGTCCAACCGCTTCGCATTTTCGGCGCCCATTCCGTCATGCCCCGAGGCGCCGGCCTGCCCCGCCTAGGCCGCATCCGCATCGTCGTCGGCCACCCGATCACGTTCACCGAGGAAGAACGATCGGCCAAAGGCCGGCACGGCTACGGCATACTCAGCGACCGCGTCATGCAGGCCATCGCCGCATTGGCCGAACCCGAATAGCCCGATCGATTTCCAGTTTCGCAGCCGCCGCCTGTGGTGGATGCTAAGGGCATTCATGAGTCACGATTCCGGTCCCCTGATGCCGGCCGACGAAAGCGCGGCGCGCCTTGACGTGCGCACATACTTCGTGCGCGGTCGAAATGCTCTGGTGGCGCGCGCCGATTTCGAGCCGCTGTACGTCGATTATTACCTGCACCAAGGAACACTGGGCGTGCAACACGCCCCGTTCCACGATGGCATGTTCAAAGAAGCGCTGGCCGCCCTCACCCTCCACTGCGCCTCCCGGCCCTGGAATGAAGCCGCCGCCTGGACCATCCACTTCCAGCAGCCACGGCTGAACCTCTTTGTCACTGGTGACAACACCGCGGGTACCGTCGTCGGCCAACTCTTCACCGAAAACGTCAAGGACGTCGGCCGCAACCTCTTCTTCTGCGACCAAACCCGCGACGGCCAGCCCGTCCGCCGCAGCAGCGTGGAATTCGACAGCGTCCACCCGTTCCGCGCCGCCGAACATTATTACCTCCAAAGCGAACAACGCCCCGCCCGCTTCTTCGCCCATGGCGAAGAAGACTTCGTCATGGTCTCCGCCCAACCCGACGCCGATACCCAGTGGATCGACTCCCTCGACGATAACGCCATTCGCGCCCTCGACCGCTCCGACCAACTCAGCCTCCTCGAAACCCGTACCTACCGCTGGCACTGCGGCTGCACCCAGGCCCGCATGATGGCCGCCCTCCGCCCCGTCATGACCAGCGACCCCGACGGCCTCTTCGGCGATGAACCCGCCCTCCGCATGCGTTGCCCACGCTGCGGTCAAAAATTCCTCATCACCCGCGAATCCATGGAGGCGTTCATCGCCCAGTAATCAGCCGCACAAGAGAGTCATTGCTATAACAAGTGCGGAATGTGGCTGCAATAAACCACGGTTCATTGGAAATACTGATTCATGAATCGGGACTTCGGTCCCGGGTAGGGCGGTGCGTCGCGCCCTCCGGACGCGGCGTCCCGTCGCGTTCACCGCGCCTCTCGCCCTGCGTGCGGTTTGACTTTAGGCATCGCGGTTTCGGGGCATGGCGCGAGACGCGCCGCCCTACCCGAAACCCATCGCTTCGCGCTCGGCCGATGGCTGAGCCTGGCCCGACACGGTTGACGACGGGACCCGTCACGCCTAGGGATTCTCTCCGCTCATTTCCCCACGACCATGATCGCGCGCATGCCCACCGTTCTCTCGACCCTGTGCGTTTTGATGTGGCTTCCGGCCGTCGCGGATGAAGGCGCCAAAGGGCCATCGCCTGAAGCGGCGAAGCCATCGGACGCCGGCACGCCAGACGGCAAGGCCCCGCTGACGGCGCAGGAATCCGCGTTTGCGGCCATGTTGACGAATGCCACGTTGCGCGGCACCTGGGCTCCCATTGACCAACGCCTGCTGGGCGAGGAGCACAAAGACGGGTATCGCATCCTGCGCGCGGAAAAGCTGGGCGAAGGCAAGTGGGCGCTCGTCTCACGCCTGCAATTCCAAGGTCAGGAAATCACTGTCCCGTTCCCGGTGACCGTGCATTTTGCCGCCGACGTGGCCGTGCTCGTCCTCGACAAAATCCCGCTCGGAGACGGAAGCCTGTGGTCCGCCCGCATCCTCTTTCATGACGATGTCTACGCCGGCAGTTGGTGGGGCGCGGACAAAGCGACCAAAAGTGGCGTCGTCAGCGGCACGATTACCCGCGAACCGCAGAAGTGACCGACGACTTCGTGGCGCCGATCCTCTTGCCACCTTCGCTACGGAACGACCTTGGGAAAAGGCGCTCCTGAGCGGTTTGGCTCCCCCAGCACTGGGCCATTGGGGCCGATAGGGCCTCCCGCTTCCCCTCTTCCCTTACCCCTCCCTTACCCTGAAAAGGGACATTACAACCACGAAAATCACTAAACACACTAAACATCACTGAGTTATAACAAGCGACCTTGTCATCCGTCAGGTGGACGGCAATTGTT
>JBJXFS010000041.1:0-22683 GCA_046155625.1 Verrucomicrobiales bacterium | reverse complement strand
TGACTGGAGAGCCGGATGCGGGAAATCCGCCCGTCCGGTTCGGTGGGAGGGGCGCCGCAATCCAATGTGGCGTCCCTACCCCTATCCAGTGAAACACTACCTTACAACCGTGCAAAAATCCGCCGTGGGGCGGGAATCGATGGAGGAGGCGGGGAGGGGGGGCGAAATGCTTTCGCGCACACCGCTTCACTCGGGCCTACGATTCCGCCTCATCCGGCGGGACTCCCACCCAATGCATTTCGCTAACGGAATGAGGCGATTATCACTTCTTGGAATGAAGTTTTCGTAGGTCGGTGCCGAAGCTCTGGAGTTGCGCGACCTCGGCGGGTGTCAAGGCGCGGTCGAAGCAGGCCAGATCGTCCATTTTTCCGGCGTAGCCGAGGCCGAGCAGGATCAGGGAGCGGTCGGGATCCCAGGTAAAGGTCTGGGTTCGCGGGCTGATTTCACCAGCCGACTGTCCATCGAGAAAGAGCCGGGCCACGCCATCGGGGCGACCGGTGTTGAACTTCGAGAGTGTGACGGCGACGTGGGTCCACTTGTCCTTGCCGAAGGGCGGGCTGGTCACAGTAACGAGGGGTTTTTCAGCGGCGGGGATGTCCTCCCATTTTTTTCCGTGGGGATTCCAGACCGGTGTGTCGGCGTAGACCCCGAGCCGAAATGGGATGCCCTCGGGTCGTTTCTCGAACTCCACGAAAAGTGCGGCGTCGTCCCACTTCTTGGAAGTGACCTGAATCGGGTCGCAAAAGCCGGGTGCCAGGTCGCCTGCCGGGTCGACGTTCAACCAGAACGACAGGGTGGCCGCCCACTCGCGCTCCACCGGGGGAAAATTCTTGGGAGCTTTGAAGCACACGACGGGGGCCTTGGTTTTCGTGAAGTGCAGCGAGTGGCCCGAGCGGCCGACGGATTCAGCCAGCACGACTTCGCCGGACTCCGGCAGGCCGGGCTTCAGGTCTTGGCGTTTATCGAGAGCCGGAGCGTGGTAGACGAGGCGATCGCCGCGCGCGAAGTCGGCGTCCGCGCCGGCATCGAAGGAGGCATGGAAGAGCAGGGCGGCGCGCAGAGGCGCGGTGTTCTGATCGTTCGCGCGCGTCGATGGATCAGGCAACGAGGCCAGAATCACCGCGAGGAGGCAGCTCAGGGCGGATCGTGGAGTGGGGCGTTTCATGGCGGCTGGGAATGAGGGGATGGCGGTTTCGGTTAAATGTCCTTGTGCTTATGGCGGCCACGGCCCGCCACTCCCAGTGGACACGGGCCGCGACTATTTTTCCAACGGGTGTTCCTTGAGGATTTCGTCGACCATGTAAAACAGGGCGCGGTCTTTGGTGGCGGCGCGGACTTCAGCGACCTGCTCGGGGCGGACGACGGGCAGGTCGTTGCCGAATGACTGGTTCACGTAGGTGAGCACGGCGGCGATTTCCTCGTCGTTGGCCAGGGCGGCGAAACCGGTCATGGGGGGGGTTCCTTTTTCCGGACCGAATTTCTGTCCTTGGAATTCCATGGGTCCGTAGAGTCCCCGCAGAACGATCTTGATGCTGCGATGGGGGTCGCCCGCCAGCCACTCACTCTTGGCCAGTCCCGGGTAGACGCCGTCGATGCCTTTGCCATCGGGTTGGTGACAGGTCGCGCAGTGGGCTTCGCGGGCATAGACTGCTTTTCCCAAGTCGTAGAGGCGGCGGTCTTCAGGCGGCAGATTTTTCCGGGTAGGGCCGTAACTCGCGCCCGGTTTGACGCGCAGGCGGGCTTGGAGCAACGCGTTGTTGGCGGCGGCGCCTTCGGGCAGCGAGACCAATTGTTTCATCGTCTCCTTGTAGCAGTAGTCGATGTAATAATCTTTGTCGGCGGCCACGGCGTTGGCGATCTCAAGCGCGCGGAGCGTGTCGTTCCCGCGGAAGAAGCTGGCGGCGCGCACGGCTTCGAGCCGGACGCGAGGGGCGGGGTCGGCGACGGCGACGGTCAGCAGGTCGAGGGCATTGGGCACGCGGTCGCGCCAATAGCACAGGACGCGGACGGCTTGGGCGCGGGCGCGCGGATCGGGTGACTTGAGCACAGCCTCGAGCAGCGGGAGATTCACGACGTTGTGCCACTGGTGCACCCAAAGGGCTTCGAGACGGTGGTGCTCGTATT
The DNA here is from genome assembly GCA_046155625.1 of Verrucomicrobiales bacterium. Taxonomy (GTDB): domain Bacteria; phylum Verrucomicrobiota; class Verrucomicrobiia; order Verrucomicrobiales; family V1-33; genus CAJBME01. The sequence continues at coordinate 20,559 of JBJXFS010000041.1, read as the reverse complement.
CGGGAGCGGATTTATCGAGGGCTTTTTCCCACTGTTGCACGGCGGCGATGACCTGGGCGGAGTCCCGGGTGTCGAGCTCGATTTTGGCGCGCAGGCGGACATCGTCCTCGTGTTCTTTGAGCAGTTCGACCAGCGCCTCGATTGGCTCGCCATGAATTTTCTTCGGTTGCAGGAGGGGACGGGAGGGGTAGGTGAGCCGGTAGATGCGGCCGTGTTGGTGGTCGCGATACGGGTCGCGGAGGTGATGCTGGAGGTGGCCGATGAGCATTTGCGCCCAGTCCATGACGTAGATGGATCCGTCGGGGGCGACTGCCATGCCGCTGGGGCGGAAGTTCTGGTTTTTGGCGACGTCGGTTTGGAGGAGCGCGGGTTCAACGGTTTCGCCCTTGAGGCCGCCCCCGTCTTCGCTGACGCGGGCGCGGAAGATGCCGTGGAAGCCGATGACATTGGCGTTGAGGAACATTCCTTGCCAGTCAGCGGGGAAATGGCGGCTGCTCAGGATGGCGGTGCCGGGGCACGGGCGGGACGGACGCTGCCAGAATTCTTTCATGCCGGCATGCGCACCGCTGTCGAGATGACCGCTGAAGGCGGGGCCGAAGTAGTTCGAGTTGCCGGTGGCGTCGGTGACAATGTCATTGCCCCAGCGGTCGAAGACGCGGCCGTGTGGGTTGGCGAAGCCATAAGGGACGTGGCGCATGAAGCGAGCCGAGCGCGGCTCATAGCGGTAGATGGCGCCGTCGGTGTTGCGGACGGGACCGTGGTGGGTCTCGACGTTGGTCCGGTGAAACACGCCGTCGCTGAAATAGACCGCGCCGCCCGGTTCGTAGCAGATCGAGTTGGTCTCGTGGTGCGAGTCGGCTGCATCCAGGCCATGCACGATCCGTTCTTTCCAGTCACCGCGGCCGTCGCCGTCGGTGTCGCGCACGAACCACATGTCGGGCGACTGCATGACGAGCACGCCGTCTTTGTAAAGTTGGAAGCCGGTCGGGCAGTTCAGGCCGTCGAGGAACGTGGTGCACTTGGTGAATTTCCCGGTCTTGGGATCGATGTCGAAGACGAGGAGTTTGTCGAAGACGGAGGTGGTCGGCGTGGTTTCGGGGTAGCTCGGCCAGGCGGCGACCCAGAGTCGGCCGCGGGTGTCGAAGTTCATCTGGACGGGGTTGATGAGTTCAGGAAACTCTTTCTCCGACGCGATGAACTCGACTTTCACGCCCTCGGGCGTGGAGAGAAACTCCAGGGCAGCTTCCCCATCGAGGTAGGGAACGGGTTCGGGGCGATTGGGGGCGACGGGCGGGATGGGAGGCAGGTTGTCGTCGGCAACGACGATGGTTCGTCCCTGAGCGGCGGCCCAGACGGCGCGGTCGCGGTTGGCCGTTTTGACGTCGCGCTGAGCCATTTCAGCGCCGAGCACGGTGGCATTGTCGATGCCTTGATTCGGGTTTTTCGCGTCGGCGTACTTGATGCGCGAGCGCTGGCCGTAGATGTTATACTGGTCCACGGTGCGATAGCGTCCGTGCCATTGTTTGTTTTTATCGAGCACGGCCTCGCGGATGCGGTCGGTAGAGGAGTCGGCGAACGTGGGCGGTTCGCGGTCGAAGAGGCTTTTGAACTGGACTGGGGCGAGCGCCTTGTCTCCATCCTCGCTCAAGTGGACGCCATTGATGGTGAGGGGCCGGTCGGCGGCGCGGTACAAGGCGAGCGAGGGGGTAAAGAGGTCGACGAACGGAACTTGGTTGGCCTGGGCCACTTCGGCCATGGCGCGGGTGTAGAGTTGGAGGTTTCGATTGTTGGCCGACCCATCCGGGAAGTTGGCTGGATCGCGCCGGTCCTCGTGGGCAATCGGTGAAAACAAGATGACCCGCGGCCGGCCGCGCCCGTAGTCGGCAGCCAGGTGCTTTTTCAGGTAGGCATCGAGGTTCGATTTGAACTCACCGAGGCCGGTCTCGCCCTTGAACGATTCGTTGAACCCCCAATAGGCGAGGATCACGGTCGCATGAAAATCGGCCCCTGAGGTATACACGACGTCGGTGTTGCCCACTTTGGTCGCCAGCGTGCCGGGCGACATGTTGAGGAAGTACTCGGTGGTGGGCACTTCGTCGCTGCGCGGATGGTAATTGACTTCATCCGCGGCGAACCCGAGGTTGCGAATGGTCAATTCATGCTCGGGAAAAGCTTTGTGGATGAGGGTTTCCAGCCAGCCGTGGTGCTGTTGGCGGTCGGCCAAGCCGCTCCCGACGATGGCTATGTGGTCGCCTTTGCGAAGGTCAAGGAGCGCGTCGGCTTTGAGCGAAGATCCTGTCCATAACGGGAGGGCGGTCAGGGCGAGAAGAAAGCGGTAGTTCATGCGATAACCATGATCATGAGTGGTCCCCCCCGGGTTCGGCAACTCCGATGTCGCCATCGGGGAATTTCGAAAAAAAATCGGGTTTGCTGCAAGATGGCCCTGGGGCGGGCGGATATGGCGGTGTATGAAAACCAAATCCGACACCTTCTTCACCGTACTGGCCTGCACCGGGATCCTCTTCGGCGTGGTCGGTATTTCACGCTCGTTGCTGGGCAAAAGCCAACCAGCCCAGCCCGGCCCCTCGCTTGCGGCCGGCGTCAGCGTGGAGCGCGGGCGCCACCTCATCCGCATCAGCGGCTGCAATGACTGTCACACGCCCGGCTTCATGCAGAACCCGAACGTCCCTGAAAGCGAGTGGCTCGTCGGGTCGTCCATGGGATGGCGCGGCCCCTGGGGTACGACGTATCCATCCAACCTGCGGCGCCACCTGGCCGCCTGGGAAGACGCCGAGACCTGGATCGCCATGGTGCGCAGCCGCCACGGGCTTCCCCCCATGCCATGGCCGAGCCTGCACGCCATGGACGACGAGGAATTAAATTCAATCTTCGCCTACATCCGCAGCCTGCCGGTCTCCGGCGACATCATGCCGGCCCCCGTTGCGCCTGACCACGTCCCAGAGACCCCTTATTTAAATATGGAGCCGGTCATGCCGAAAGGGCCGGTGGCGTCGCGCTGAGCGCGAAGAATCCTCGATTTTTCGCGCAATCGGTGAAAGGAAAGCGGTTGGCGGGGCGTATTTATGGTCTTAGTTTGAATGAAGAACTCGCTCTCCTGGAATTCCGACCCCGATCACCTACAAGCCCATGGAATACATCACCACTGCTAATGTTCTCGTGTGGGTGTTCATTGCGCTGGGTTTTTTCCTGATGTTTGTGAGCTACTGGCTGGCGGCGGCCGCCCTCTTCCCTCGGCACGTCGACCGATGTTCCGAACAATTCGCGCGTCCGATACGGGTCACATTGCTCGGGCTGCTTCTGACCGTCGTTCCCAGTGCGGCGGGAATCGCGGTGCTGAACGTTGCCCCGGCCGCTTTGAAATGGATCGGGCTGCTGATGGTGGCGGTTCCACTGTTGGCGGGGCTGATTGGCAGCGCGGGGCTGGCGCGGCGCATTGGCCTCGGCCTGCCATCCCCGCAGGATGTCACCCAACCCTGGCGGGCCGTATTGCGCGGCGGCATCGTGCTGGCGCTGACTTTTCTCCTGCCCATCCTTGGCCAGATCCTTCTGATTCCGGGAGTTCTTGCGGCGGGAACAGGTGCCGCGGCATTTTCGTGGTGGGGTGAGCGAAGTCGGCGGCGGCAGCACGCCACTGGCTTTATTGGAGTCACATCCCCGGAAACCGATTCCTGAGGACCGATCCCTCCGTCACGCATGGCGTTTCCCGTGTTTTTCACTTTCCGCCCATCGCAACCTCGCGGCGTGACGCCTTAAATCGACCGAACCTCGTCACAATTTCCCTTCATGAGCCCGCTTTCCCGCCGTCGATTCTTGGGCACGGCTGCCGTTGCCGGGGGTATGGCGGGGGCGGGCGCCCTGACCGCCTTTTCGCATTGGGCCTTCCCGAGTTTTTCGTCGCTTTTTGGGGGATCCGCGGGCCTGACGGCGTTTCAACCGCCTGATGCCGCCGAAATCGACGACGTGTCGCATGTTCTCAACCGCCTGACCTTTGGCCCCCGGCCGGGTGACCATGATCGTGTCTCCCGTATGGGGGCACGCTCTTTTATCGCCGAGCAGCTCGACCCGGAATCGCTTCGCGATGTGGAGGCTGTACTCCGAAGCCGCCACTTCGAATCGCTGGAGGCCTGGCCACCGGGTGAGCTTCTCGAGTACAGCCCGCTTGAATTGCTCGACCAGCTGACGCGCGACAAAATCCTCAGGGCGCTCCATTCTCGCCGTCAGTTGTTCGAGGTGATGGTCGATTTCTGGAGTGATCACTTCAACATCGACCCATCCAAGGGTGATTCACGGTGGCTTAAACCCGTCGATGATCGCCGCGTGATCAGGGCCCACGCCATGGGGCGCTTTGGCGATCTGGTACGAGCCTCCGCCCTCAGCCCTGCCATGCTCTGGTATCTCGACGGCCGAGAAAACCGCAGGGCGACGCCCGGCGAGCGCCCGAACGAAAACTACGCGCGGGAGCTGCTCGAATTGCATACGCTTGGAGTTCACGGTGGTTACACGCAGGACGACGTGATGGAGGTGGCGCGCTGCCTGACCGGCTGGACGGTGCGGGCTCGCGACAAATCCCGGCTGGCGATCGGGAAAGTCGAGTTCAACCCGTCGCTCCATGACGACGGTCCCAAGCGCGTACTTGGCGTGGCCATCCCCGCGGGGCTGGGCCGGGGTGACCTGGATCGGGTGATCGAAATTGTGGCGCACCACCCATCGACGGCGCGCCATCTGGCTGAAAAACTGTGCCGGCGGTTCATCAACGACGATCCGCCTGCGGCGGCAGTCGCCGCGGTCGCGGAAGCGTTTTCCGCCAGTCGAGGCGAATTGAAACGCACGCTGGCCGTGCTTTTCGAGCACCAGGAGTTCTGGGCCGCCCGCGGGAACAAGGTGAAACGCCCATTTCATTTTGTCCTGTCCTCACTGCGCGTTACCGACGCCCGGACCAATGCCGGGCGCCCAGTACAAGAGTATCTGCTGCGGTTGGGGCACGCTCCTTTCCAGTATCCCACCCCGGATGGCTACCCAGAGGAAACGCCGCCCTGGATGGCCACGCTTCTCTGGCGTTGGCGATTCGCCGCTGATCTCGCCGCCAACGGACTCAAAGGGACTCACTTCAACCCCGATCGCCTTCGCCAGGCCGCTGGTGACACCGATTTCGCCGTCGCCGCCCATGTCTTGGGGCGCCAGCCATCGGCCGCTGAAATCGCGGCCGCTCAGCAGTGTGCCTCGCCCATGGCCCTCCTGCTGGCCAGCCCCGCCTTCCAGGTTTACTGATTGATCTGTCACCCGCATCCCTGCGTTTCCATGACCGCTGCCGCCCTCGTTTCCGATGACCGCGACCAAGACCAAGCCTTGATCGTGGTCTTCTTGCGCGGGGGCGCGGATGGAATCAATCTCCTGGTTCCCCATGGCGACGACGGGTATTACCGAGCTCGACCGACCATCGGGTTGCGGAAAGACGAAACCCGGGATCTGGACGGATTCTTCGGGCTGCACCCCAATTTGGCTCCGCTCGAACCACTCTGGAAAGACGGCCAGTTGAGCGCGGTGCACAACGCCGGCAGTGAGGACGAAACTCGTTCGCACTTTGAAGCACAGGACTTCATGGAGCATGGCGGATTGGCCGCTGGTGGATGGCTGGGCCGCTTCCTTCGTGCCAGACCGGAAGCCGCTCAGTCTCCGCTGGCTGCCGTGGCCATCGGCTCGCGGTTGCCCGAGTGCCTCCGCGGCGCTCCCTCCTGCGCGGCGCTGGAATCCCTCCATGATTTTGGGCTGGGGCGGTTGGCTCCGGCTAATTTCGCGGCGCAATTGACCTCTCTCTACCGGACGGCGCCCGGACTTCTGGGACCGGCGGGGGCGAACGCGCTGGCGGCCTTGGAGCGCATTGAGGCACTCCACCGCGCGCCCTACTCGCCCGAGCACGGGGCCAGTTACGGGGATGACGATTTCAGCGGCGGGCTTCGGCAAATTGCTCAATTGCTCAAGGCTCGGGTTGGTGTGCAGGCGGCGGCGATCAGTCTGGGCGGGTGGGATTCTCACATCACTCAATCCGTCATCATCGACGGCCCCACGGCGCGCCTGGGACGTGGATTGGCCGCGTTCGCCCGCGATCTGGGACCGGGAAGGCTGGCTCGCACCGCGATCGTGGTGATGACTGAGTTTGGGCGGCGCGTCGGGGAAAACTCGGCGGGAGGAACCGACCACGGATTAGGGGGACTCATGTTCTTCCTGGGCGGCGGTATTCCCGGCGGGAGGCTGCACGGTGAGTGGCCGGGACTCGGCCAGGAAATCCTGGAAGGTCCGGGCGACCTGCCAGTCCGCTCCAATTTCCGCGACCTCCTCGTTCCCGTGCTGCGGCGCCAAGCCCCGGGCATCGATCTGGCTAATGTGTTTCCCAATCATGCCTTTGCCCCCCTGGGATCGATGAATTGATCGCGTCGGCCCGGGCGAAGCGGTGAGCGCAAAATCATTTTGCCCAAGGCTTGGCGGCTGGGCCCTCGATTCCGGCCCGAGCGGCGACCCGATCAGTCCAAAAAAGGGACATTGAAACCACGAAAATCACGGAACACACGAAAAATCATTAACTTAGGACAAGCGACCTCCTCATCCATCAAGAGGACGGCAATCGTTGGGCAATGCCTTGGCTTTTCGTGTGTTTCGTGCTTCTCGTGGTTCCCATCCGGGTCTTTAGGATCCGCCCGCTGCTGAGCACTCACGCGGTTGCTTCATGCAGCCTCGGATGAGTCCATCCGGGATTCATTGCGTCAACCGGACGAGCAAGTCTTTGGATTCCATGCTTTCACCGACCTTGGCGACGATTTCGCTCACGGTGCCTGCGATGGGGGAAGCTACGGCCGCGAACATTTTCATGGCCTCGAGGGTGAAGAGGGTTTCGCCTTCCTTGACTTTTTGGCCCACGCTGACGGCGATGCTGGCGACCATACCGGGCATGGGGGCGCCAACTTGTGTGGGGTCAGCGGGATCGGCTTTGGGGCGGGTGGCGACGTCCTTGGCGAGCACTTTGTTGACGACCGTGGTGTGGCGCGGGTAGCCGTTGAGCTCGAAGATGGCGGTCTGATGGCCGTGGGCGTCGGGTTCGGTGAGGTTGAGCAGGCGAATGAACAACGTTTTCCCCGCTTCGATCGACACGTTGATTTCCTCCTTGTCGCGCAGGCCGTAGAAATACGCCGGCGTGGGCAGCGGGGACACGTCGTCGTATTCGCGGCGAAAGCCGGCGAATTTGAGAAAGACATCCGGGTACATGAGGTAGCTCCAGATATCGTCCTCGGTCGGATCTTTTTTCAGCTTCGCCTTCAACTCGGCGCGGACGTCATCGAGTTTGATGCGGGCGGCGTGGGCGCCGGGACGTCCCTTGAGGCGTTTTTCGCCCTGGCCGACGATGGCGGTGGCGAGTTTGTCCCATTTTTTCCGTGAATCGGCGGCCTTGGCTTTTTCCATGCCGTAAAACGGTTCGCCGAGCCAACCGGCGAACATGCTGGTCACGTCCTTGCTCCATTTCGCGCCCTGGAGGTTGAAGATGTCGGACGGTTTCACGCCGCGGGCGACGCATTCGATGGCCAGGTCGCCGACGACCTTGGACGATGGCGTGACCTTGACGATGTCCCCGCAGAGTTGGTTCACTTCGGCATAGGTTCGGGCGATTTCCGGCCAGCGGTGGGCCATGCCCATGCCGTTGGCTTGTTCCTTGAGGTTGGTGTACTGGCCGCCGGGCATCTCGTGCAGGTAGACTTCGGCGGTGCCATATGGTTCGCTGGTGTCGAACGGCTTGTAGTAGGCGCGGATGGCCGCCCAGTAGTCGGAAAACTCCTGCAATGCTGCGGGGTCCAGGCCGGTGTCGCGAGGGGTGTGCTGGAGGGCGGCGACCAGTGAATTTAGGTTCGGTTGGCTCGTCCCTCCGCTGAGCGAGGCGATGGCGGCATCGGCGATATCGACGCCGGCCGTGGCGGCTTCGATGATGCTGGCGGCATTGAGGCCGCTGGTGTCGTGCGTGTGGAAATGGATGGGCAGGTCGGTGGCCTCCTTCAGTGCCTTTACTAACTTTTTGGCAGCGAACGGGCGGCAGAGCCCGGCCATGTCCTTGATGCAAAGGATGTGGGCGCCCATTTTTTCCAACTCCTTGGCCAGGCGGACGTAGTAGGCGAGGTCGTACTTGTCGCGTTTGGGGTCAAGGATGTCGCCGGTATAGCAGAGGGTTCCCTCACAAATGGCGGCGGTATGCTCGCGGACAGCCTCCATGGCGGGGGCGAGGTTGGGGAGGTAGTTGAGCGAGTCGAAGATCCGGAAGACGTCCATGCCGTTGGCGGCGGCATGGCGGACGAAGCCCTTGACGACTTTGTCCGGGTAGTTGCTGTAGCCGACGGCGTTGGATCCGCGGAAGAGCATTTGCAGGAGGATGTTGGGGACGCGTTCGCGGATTTGGCGCAGTCGTTCCCACGGGTCCTCGCGGAGGAAACGCATGGTCACGTCAAAGGTGGCGCCACCCCACATCTCGAGGCTGAAGAGGTTGGGCGTCCGTCGCGCCACGGCGTCGGCCACGGCCAGCATGTCGTACGTGCGCATGCGGGTGGCGAGGAGCGACTGGTGGGCGTCGCGCATCGTGGTGTCGGTGACGAGCAGTCGTTTTTGCTTGGCCACCCACTCGCGGCAGAATTTGTCCGGTCCCATTTGGCCGAGCAACTGGCGGGTGCCGGGTGGCGGTTCGGCGCGGTGGTCCCATTTCGGGAGCGGGGCGGCGGGCCATACCTTATCGGGCCGATACCCTTTGGCGAAGGGGTTTCCGTTGACGATGGTGTCGGCGAGGTAATTGAGGAGTTTAGTGGCGCGGTCCTTGCGTGGAGAGAAGTTCAGAAGGGCGGGATTTTCGTCGATGAAGCGCGTCGTCGCCTGGCCGTTGAGAAAGTCCGGGTGGTGGACGACGTTCATGAGGAACGGGATGTTCGTCTTGACGCCGCGGATGCGGAATTCGCGCAGGCTGCGGTCCATCCGATCGAGCGCCTGCTCATAGGTGCGCGCCGAGACGGTGAGTTTGACCAGCATCGAATCGTAGAACGGAGTGATGACGGCGCCATTGACGCCGAGGGCGCCGTCGAGCCGCACGCCGAATCCGCCGGGGCTGCGGTAGGTGAGGATCTTTCCGAAGTCCGGGGTAAAGCCGTTTTCGGGGTCCTCGGTGGTAATGCGGCATTGGATGGCGTAGCCGGATTTTTCGACTTGGTCTTGGGGCGGCAGGCCGAGCGGTTCGTCGTGGAGCCGGTGGCCTTGGGCGATGAGGATCTGGCTGCGGACGATGTCGATGCCGGTCACTTCTTCGGTCACGGTGTGCTCGACTTGAATCCGCGGGTTCATCTCGATGAAGAACCACTCGCCCGATTCGGCATCGACGAGGAACTCGACGGTGCCGGCGTGGGTGTACTTGACGGCGTGGGCCAGCTTGACCGCGGCCTGGCAGAGGTTTTCGATGATGGCGGGATCGACGCCGTAGCTGGGCGCTTGCTCGATGACTTTTTGATGGCGGCGCTGGACCGAGCAATCGCGCTCGTGGAGGTGGAGGATGTGGCCGTGCTTGTCGCCGAGGATCTGGACTTCGATGTGTTTCGCCTGGCCGACGAATTTCTCGAGAAAGACGGCGCCATTGCCGAAGGCGCGGGCGGCTTCCGACTGCGCCTCGTCGAGCAGTTTTTCAAGGTCCTTGGCCTCTCGAACAATGCGCATGCCGCGCCCGCCGCCTCCGAAGGCCGCCTTGATGATGAGGGGAAAGCCGATCTTGCGGGCGATGGCCACGGCTTCGCGGCGGTCGGCAACCGGTTCGTCTGTTCCTTCGAGGATGGGGACTTTGATCTGGCGGGCGACCTCGCGGGCGGCCGTTTTGTCGCCCATCATATCGAGGATGCCGGCGTCGGGGCCGATAAAGAGAATTCCGGCATCGGCACAAGCCCGGGCAAACGCCGGGTTTTCCGACAGGAAGCCGTAGCCCGGGTGGATGGCATCGACACCCTTTTCCTTGGCCAGAGTGACGATTCCGTCGACGTCGAGATAGGCGCCGAGGGGGCCTTTTTCCTTGTTGAGTTCGTAAGCTTCGTCAGCCTTGAAGCGGTGCGGGCAAAACCGGTCCTCGGCAGCGTAGATGGCCACGGTCCGGATTCTGAGCTCGGTGGCGGCGCGCATGACGCGAATGGCGATTTCGCTGCGGTTGGCCACCAGCAGTTTTTTGATTGGGCGGATCGCTGCGGATGAGGATTGGGTCGGCTGGGCCATGGACGAGATGGGCGGTGCGAGGGAAAAGTGGGTCGGGCGGGCCGCTTATCATGGACGGCTTGCGCGGACAGGCACGCGTAAAAATCCGGAACATTTGAGCCACGCACCGAAAGCGCGGTGGGAACACGCCGAAGCGCAGCGAGCGAAACGCTCGATGGACGCGGCGGGACGCCGCGCCCCTGGAATTTGCCCATTCTTAGTGCTCTTGCGTTAAGGGAACGACGCTGCCAACGAATGAGTGCAGACGGCATTGAGGTGGGACGCGACCTCCCGGACGCGTAGGCGGTGAACGCGTGCGATCCGGGAATGGTCTTCACTTTTCGGGTGATGTTCGCGTGATTTTCAGCCGGAGAATTTCCAATTACCGCGTCTTTGCTCGTCGCTTTTTCTGACCGTGGGCACCGCTTGAGAAGGCGAAACAGGGCTTCTTTCACCACGCTCCCCCCGCCTACGAGCCCGGGAGGTCTCGTCCCACCTCCAGCTGCGATCGCCCGCTGAAACATGTATTCAAAAGGGTGCAAGTTTTTCTTATTTAAGGCGTTTCGCCGATAGCTGACGACTCTGCCGGTGCCTGGCCCAGCTCTTCGGGCAAATAGCGACAAACTCCCGGGAAGTGGCGGGCTGTGGCCGCCTTCCCAGTGCGATTGCGACCGGGCGGCCTGTGACGATTGGGGCGATTGCGACTGGCGCCGTGGCGGATTCGGGATTCGGTTGGCTGGGATGGTGGCGGCAACGAGTCCACATGTTGTGAAGGCAGGACTGCAGGAACTTCGGTTTGGCGAGACCGAGGCGGGCCTGGAGGCGGCCGGGTTGCGTCGTTTTCATGCGCGGGCGCTGTGGCGCGGGCTGCACCGGGAGTTGGTGGGGAGTTGGGACGAGGTGGACGGATTGCCGTCTGGGGTGAGGCGGTGGCTGGCGGCGCGGTCGCTGTCCTTTCCGGCGGTGGTGGCGGAGGCGGCGAGTGCGGACGGTTGGACGCGGAAATTCCTGCTGCGGCTGGATGATGGGCGGGAAGTCGAGACGGTGTTGATGGGGTTTCCGGGGCGGCACACGGTGTGCGTGAGCACGCAGGCGGGCTGTGCGATGGGGTGTGTATTTTGCGCGACCGGGCAAGGGGGATTTTTTCGGCACCTGCGGCCCGGCGAGATCGTGGCGCAAGTCCGCCAGGCGCGGCAGGTGTTGCGGGCCGGGGGGCAGGAGGGTCCACGCAATCTGGTGCTCATGGGCATGGGCGAACCGTTGCACAACTACGACTCGGTCATGACCGCCCTGGATATCATTACCGACACGCGCGCGTTCAATGTCGGCCCCGCCCGCGTGAGCTTGAGCACGGTGGGCGTGGTGCCCGGTATCCTGCGGCTGGCCAACGAACGCCGACCGTACAAGCTCGCGGTCAGCTTGCATGGGGCGGACGACGCCGAGCGCTCTGCTCTGGTGCCCGTAAACCGCCGATGGCCGCTGGCGGAATTGATGGCCGCCTGCCAGTATTATGGCGAGCGCACCGGCCGACGCATCTTCTTCGAGTGGACATTGGTGGCGGGAAAGAACGATTCGATTGAAACGGCGCGACGTCTCGCCGCCCTGCTCCGTGGCCTCGATGCCCACGTGAATCTCATCCCGCTCAATCCGACCACCGGGTACGCCGGAGGCACCACCCATCCGGATGCCGTCGTCGCCTTCAAACAGACCATCCACGAGGCCGGACTTCCCTGCACGGTTCGCCAACGTCGCGGCATCGACGTCGCCGCCGGATGCGGGCAGTTGCAGGCGGAGGTGCGTCGATCCGCCACCCATGATCCTGACAACCATGAATAATGCCGTTCTGTGCGCCGCCGTTTTCCCGACCCTTGTCCTCCCCGGTCGCGGTGAGGGTGAATGGAATCCGGACACCACGTTTCCCGCCCACAAGCCAGAGGAGGCCATCAAGACCATTGAGGTGCCCAAGGGCTATCGTCTCGAGTGCGTGGCCAGCGAGCCGATGGTCGAGGAGCCGGCCATGATCGCCTTCGATGGGAACGGCTCACTCTATGTCTGCGAGTGGCGCACCTACATGCAGGACGAGCACGCCACCGGCCAGCTCGATCCGGTAAGCCGCGTGATCAAGCTGACCGACACGAATGGTGACGGCGACTACGACAAGCGTACCGTGTTCATCGACAACGTCATTCTTCCCCGCTCGGTGTTGCCGATGCACGATCGTGTGCTGGTGAACTTCACCGAGGATTCGTCCATCTATGCGTACTTTGACGACAATCGGGACGGTATTTCCGACCGCCGCGAAGTGGCGTGGCAGGGCGGTCCGGACCACGGAAACATCGAGCACCAGCAGAGCGGTTTGTTGTGGAATCTCGACAACACCATTTGCACGAACGACCGTCGGCACACGTGGAACGGCGGAAAACTGGGCGCGCTTCCTCACAGCCGCGGCCGCATCAGCCAGTGGGGTCTGGCGCGCGATGATGACGGGCGACTCATCTGTTCATGGGGTGGCGGCGCGAATCCCGCTCACAGCTTCCAGCTCCCGGCTGGCTATCCGATCGTCGACCTCCCCGAGCACGAGCCCGGCTACTTCCGGCCATGGGGCAGCTGTCCGGTGTGGGACTTCAGCGATGGCGGTTACGATGTGGAGCGCCAGGCCCAGCTCACTCATTTTTCCGCCACCTGCGGCCAGAGTGTGGTCCGCAGTCCGCTCTTCCCCGAGTGGCATGGGAATTCGCTGGGCTGCGAGCCGGTGGGCCGGCTCATCCGCATGACGCGCTTCTCGTGGGAAAATGGCCAGGGCACCGCGCACAACGCCTTTCCCGGCAGCGAATTCGTCCGCAGCACGGACGCGTATTTCCGCCCCGTTTGGACCGAGTCCGGTCCCGATGGCGCCCTCTACATCGCGGACCTCTACCGCGGCATTATTCAGGAAAAAGAGTGGTTCCCGACCGCGGTCACGCCCGAGCTGCGGGCCCGGTACGTCGAGGACTATCGGAAAAACAAGCTGGAGTTGTGGGTCGAGCGCTACCACCGCGTCAAGCGCTGGGGCATGATCGATGTCCACCGCTTCGGGCGCATTTACCGGCTCCTGCCGGATGGCCAGCCGCCTCAGAAGCCGCCGCGCATGCTGGACGAGTCGCCGGTCCAGCTTGTGGCGCACTTGTCCAGCCCGAACGGCTGGTGGCGTGACCAGGCGCAGATGCTCATCGTGTCACGCGGTGACAGGTCCGCCGTGCCTGCACTGGAAAAGTCGGTTGCCGATCCCGATATCAACGCCCGAATCCACTCGCTGTGGTGCTTGCACGGGTTGAACTCGCTGAAGAAAGAGCATGTCGCAGCGGCACTGAAGGACCGAGAGCCCCGCGTCCGCCGCGCCGCCGTGCAACTCGCCGAACCCTGGCTCGCGCAAAAGGATGATGCCATCACGGCCGCGCTTCGCTCGCTCGCGCGTGATGCGGACGCCCCAGTGGTCACGCAAGTTTTCCTCGCCTGGCGATCGGCCGGCCAGCCGCACGAGTTTCAAACCGGCCCGCGGCCGCTCCCGCTGGTTGAGGCCGTGAAGAAGCACGACATTGACGAAGGCATGCAGGCGAAACTCAGCGCCACCGCCAAAAAAGGCCGTGAGGTTTACGAAAGCCTCTGCATGGCCTGCCACGGGCTGGACGGCCTGGGGGTGAAAGCGGCCGACACCCTCCTTGCGCCCCCGCTTGCCCAGTCGCCCTGGATGGCAAACAACGGCAATGTCCCCGTGCTGTCCCGCATCCTGCTCAAAGGGCTGGCCGGCCCCATCAACGGCATCACCTACGGCGCCGGCCTCATGCCACCGCTTGAGAAAACGCACACGGATGAGCAGCTCGCCGCCGTCCTCACCTACGCCGGCGAACGCTGGCACGGCTGGACCCGCCCGCTCAAGGCCGAGGACATCGCACCCGTGCGTCAGGCGATCGACTCCCGTCCCGGTCCTTGGACGGCGGAGGAGTTGAAGGAATGGAAGTAGGGGACTGAGATAGCGGCGCCTTTCCCGCGGCCGCATCGAAATTGAAGTGCAGAAAACCCGGACCGCTCGCGGACCCCGCCAGATGGGGTCGCCAAAAATGACCTCTCGAACTGCGGAACTTGAGTCAAGCCACGTGGGTAAAGCAGCTCAGTGGTGCTTCTCGTCCGCTTCTTTTTTCTCGCTGTGGCCCTGCATTTTACAGAGACCGGCGACAAGCTTTTTTAATTCTTCAACATCACGGCGCAGGGCCGCAAGGTCATCATCGTGGCGTTGTTGAACTCGTGGCGGACCACCTTCCGGACGCGGGCCGTGTTCACGGTGGTCGTGCAGCGCCTGGCGCAAACGGTTGGCGACGCGCTCCAAATTCTGAGCCGGGTCAGGCAGGTCCGCCTCTCGGAGGTGGCCGATCGCCTGTTCGACGTGGTGGAGCTTGCGCTCGAGTTCCGGCGCGTGCGGACCGTCCGGACGCCGCTCGCCATCGGGTCGATCGGCTTGCGGACGCTCCCGGCGTTCGGCGTGTTCGCGAGCCGCGCGCTCCTGGCGTTCGGCGCGCTGGTGCTGCTGGTGCTGCTGGTGTTCGCGCATTTTCTCCTGCATGGCGCGCCGGTGTTCCTGGATGGAGGATTCCAGCTTGTCTCTGGCCTCCTTGCGCATCTCCTCGGCGGCGTCGTGCTTGCCTTCGGCTTCCAGCGCCGCCGCCTTCTCCATCGCTCCCTTCATCCGCTCCTCCATCTCGCGGGTGAATCGAATCGTCTCCTCCTGCATCCGCGCCTCCGCCTTCTCGTGAGCTTCATGTCCCTGGTTTTCTTCAGGCGGCGGTGGGGGGTCGTCCTGGCCGCGGATTACGGGGACCCACAGCGGCGCAATGCCGAGAAATAGGGAAAAGAGCGCGTTTTTCATAGGATGGGGGATTTGGTTCAAGGCGATACAATAGCCAGATTCTATCGCCTGTCCACGCGCGTTCGTGTGCCATAACCACCGGACGCAGGGCGTTTTCCTCTGTAGAAGCAATAGTTGGATTATAAACGACTTCTGAATACGACAGGTCGCGGTCAATCTTCCGCGCCGATACAGTGATCTCCGAAAAGGGCGCGAGTGGTTGCGAGGCCTTGACGCCCCTGCTTGCGTCCAAGGCGCCCCGCCCATTTCCCGCTGAAATCCGACCACCGCCAAGCGCCGACCGCGGACAACTAATTTCCCGCTCCTCTGGCGTGAAAATTGCTTTTGCTTATCGGGCGGTGTGGTTTATAGACCTGATGGGATGTCGGGCGTATCGATCACGCAGAACCAAAAGCTGGCGCAGACGCAAGTACTGTCGCCGCAGATGCAACAGAGTTTGAGCGTGTTGCAGGCGCCGACGTTGGAATTGCGGCATTTGGTGTTCCAGGAGTTGGCGCAGAATCCCACGTTGGAGACGGAGTCGTCGGAAGTGTCATTGGAGGAGGCGGGATTGGAACAGGCGGAGGGCGAGGAGGATTTTGACAATGAATTTTCGCGGCTCTCGCAGATGGATGACGAATGGCGGGAGTACCTGTCGCAGTCGCGGACGCGCGGGCCGCGGACGGCGGAGGATGAGGAGCGGCGGCAGTTTTTATTCGATTCGCTGACGGCGCCGGAGACGCTGGCGCAGCACTTGGAGAACCAATTGGCGGCGGAGCCATTGACGCCGGAGGAGCGGAGTGATGTCGAGCGATTGATTGGGTATCTGGATGAGCGGGGATTTATTTCGTCACCGCTGCGGGAAATTGTGTTTGAAGAGGGGGTGTCGATCGACCGATTGAAGCGGGCGAAGCATATTTTGCAGGGGCTGGAACCGGCGGGGGTGGGGGCGGAGACGCTGGCGGAGTGTCTGCTGCTGCAACTTGAGCGGATGGGGAAGGCGGATTCGGTCGAGTACCGGTTGGTTTCCGGGCATTTGGACGAACTGGCGCGGCGGCGGCTGCCGGATTTGGCGCGGAAGCTGAAGGTACCGGTCGAGCGGATATCGCAGGCGGCGGAATTGATTGGCTCGCTGAATCCGCGGCCGGCGCAAGACTTTGCGGCGGCCGGGCAGAGCGTGTATGTGCAGCCGGACCTGACGGTCGAGAAGCAAAATGGGAAGTACGTGGTGATCTTGAACCAGGAGGCGGTGCCGCGGCTGCGGATCAGCAACACTTACAAGGATTTGATGGCGCGGAGCGGCACGGGGGACGAGGTGCGGGGCTACATCCGCGAGCGGATCCGCAGCGGGAAGTTTTTCATCCAGTCGATCGAGCAGCGGCAGCAGACGATCCGCAAGATCACTGAGGAACTCGTGGCGCGGCAAATCGACTTCCTGGACCACGGGCGAAGCCATCTCAAGCCGATGAATATGGCGCAGCTGGCGGAAGTGGTCGGCGTGCATGAGACCACGGTCAGTCGCGCGGTCAATGGCAAGTACATGCAGACGCCGCAGGGCGTTTACGAACTGCGCTATTTCTTCACCACGGGATTGGAAATGGAGTCGGGAGAGTCGATGAGCAACGTCAGCGTCAAAGCCGCTCTCCAGGAATTGGTCAAGAACGAGGAGGCGTCCAAGCCGTACAGCGACGACGCCATCGTCAAGAAGTTGCACGAACAGGGGATCAAGCTGGCGCGCCGGACAGTGGCGAAATATCGCGACGAACTCGGCATCCTGCCGAGCCACCTACGGAAGAAGTATTGAGGATCAGAACTCTAGCGGCGGCGGCGGCGCAGGCCAGCCAGCGGCAGCAGGGTGAGGAGCGCGGCTGACGGTTCCGGGATGACGTTCGCGGAAACGCCGACATTGTCGATTCGAGGAAATAGCCGCAAAACCGGGTTGACAGGGGGCTGGAAACTCCTTAGTTGGCGCTCCCCGATTTCCGGGGTTTTCATTTTCGCTAGATATGAAGACATTTTCGGCCAAAGCTCAACAAGTGGAACGCAAGTGGTGGGTGATCGACGCCAAGGACCAAGTCCTGGGGCGGGTCGCCGAGAAGGCGGCGCGGGTGCTGCGGGGCAAGGACAAGGCCATTTTCACGCCGCATGTCGACACGGGTGATTTTGTCGTGGTGATCAATGCGGATAAAGTGGTTCTGACCGGGAAGAAGGAGACCGACAAAGAGTACCGGACATTTTCCGGCTATGTGGGCGGCCACCACACTCGCACGCCGAAGATGCTGCGCCAATCGCATCCGGAATTGCTGGTCGAAAGAGCGGTGAAGGGCATGATCCCGCACACCCGACTCGGGCGGGCGGTCTATCGCAAACTCAAAGTGTACAAGGGCGCCACCCACCCACACGAAGCGCAGGCGCCCCAGCCGCTGCCGCTCTAGGCCAAGCTCCATTTTCCAACGCACGCTTTTTCTATGCCTACCACCGCCTCCACCGGACGCCGTAAGACGGCCACCGCCCGAGTTTCTCTCAAGGAGGGCACGGGCCAAATCACCATCAATGGCCGCTCGTTCGAGGAATACCTGCCGCAAGTGAGCCACCAGAACCAAGTGCTGCTTCCGCTGCAGGCTACCGGCTCCGTGCAGAAATTCGACGTTTCGGCGTTGGTCACCGGCGGCGGTACGTCCGGGCAGGTGGGAGCCATTCGCCATGCGCTCGCGCGCGCGTTGCTGGCCACAGACGCTGAATTCCGCGTTGCGCTCCGGGGAGCCGGCCTGCTCACGCGCGACCCGCGGATGAAGGAACGGAAAAAGCCCGGGCAACCCGGCGCTCGTGCCCGGTTCCAGTTCTCGAAACGATAATCGGCGGTCGGCGGTCGGCGGTCGGCGGTCGGCCTACGGAAGTCGGAGGCTGGGGGCCGACTGTGTGCGAGGTGTGGTCTTGGCTCGGACCGCGTTTCATACCACTGAGATCCTGTTTGGGGGATTGGTCTGGTTTTTGCGGGAGTCAGGGGCTCGGGTATTCACGGTTTTGGTTGCGCGAAGCGATGGTTCTCGGGTAGGGCGGCGCGTCCCGCCCGCTGCAGCTGGCGTCCCCGCCGGCTGCACCGCGCGTCTCGCGCCTTGCTCCGGAAGAGCGTTGCGAAAATGCCGAACCGCACGCCGCGCGAGACGCGCGTTGGACGTGGCGGGACGCCCCGTCCGGCGGGCGGGACGCGCCGCCCTACCCGAGACTGGCATTCCAGATTCAAGAGGATGGGCGATCGGGTGCCTGTCATGGCGTGGAAGCCCTTTCACAGAGTCATCGCGCAGCGAAATGAAACGGCGAACTCCACTCATTCCAGTCCCGGGCCGTTGGCCCTGCTGGGACGGCCGCACCGGCAGCCTCCCAACAATGGTGAGTAAGGGCCGATATTTGAGTCGCTGGTGCGCGAGGATCGCACAGGGGGAGTCGAGGACGAGGACGAGGACGAGGACGAGTGGCGCAGAGGAGGGATGGCTGAAGCTGACGAACCATCGTGTGGGCGGAAATGACCTGTTCAAGGTGCTTGGAATCGTCCTCGTCCTCGAAGTGGCCGATCCGCTACCCGCCCTGCCACCCACGCCTGTTGCTCTCAGTGTCCATTGTGCCCCGCCCGTGTCGGGCCGATTACTGAAAACTGACTACTGATGACCGATCTCCGCTTTCCGCTTATTGACCTCCGCCCTCCGCTCTACCGTTCTGCTTTCGGATCGAGGGCATCGCGCAGGCCGTCGCCGAGGAAGTTCAGGCAGAAGAGGGTAGTGGAGAAGAAGAGGGAGGGGAAGACGAGCATCCAGGGGCGTGTCTCGAGGTTATCGGCGCCTTCTTGGATGAGTGATCCCCAACTGGCGAAGGGGGCTTGGACGCCGAGGCCGAGGAAGCTGAGGACGGCTTCGAGGAGCATGACGGCGGGGATGGTGAGGGTGCTATAGACGATGATCGGGCCGAGGCAGTTGGGGACGAGGTGGCGGAAGATGATTTTCCATTTAGGTACGCCGAGGGCGAGGGCGGCGGAGATGAAGTCTTGTTGGCGGAGGGTCATGACTTGGGCGCGGACGACGCGGGCCATGGTGAGCCATTCGATGGCGCCGATGACCATGAAGAGGACGACCAACTTGACCTGGCCTTCGCCGCCGAAGAGGGAGACCAGCCAGGCCAATCGTGGATCTTTAAAAACGGGTTCGAGGACCACGATGAGGATGATGACCAGAATGATGAAGGGCAGGGCGTAGAGGATTTCCACGAGCCGCATCATGATGGTGTCGGTCCGGCCGCCGAGGAATCCGGAAGTCGCTCCGTAGGCCACGCCGATGATCAGGGAGACGAGGGTGGCGGTCAGCCCAACGGCGAGCGAGACGCGGCCGCCGACGAGGATGCGAGTGAGCAGGTCGCGGCCGAGCGGATCGGTGCCGAGCCGGTGAGTGGCGGAGGGTGGTTGGGGGCCGAGCTCGAGGTTCTGCACATCGGGGTCGTGGCCGGTGAGGCTTGGGCCGATCAGGCACGCGAGCACGATGACGATGAGGAGCGCGCCGCAGGCTACGGCGACATGATTGCGGCGCAGTCGGCGCCAGGCTTCGCGCCAGGGCGAGCGGGGGGCGGTGGAAGCGGAGGGGGCGTCGCTCATGATTCGAGGCGGATGCGTGGGTTCATCCAGGCCTGGACCAGGTCGACGACCACATTGGCGGCAACCAGCAGGGTGGCGTAAAAGACCGTGACGCCGAGCAGCAGCGTGTAATCGCTGTTGCGGGCCGCGGACACGAAGTGCTGGCCGAGGCCGGGCACTTGGAAGACGCTTTCCACGACGAACGAACCCGTGACCATGCCGGCCATGGCCGGGCCGAGGTAAGCGACGACCGGGGTCAGGCCAGTCTTGAGCGCGTGCCGCAGGAGGACCGCGGATTCGGAAACGCCTTTGGCGCGGGCAGTGCGAATGAAGTCGCGCGACAACACCTCCAGCATGCCGGCCCGGGTCATGCGCGCGATGTAGGCCGAGTAATACAATCCGAGGGTGAGCGCCGGCAGAACGCGGTCGCTCGCGCCGTACCATCCGGCCACATTGAACCACCCGAGTTTCAGCCCGAGCCCGAGTGCGAGCAGCGGCCCCATGACGAAGGTCGGCAAGCAGATGCCGATCATGGAAATCGACATCGGGAGCCAGTCGGCGGGCGAGTTTCGGCGGGCGGCGGCCACGATTCCGATCGGGAGCCCGAGGGCAAGGGCGATGGTCATCCCGAGCAGTCCGAGTTGCAACGAGATGGGAAATGCGCCGCCGATGATTTCTATGACCGTCCAGCCTTCGTACTTGGTGGTGAGTCCGAGGTCGCCTTTGAGCAGATTTCCAAGGTATCGTGTGTACTGCTCGACCGCGGGGCGATCGAGCCCATAGGCGGCGAGCA
>JBJXFS010000008.1:0-3395 GCA_046155625.1 Verrucomicrobiales bacterium | reverse complement strand
ACTACCGAATACCGAATACCCAAACTGATTACAGCCCGCCGACCTCCGACCGCCGACCGCCGATGTCCCCCCCTCCGCCCCCAAATCCCCAGTTGACGCTCGCCCCGACTGCAGCTTCTTTACGCTTTACACGTGGTTCACCCCGCAATCCTGGAGAGATGGCTGAGTGGTCGAAAGCAGCACTTTGCTAAAGTGCCGTAGGGGCAACCTTACCGAGGGTTCGAATCCCTCTCTCTCCGCCAGTTTCATAATGAACACGGTAGAGGTCGTCGAGAATCGAAACCGTGTTGTTGTTGGATTCCTCGCGGTGAGCGCGAACTCCGACGTTGCCATCGGGGCCAGGGGACATGAAAAGTGTGGGTATGGCATCTCGTCAGTTGAAAAAGGAATCGTCGGCAGGGCTCTCCGCCGATCCGCGGCGCCGGAGCGGATTCCTCCCGAAGTTTTTCCCACTGTGCGATGGTGCGGAGCCCCCCCCACCCGGGGCGAAGGACACGGTGGCGCGGCGGCAGATTGAGTTTCTCACGACCTACTATGAATTGAACGTCCTTTATGCCGAACTTGAGGCCGTCCGCCGCCGCCGGGGCAATGCCGGAGAATTGTTGAAAAGGATCGCTGAAGCGTTGCGAGCGCGTGATCAGCTTGAGGACCGCTACGCCCCTGAGGGATTCCTCGGCGAGCCGGAAATGGAAGGGCTATTCTTTCGCAACATCAGGTTTTCGCACGCCCGCGCCAGAGCCGCCGCACCAGCCGTCGAGAGCAGTTTCAGCCTGTTCGTTCCCCTCGTGCTCCCGAAGGGGCTTACGCTACGCCAATACATTGAACGCGAACTCGGGTTGCCCGGCAGTGGGCGCCAGCGACCGAAAAAACAGGCGCGGGGAGGGCGCTGAACCATCGGGCTGGCGCCGATTCCCTCGAATCGAGAACACACTCGCTGAATCCATGTCTGGTCCCCGTCCGCAGAAACTCATCCTGCGCAATTTCCAGTCTCCTGGCGACCTGGTGATGCTTACCGCCGCGGTGCGCGACCTGCATCGATGTTACCCAGGTCGCTTTCTGACTGACGTCCGCACCTCCTGCCCAGCGCTTTTTCGGCACAACCCGAACATCACGCTGATCGATGAGAGCGCCCGCGGCGTCCGGACCATTGATTGCCAGTACCCGCTTATCCATCAATCAAATCATGCCTCCTGCCATTTCATTCATGGATTCATCGACTTCCTGAATCGGAAGCTCCAACTCGACATACGCCCGACGGAGTTTCGCGGCGACCTACACCTTGCGCCATGCGAACGCCGGCTTCCCGCCTGGTTGCGAGCACGACTCGGCGGTCTCCCGCTGTGGATCATTTGCGCCGGCGGGAAATATGACTACACGATCAAGTGGTGGTCGCGCCGACGGTATCAGCAGGTCGTGGATCACTTTCGCGATCGCTTGGTTTTCGTTCAAGTGGGTGAATCCGGCCACTATCATCCCCCTCTCGAGGGTGTGGTGGACTTTCGCGGACGCACATCCGTTCGCGAATTAATCCGCCTGACGTATCACGCGGCCGGCATCGTCTGCGGCGTGACCTTCCTGATGCACCTTGCCGCGGCCGTCCCTCAACCGCGGAGCCGTCGTTCCGCCCGTGCCGGCGTGATCATTGCCGGTGGCCGTGAGCCCCCGCATTGGGAGGCGTATCCCACCCACCAGTTTCTGCACACGGTCGGAATGCTGCCGTGCTGTGCCCGTGGCGGTTGCTGGCGGTCGCGTACCGTCCCGCTGGGCGATGGCGAAAGGCACGACCACCCCGATCAACTCTGCCTCCACGTGACGAACGGGCTGCCGCGATGTATGGACCTCATCACGGCAGCCAAAGTGTGCGCGACGATTGAGTCCTGCCTCGAGGCCGCTCGGGATCCGGCTTAATCTCGCGCCAGTGGTGGCGCCGGGCGATCCGGAGGAAGGCGCTGGCTCGGTCGTCCAATGGGAAGACTCGGTGTTCCCTCGAAAGTTCCCAAGGAAGCGAATGACGGCGGAAGCCGGCGCCGAGCCAGAACATCGAATCGCCGTCACCAGGAAAATAGGCGGCGCTGGTGTCTCGCAGGAGGCCATCAATCGGTTGCCCACAGCGCAATCGCGGATGAATCACGACGCCGCCGAGCTCGTAGAGCAATCGGCAATGCAGCCACGCCCGCCGAGATTCCCCACACCATTCTCCGGGCGCCGGACCAAACCGATTCACCGCCTCAGTCTCGGTCCAGTCACGAAACTCCCAGCCCGGATGCCAGCGGCGCCACGTCCGCCGGTTGGCCTGGCACGCGAAATCGGTGTCGCCATCGAGCACAAGGAAATGAATCAGCCGCGGAATCAGGGCGCCGCGCTTCCACTCCGGCGACCGATACCGCATCCGCCGCTCATTCGCGTCCCGCATCCCCTGCTTGCCCAGCCGGGCAAGTCGCGGACTCATGTTTTCCATGCGCGCCTCGTCGGAATGATCGAGGCAGCCGGCGAATTGCGGCAGCCCGCACCTTGCGAGGGTTAGATGGCGCAAGGCGCACGCCCGGTGGACGAACTCGTAGTCCTCGAGCCCCCAGCCGGAGAAATTTTCGTCGTATCCTCCGAGTTCGTCGAAGTGGTGGCGCAACAACGCGATCCGCCCATGCGCGGAATAGTTTCCGGTAAAATGCACAAGCGAGTCCGGTTCGCGCGAGAACACATCCCGCAGGTGGTCGGTTAACCCGCGGCCGGCGATGTTATCAGCATCCAGATTGCAGACGATGTCACCCTGGGCGGAGCGGTGGGCGAGGTTTTTTGCCTTTGACTGGTGAAAATAACGCGGTCGTCGGTTGCGCACATAGCGTATTCGACCCGCGCGCAGTTCCTCCCTGAAAGTCGAGCGGATCCATTCATCAAGATCATCCCGGCTGCCGTAGTTGGCGATCACGAATTCAACCCCGCGCCGCGGCTGGGAAGCCAGGTTTTCGGGCAATGTCAGTTTGAGGTGATGCGTTCGGTTCATCACCGCCGTGCAAAAAGACAGACTTGGGATCCAGGATCGCACGCCGAAAAAAAACCGCGGAATGCCCTTGTGGCCGATCAGTGAATCAATTACAAGAAAATACCCGAACCGATTCCCTTGGTTGAGGCGCCGGGTTTTTGACATGAGGAGGTCATGAAAAAGCCTGGATTCCTGGCGTCACGTCGGCAATGGCTCTGCCGGGCATCGGCGGCAACCGTGGTCTCCGCCTTTCCGGGATCAAATGCTCGAGGCCAGGGCGAACCGGACCCCCTTCAACTCGAACATGAAAAGGCCTGCCGGCGGAACCTGAAACTGATCTTCGATGGGGTTAGTCGCTTTCTGAGCGATGGACGCGAGCATCCCTATAGGCTCAGCGACCTGGCCGGAACGTATA
>JBJXFS010000005.1:0-27720 GCA_046155625.1 Verrucomicrobiales bacterium | reverse complement strand
GGCGGTGGTGAATCGCCGATTGAAAGCTCACCTCGCCGGACAATCCGTGTCCGGCGAACTGCCGGAGAAAACCGTCGGTCTCGCCCTGTCCGGAGGCGGTATTCGCAGCGCCACCTTTGCCCTGGGCGTGCTGCAGGCGTTTGCGCAGAAAGCCAGGCTCAGGGAAATCGACATTCTTTCCACGGTGTCCGGCGGCGGATTCGCCGGCGGATTTTTGGGTCGTCTATTCACGCGCAAAATGGTGGCCGATTCCGCCGATCCGGCCGGACGCGTCGAGGAGTTGCTTAAGGCCCCGTCGGCGCCGCTGCGCTGGCTGCGCACCCACGCCAACTACATTTTCAACGCGGGCGCCACGGACATCCGCCAGAACCTGGCTCTCTATCTCCGGAACACCCTGAGCATGCACCTGGTGACTTTCGCACTGCTGTTCGGTGTCTTCGGAGTGCTGAGATTCGCCGGCGACCGGTTGGTGACGCTCATTCCCACGCTGTTGCAGACTGGCGGCACGCTGTTCGGCCTGACGCCGTCCCCCTGGTGGTGGCTGCCGATCTCGTTGCTCGCCGTCGGCATGCTGCCGGCGCTGCTTGGGTATTGGCTGGCTCCAAAGGCGGGGTCGAGAAGGATTCATCCACCCTATCCCGCGCTGGCCTGGGGGATTGTGGTGGCGGGCGCGGTGGCCATTGCCGCGCTGCCCGACATGTTGGTGCCGGGCGGACTGCTCGTGCTGAGCATGCTTCTTGCCTGGTTCTGGCAGGAGGCGGCACGCTGGGACGCTCCGAAGGAGGTGGCAAAACAGGGCGTGGTGATCAGGAACCGTCTGACCCGCGCGCTCGGGGATGTATTGATGTTGTTTCTGGCGGCCAGCGGTTGGGTGGTGCTCGACACCCTGGCCCGAGCTGCGGCCGGGGAAAGCGGCATCAGGGGCACGGTAATGACCATCGCCGCCGCCCTCGCGCCTTTGCTACCCCTCCTGAGAAAGCTGGGCGAAAAAGCCACACGGCAGCTGGCGGACAAAACCGGCGCATCAGGTGGCCGGGCCATCATCGCAGGAAATGTCATGGGTTATACGCTCGCCGTGTTTCTTCTGTTCGCCTGCGACCTGCTGGCACACTGGAGCGTCACACACAATCCGGCTTACAGCCTGTGGTCGGTCGGGCTGGCGCTGGCCTTCTCACTCTGCCTGGGACGCGCTTTCGATTTTCTCAACCTATCCACCCTTCAAACGTCCTACTCCGCTCGACTGACCAGGACATTCCAGGGGGCATCCAATGAAGCCCGTCTCTTCGGATCGCAGGATGAAAATTCCGGGGATGTGCAGCTCGCTCACCCTGATGACGACATTCCATTGCAGGCATACCACCCGGAGGCGAATGGCGGTCCGCTTCATTTGATCAATGTTTGTGTCAACGAAACAATTGACGGCGCCTCACAGCGCGAAGTGCGCGAACGCAAAGGGCTTCCCATGTGCCTCGGACCCGCAGGCGCAAGCGTCGGCCGCCGCTATCACGCGCTCTGGACAGTGCCCAAAGATTTGTCCTGGATGCAGCGGATGCGGCGCAAACTCGAAGGTCTGGACATCAATGGCAGCCAATGCGTGGCGCTGCGCCCACTTATCCCGCCCCATGACCCAAACGCCTTCCACGTCCTGGCCAACCGCAGAGGCCACACCGCCCCGGTGGAATCGCTCTCCCTGGGAAGCTGGATTGGCATCTCCGGAGCCGCCTTCAGCACGGGCGTGGGGCGCGCCACCAACCAAGGACTGGCTCTTTTCATGGGCATCATCAATGTCCGCCTCGGGCACTGGTGGGACAGCGGCATCGGCTCCAGCAGCCGTCCCGGACAATATCCTGCATCGCTCTGGCAGCGGCTGAAACGTCTGCCATTCTCGCTTTTCCGGATGCAGTCCGTGTTGTTCGCCGAATGGCGGGGCCGTTTTGCAGGGCCGGCCGCGCGGCTCTGGCATCTGAGCGACGGCGGTCACTTTGAAGTGACCGGACTTTACGAGCTGATCCGCCGACGAGTCCCATTCTGCATCGCCACGGACGCTGCCCTGGACAGCGCCTACCACTGGGAGGACATCGCCCGGTTCGCACGCCAGGTGCGACAGGATTTCCACGCCGAAATCACGTGGCTCGACCCGCGTGAGAACAGGAAAAGGGGCATGTCGAAAGGCAATTGGGAGGCGTTCCAGCCCGAGCCTGAAGCCTGGATAAAATCGTGGCTGAACGCGGACGCCGTCGGCGCGCTGGAGGACATCTTCTCCAAGGCGGATGGCAGAGGCCGCTTCTGCGCTGCGCTGGCCCGGGTCACCTATCTGGAAGTGGAAAGCCCCTTTGCCAATCAGCTGCAACCGGCTGGCGCCGCCCTCGAAACGACCCCGCCACCCCGGCCAGTGGGTGAGGAACCACCCGCCCCATCCGCGCCCGTCACCTGGATACTCCTTCTCAAGGCCAGCCTCACCGGAACCGAGCCGCAGGATGTCCGATCCTACGCCTCCACCCATCCCTCTTTCCCGCAGGACTCGACCATGGATCAAATTTTCGATGACGAGCAATGGGAAAGCTACCGCGCGCTCGGCCGCCACGTAGCCGATCAAGTCATCACCTCGAGCATTCCCAGAACCTGAATTCGCCCATGAAACACCACTGGTCCATCCTGCCCGGTTGTCTGCTGGCGGCGCTCGCCTGCCAGGCCTCGGATCACGCCGACCCCATCGACTTCGGGCCGATGCTTTCCCGAGCCATTCAGGAAAACGATCGTGAGGCCGGCATCACCGACCTCCATGTGTTCCTGGACAGCGACCAAGACCCCAGCCTTTCCGGCAAGCCCACAGCCGTCGTCGTCAGCTTTTGCGTTGGCCGATCGCTTCCCCCTCTGAAAGAAAAGACGAGCACCGACAAGGATGCAAAAACCATCCCCACCTATCCTCCCGAGAGCCCGGGCAACCTGCTGATCCCAAGGCATCCCCTTGCCTCCGCCAGTACGCAACCTGGCGTTCCCGCGCCCAGTCGACCACTCTCGCTTTCGCCGTACACCTATCGCATTTTCATCGACACGGATTCGCCGCTTTCCTTCACCAACAGGGCCGACAACGATCGATACGGCGGCACGATCCTGAATCCAACCGGCATCGCGGAAGACATCACCCTGGAGGTGAGTCTTTCCGACGACATCTTCGTGCGTGACTTCCGCTTCGGCGGACTGCTTCACTATGACCAATCGGCAGCCGCGGACCATGTGGTCTCAAACGCGGCGGTCACATCCGCGAACCGTGACAAAATTCACATCCGCGCAGGCATCTTCGACGACCCGTTCATTTTCCCGCGATTCTTCCGCACCAATGTCATCGGCATCGTCATCCAGATACCTCTCAGACACCTCGATCTCGATCGGCAAAACTGGCTCATCTGGGGGACAACCTGGAATGGGAAGAAGCAAATAGACCATGTGGGGCGCTCACAACGCACTCAGTTGCCGCGCTTCGATTACTTGAATGACCTGCATCCAAGGATGCACGTCGCGGAAATCAACCGCGTCCACGAGCGTCCCACCATCATCGAAGACATACGTCGCAGCTTCATCAGTCCGCTCTTCGCCCGCCGGCACTACGACGCCGTCCCCGATGTCATGATTTACCGGCGAGACCAGCCCACTCGTTTTCCCAACGGGCGCATGCTGTCGGATGACGTCGGAGGCATCATCGCGCAAACGGGAGACACCCAGCTCTTCGAGCTTTCCTATGCTGATTCAACGGAATATCCACGCGTCACTATGAATGAGGGTTTCTACAAACGGTTGCCGTCCGGCGAGCTGGAGGTGGCGGACGGAAAACCGGTCCAGCTCCAGCACAAGGTGTTCCGGACCTCATTCCCATACCTTCCCGTGCCCTGGACCATGAGTGAAGTCTTGGTACATCCACTGCCGGCCCCCTCGCGTGCTGTGCTGCAAAATCGCACCCTGTCCAAGCTGCTCTGGCTCGCCATCGGCGCCGTGGCGGCATCAGCAGGATCGATCGGGCTCGCGTGGTGGATGGGGTATCGCACAGGAAAATTCCGCCACCATCCGCATGTGGCCGATGGCTTTAGCGTCCCTCAGGGCATGACCAACGAGGATAAAGCTCCAGGCTCCACCTATGCCGAAATTCACGCAGCTGTCATCGACCCGAAAACAAGCCGTGCCTACTACCGCGTGTGGGGCGCTCATGACGAAACTCACAAGGAACTCCCGCGTTATGACGTTTCCTTCTGGACAGTGGCCAAAGGCATTCTGCCGCTGGGCATTCCCTGGTCGCTCGCCAGCGCCACACGCCGCACCCTGAACTCAAAAGCCGACCTCCGCTGGGGGCCAAACCGCACCGGATTCCAGCGCCTCATCCATCCCAACGGGATCTGCCTTGCAGGCGAGTGGCTGATTGATGACATTGAGACTGGTTACACCGGCTATTTTAAGGGCGGCTCGAGAGGCCGCGTCATTGCCCGTTATTCGCCCGGCGGGTCTGAAACCCGCCGCGACCACGGCTGGCGGTCCATGGGATTGATCGGAAAATTGTTCCCCCAGGATGACCCCGCGGGCGATGCCTGCCGGACGCATGCTTCATTTGTCGTCCAGGAAGACATCGGCGGCACCACCAGTCAAAGCATCAATGACTCCGTGCTTCTCAATGCTCCCGACGTCAGCGCCTGGCGGCGAGGCAAGGGCATGTTCAGCCTCGCGCTGAGCGGTCTTATTTTCGCTCGAGTCAATGTAAACGCCACCATCCGCCAGCTTCACGAGATTGCCGAGCTGGGAGAACCGGCCTCCGGCCCGACCCGGTGTCCCACCTTCATGCGCCTGAAAGTCATCGATGGACGTATCACCGAAGGTATCGGCCTTGATGTGCGGGACGAGATTCTGGACCACATCTATGACAAAGGCGATCCCGAACGCAAACGACAACTCGTATTGTCCATTGAGGTTTCCAAAGCGCCTCAAGATCATGTCAAAAAGAACATTCTCAATGCCTGGTTGCGCCGCGACATACCGGACGCGTCCTGGAAAGCCATTGGCAAACTAACCTTCACCGAGGCCACCTGCGGTTACAACGGAGACTTTGTCATCCATTTTCGCCATCCAAAATGGCGATCCGAAATCAACGACCGGAGCTCCACTGCTGATGTCAGATAAGTGTTCCTGGTTGAATCCTCCACTATCATGCACCCGCCTCTGCCCATCCTGATCTCCCTGACATGCCTGGCGCTTGCCTCATGCCAGTCGCACCGGCCGAAGCTCAATCCGCGCCATGTCATCATTCGGGAAGAACTTGGCCGCCTCCACCCCTCAAGCGATCCCATCGTCAGGAAAACGGAGGTCATCGACATGCATGTCCACACCTTCAACGCCTGTTACCTTCCATTGCGCGGCATTTTGCAGGGCAAGCGCGACAAGGCAGGATTGCTCGGCTGGCTCATCTCCGACCGCTGCGCCGCCAGCCTCGCCCAGGCGCTCATTGACCGCACGGAGCTGGCCCCTGCTCCAGGCAGCAAGGGCGTCGCGCGAGACACCGGCCATGTCGACACTTCCCGCATGGACTCCAACCCCGGCTTCCTCTGCAAGGTTTTCATCACGCTGATCAACAAAGCGGCGGACAAAGGAGCTTGGAATCCAGACAAGACGCCCAAGGAGCAAATGCTCATCATTGATGAGGTGACCGAGGGGATGACTTTGCCGGAGCGACTGGCCGCCCGTGCCGCCGCCAACATGATGGGCATGGAGCACGCCATCAAGAGCCCTCCACACGACGAAAAAACAGACCGCAAAAACAAAGCCTCCCCCCTTCAGCCACTCATGCGTTTCTTCTGGACCATCACCCAGAACGACGATCGCATGGCTGACCTGTACCGCGCGCTCCACAACGCCGCCCCGTCTGGCAACGGTCCCAGGATCTCCATCGTCAGCCACATGATGGATCTCGGACCGGTCTACAATCAGGAGCCAGGTGACGACCTGCTTGATTTCCGCACCGAACAACTCATGCGGATGGAGGATCGTCAGAGTCGGTCCGGCGGTGACTTCACGTATTTCGTCGCCTACAACCCATTTCGGGACCACACCGAAGGCGGCAAGACGGGCGACTCGCTCAAAATCGTCCAGGACGCCGTCCTGCATCACGGCGCAAAAGGAGTTAAGGTTTATCCCCCATCGGGATACCGGGTCTTCGGCAATCAGATCAACCCGCGCCCTCGCACCCTGTTGACCAACCAGCCCGGCGAACAGTGGGACAGGCGCTATGCCGCCCTCGGCACTACCGCCCAGGATCGGGCCACCGAACTGGACCGCAAACTGGAGCAGCTTCTGCTCTGGTGTGTGCAACACGACATTCCTGTCTTCACCCACAGCGGTTACGGCGAGTTCGAGGCGCGTAAAGGCTACGGCTTGCATCATTCCGATCCCGAATGGTGGGGGCGGTTCCTCCGGAAGCACTCCCGCCCAGGCGCTCCCTGCAGGCTCAGGCTGTGCTTCGGTCACGCCGGTGGCGATGATTTTTGGATCGGCACCGGCCAGTACGCCCGCTGGGGCGAAACAGTCTTCAACCTCTGCACCGAATACCCAAACGTTTATTGCGAAGTCACCACGGATGGCCACCACACCGACCCCGATACTCTCGCCTGGTTCGTCAGCACAGTCTCGGACTGCATCGAATCCTCCAAGGACAAATCATACCCCTTCGCCACCAAGCTCCTGTACGGAACCGACTGGTTTCTCCCTGACTCCGACGACCCCGCCCCCGTCCTGGCAGCCGCCCAGCGGGCTTTCCTGCACCCCTCGCTGCGCCCCTACTATGAGGACTACTTCAACGGCAACGCCAGACGGTTCCTGAACTGAGCGGGCAATACACCCGATGGGTTCACGCTTTTCCGACCCAGAACACTCCTCAATCCAATTCGAACCAAACCACTACCATCCCATGAAACAAAAAATGTTCATCCTCCGCGCCCCGAACCTCGGGGCAACCAGAGACCCGTTGGCAGCGCCGCGCGCCCTGCCACAAATCGAAGCCCCTGCCGAACAGGCCGCCGCCATGAGAATCGAGGTCGAGGAGGCGGCTTCGCCCAGGACTCTGGAAATCATGCGCAACGACCCGACTGTCCTGGCGGTTGCGCCGTCCATGCCGATGAAGCTCGTCAAACCGCTGGATGCGGATCCCGGGTTCCAGCCCGAGGCCGGGCAGGCGACCTGGGGTGTCACCGCGGTGGGAGCCGCCAACACTCCCTTCACGGGTGCGGGCATCACCGTGGCCGTGCTCGACACTGGCATCGACGCCGCTCATGCCGCTTTCGCGGGCGTGACTTTTCGTCACCGGGATTTTACCGGTGCCGGTGGAACCAATGACACCAACGGGCATGGCACCCACTGCGCAGGCACCATTTTCGGTCGCGACCTCAACGGGTTGCGCATCGGCGTCGCTCCGGGAGTCACCAACGCCATCATTGGCAAAGTGCTGGACGGTCCCCAAGGAGGAGGGAGCGACATCCTCTCCGATGCCATGCTCTGGGCCGTGG
This sequence comes from Verrucomicrobiales bacterium, assembly GCA_046155625.1. Taxonomy (GTDB): domain Bacteria; phylum Verrucomicrobiota; class Verrucomicrobiia; order Verrucomicrobiales; family V1-33; genus CAJBME01. The sequence continues at coordinate 20,182 of JBJXFS010000005.1, read as the reverse complement.
AAAACGGCGCCAATGTCATTTCCATGTCGCTCGGGATCGATTTCCCCGGGTTTGTGGAATTGCTGGTGCAGCAGAACGGACTGCCTATCCCGGCGGCCACCTCCATCGCATTGGAGGGGTACCGCGCCAACATCAGGCTGTTCGAGCAGTTGTCGAATTTGTTGGGCGCCCGGGCCTCGGTGGCTCAAACGACCATTGTCATCGCCGCGGCGGGAAATGAAAGTGATCGTCCCAACTATGAAATCAACGTGGCCCCGCCTGCTGCCTCCAGCGGCATCGTAGCCGTGGCTGCGCTCGGCCAGTCCCCGCTTGGCTTGCAAGTGGCCAATTTCTCCAACACCCGGGCCACCATTGCGGGACCGGGAGTCAATGTCACCAGCGCGTGGCCTGGCGGCGGCAGTCGCGCCATTAGCGGAACCAGCATGGCCACGCCCCACGTGGCGGGAGTTGCCGCGCTCTGGGCCGAACGATTGCAGCAGCAAGGGAGCCTGAACCCGGTGATTCTCCAGGCCCGACTCATCGCCTCCGGCATCCAGAATGGCCTCGTCGCCAACGTGGATCCTCTGGACATCGGGTCGGGTCTTGCCCAGGCGCCGCTCGCTCTGGTTTGAATCCCCAACCCGCTCCCGCTCCCCCCCTCCCCTAGCCTCAACCATTCGTTCACCCCAACCATCCAACCCACCATGGCTGACACCTTCGCCAATGTTCTGAGCGGGAAGCGGATTCCCATCGTCGAGCCGGAGGCGCCACGGGTGCGGCCGGAGGATTACGATGACCGTAACGGGTATCGGAGGGACTTCCTTGGCGCGCATGAGGCGTTTCAACTTCCGCTGCCCACGCTACGGGACCACAACGATCTCGTGCTTGTGGAGCGCGCGCCGATGGAATTCCCGTTTGAGCTGAGATACCGGAATTTCAGCGTGGTGATGAGCCGCAGCCGGCGCTTGTGCTGTGTGTCAGCGGTAAATATCGACGGCACCGCGACCTTTTTTCGGCCCAAGCGTCCCGGCTGGCGCCTGGACCCGCGCCTTGACGACGCGCTGCAGGTCGACGGAGAAGCGTTCTATGTGCCGACGGTATTTGATCGCGGCCACATGGTGCGCCGGCTGGATCCGGTGTGGGGGGAGGAAAGCGATGCCTTGCTGGCGAATCGCGACACACATCATTACACGAACGCCTGCCCGCAGGTGCATTCGTTCAACGACGGAGAATGGGGCGATCTGGAAGACTGGATCCTCTCCCAGGAGCAGACCCGGGACAGCCGCGGTTCTGTCTTCACCGGTCCGATCCTCCGGTCGGACGATCCGGTGTATCACGAGGTGGCGGTGCCTGTACGGTACTACAAAATCGTCGCTGTCGTGGACGACGCCACAGCCGAGTTGAGTGTCACCGCTTTCCGTCTGGATCAATCCGGTGTGATGCCGCCGCGCGAGGGCGCGCCCGCTCCGGAGGCGGCCTTCGATCCAGGAAGGTTCGTTGTCCATCAGGTCACCGTGGCCGACCTTGAGGAGGCGGGCGGCATGGATTTTGGCCGGTTGAGGCAGTTCGATGTGCTGGCTGCGCTGCCCGTCCCTGAGACGGCCTTCAGCGGCCCGCGCGAGGTGCCCCTTCGCAGCGTGCGCGATGCCGTGCTATGGCGCGCTCGGTAGCTGCAACCGAACATTCTTCGACTCATGCCATGAACCAGAAGCAACGACAACTCGCAGCCTACACCCGTCAACTGCTCGGGGCCACGGCGGCGCTTGGTCAGGAGGCCACGCGCGAGCTTCCCGGAGCACAGGCCGAGGCGGCGACGGGGGCACTGGAGAGCGCGATCAACGATCGTGATTTTCGCCCCGGCCAGGAGTTTGCGCTTGAGGCGATCGTGCTGCCCAAGTTGAGGCCCGTGGCGTTCATCCGGGATGGTTCCTTTGGCGACCTGCCGGACCCCTGGGCGCATGTGAGTGTGTTCAGGGAGGCGTTGCTGCCGGCGATTCGGGCCATCGGCCGGGTGGAGGTGGACAACGCCAGCGGCCCTTTCGGGGGGACCGGTTGGCTGTGCGGCCCGGGGCTGATGCTGACGAATCGGCACGTGGCGGAACTCTTCACGCACGGCGTGGGCGGGGCATCCCGTCTGCGTTTCATCCCGCAGCGCACCTCACGGCTGGAGACGGCTCACGAGCATCCGCTGAACCAGAACGCGGGCCTGACGTACCGCGTCCTCAAGCCGCTTTTGGTGCATCCGCATTGGGATGCGGCAGTATTGCAGGTGGAAATCCTCGGGGATCCCGCGATGGCGCCACTGCCTCTGCAGCTTTGCTCCACGCCGCCCGATCCGGCACTGCTCGCTGAAAAACAGGTGGTGGTCATCGGCTATCCTTACTGGTCGGACCATCACGATCCGGAAGTGATAAAGGAAGTCTTCAACGGGGTGTATGGCGTGAAGCGCATTCAACCAGGCAGACTGATGCGGTATGAAGGAATCGAATCCTTCAGCCGCCCGGTCGATGCGCTGTTGCATGACGCCTCCACGCTCGGCGGCAATTCAGGCTCCGCGGTGATCGATCTGGAGACACAGCAGGTGCTCGCGCTGCATTTCGCCGGTTCATATTTGGTGGCAAATTACGCCGTGCCCATGTGGGAGCTGGCGCGCGACCCGCGCCTGGTCGATGCCGGGTTGAACTTCCTCCCCTCCCCCACCCCGCCCGTGGCCCGCACCCCGGAGGATGGCGGTCCGGCTTGGCTCGGAGCTTGGAAAGGACGTGAGGAATCGCCCGCTGCGCCCGCTGGTCCCGGCCAGCCTGCGGCACCAGAAGCCCTGCCGGGCAACCACACCTCCCTGCTGGATCCAGGCTGGTTCGAACGATACTCGGACGATGAATTGCGCCGGCTCTATCAACGGAATCCCGAGCAGTTTCGTTCCCTGTTGGCCATCAGCATGCCGCCGGAGGAGGCGCAAAACATCTACGACACGGTGTTGTTCGATTCTTCGGTTGAAGGCATCCCCGAGCGCGCGGTCGACCCGTCCCTGCCGGAGATCGTGCTGATGCCCGGCATTTTGGGCAGCCAGCTGGACAGACCTGGTTGGGGAGGACACGCCTGGCTGAACCCGTTGACGCTGCCATTCAGCAATTTGCGCTCCACACTCGCCTTGGACGGCAATGGCAACGACCCGAATTCGCTCCAACCAGACGGATACGTCCGGTCGGTTTACGGTGATGCCGCCCGCACCTGGCGAAGGCTGGGATTCGCCGTGCATGAGTTCTCCTATGACTGGCGCGTTCCTTTGGCGCGGTCAGCGCAGCGGTTGAGAGATTTTTTGCTCGAGAGGCGCCGCGCCCGGCGGGACGCGCGCTTCGCTCTCGTCTGCCATAGCATGGGTGGCCTGGTCGCCTCCATTTACGCCCGAGACACACCGGACTGGCGCGACTTCATCGAGCAGGCAATTTTTTGCGGCAGCCCGCTGGGCGGCAGTTTCGCCGTGATGCAGATCCTCACCGGCGAGTATGCACTGGTCAGAAAGCTCGCCGCCGTCTCCCTGGCCACCAGCATTGAAGACATGCAGAGCCTGGGCTCCACGTTGCCAGGCGCCCTGGAAATGCTGCCGCATCCGGCGCTATTTTCGCGCGGTGGGGTCGACGTCGAAAAACTTTACCAGCGGGAACACTATGCCGCATTCGCCCGGCCGGGCGCGGACTGGTTGCGTGCAGCGCGGCGCATCAAGGACGACTTGCGCACCTCCCCGATGCTTGGCCGGACGACCCTGTTCGTCGGCGTGAACCACCGCACCGACGCTTCGTTTGTCACGGACGCCGGCGGATTGCTGCGCAACGGCGGTCAGCAGGTGCGTGGGGACGGCACCGTACCCGCCGTCAGCGCGCTGGTGGAGGGAGTGACCGCGTACGCGGCCACTCACGCCCATTCCGATTTGCTGAAAGACCCGGTCATCATCCAAAGCGTGCCGGAACTCCTGCTGGGCCGGCGCATCCCGGTCGGCGTTGTCACGAATGCGCTCATGAATCAACCGTTGCCGGAAACGCCGCAACCGTCGCTGGAAACGATGACCGCCAAATGGGAAGTCGAAGCCATCGCCGTCCGCGAACGCATGCGCCACGGCATCGCCACCACCGAGGACATCCGCTGGCTGCTCAGCACCGAATAGTCACAGCCATGACCACGCTGGAGAACTTCTTTCAAGGCGACCTGCCCAAACAAGTCATGGCAGATCTCGAAGAACAGATAGATCGCCGCGCCCGCCTGCACGCCGCCCCAGCCCAGACGGGCGTTCCACAGCCCAGGCTTGCCGGCCTTGGTCCACCCGGCGCCGGACCGGTGGTTCGGCCGGTCCTCGCCAGCCTCGGCAAACCGCATCTCGAGTTGCTCAAGAGATTTTCCGACGCCAACGTGCAGCAACGCGGCGAACTGGCGGTGGTGCAACGAACGAAATTATTCTCCATCGTGCACGCCAACTACCGACCCGGCCCCGCATACTTGACCGGCCATGAGATCGCCCAGGGAGCGCTGACGCAGCGAATCATGCCCGGAGGCGCGACTTGGCGGGACCTCATCACTCCCGCAGGATTCTCGCTGCTCGCACGCACCGCCCGCCAATGCCTCAGACTGGACCGGCAATCCGGCCAGCCCACCGGCTCCGGTTTTCTTTTGTCGGACGGCACCGTGCTCACCGCACGCCATGTCGTCGAAAAACCCGGCTGGATCTTCGGCCAGCCACCCGATCCCGCGCAACACCCTGGCAGAGTGCGCTACAACCAGGTCAACGCCGCCGCGCCACCCGAGACCGACATCCTCTCAAACGCATGCCATTTTTCCGCTGACGCACAACTCGACTTCGCGTGCCTCCAGCAGTCAGCGGGCTGGCGGCCGAATCTTGAGCACACAATCCCGGAATTCGCCGCGCTGCCCGGCTTGGTTTTGCAAAGCGTAGAACTGGCTCCATCTGAACTGGCGGGCCGCGAGGTCGCCGTCATCGGCCATCCTCTCAGCGGGAACAGCGGCGGCAGCGAAGAGGACATCCAAACGGTGTTTTCTGATGCCACTTTGGGAACCAAACGCCTGATGCCAGGCACGATCGACGCGGAGGCGCCGCTCGTTCTCGAAATGGGCCAGACCGCCATCAATCACAATTGCTCGACCCTCGGCGGCGCCAGCGGCGCGTGCCTCGTTGATTTGAAGACGGGAGTGGTGCTTGGACTGCACCGCGCCGGTGATGCCTCGCTCGGCAATCGCGCCATTCCCGCCTGGGTGCTGGCGCAGCAGCTGGCTACGCCGGTGGTTTGGCCCTAACTTGATGCCACATGCCGGATCAACATCTACCCGTCTGGTATCTGCAAGCAGGTCATGTCGACTCTGCCGGAGAATTTGTCGCGGAGAATCAGGGCAGCGCCGTGCTCGTGACCGCCCGCAAGAACGGCGAGCCAAGACCCAGGAAAATGCTGCTCACTGCGCAGCACGTATTGCGCAGCGGCACGCTTCCGAATGGCGCTCCTGACCAGCGAAACGGCGCCTATCACAAAGAGATTCGCGCCTGGGCTCCCGGCACGGGGTTCAACGAGGACACGGCCTGGCGCGTCGAGGTTAATCAGGACCTGATGCCGGATGCGGCCAGCCCGCTGGCGGAGCCGGAAGACCTGCTGTTCCTTGACCTTCCACCCGATGCCACCGGCGCCCTGCCGTGTCGTCTGCTGGAGGACACCGACTGCAAGACCGGTCTCGGCAGCCTGAACATCGTTGGATTTATCAGCGGCCACTATTTGATCCAAACGTATTCCGGCATCGTCAAGGCCGCCGAGCATCCCGGATGGATGTTTAGTGGCGAGGACGGAGTCAAAGCCATCTCCATACTTTCTCCGGGCCAGGGAGCGCCGGGCCCGGGAGCCAGCGGCGGCGGGGTGTTTCATGGGAACCAGTATGCCGGCGTTTACCGCGGCCTGTTCGGCGGCACCGGACAACATCTGCTGCTGCCTGTAACGCGGCTGCGCGAATGGTGCGCTGGCCTCGGCTATGAACTGGTCAACTGGTCGCTCACGAGTGCGGTGGAGGCCGTCAAGGTCGGCCTGCACGGCGCGTCGGGCGCGATGGTCGAGAACACGCCGCTCAAGGACAAGATGACCGCCGGCGCAAGCCTGTTGCGCGGGATCAAGGACAACCTCGGGCTGTTCAACACCTACAAACAGCTCCACGACTGCCTGCACAGCGCGCAGTTGCAACTGCCCGGTCTGGAACAGGCTGCGAGAATGCTCAACACGGTTGCGCAAGCCGGCGACGATCTCGATCTTGCCCTCAGCGTCTTCCAGCAACAAACCGGTTCGGCACACGGATTTGTCGCCGGCATGCCCGCCTCGCCGCCGTCGCTGCGCTCGAAGGAGGCTGCCTGGCTCAAGAAATTTGACGAAGCGCTGGAGCGCTGCCGCAAGGCGCTCGACCAGGGGCAGAGCACGAACGCACAGCTCGCCGGAAAATCCCTGCGCACTCTCATCAAAGTCCAGCATCCCCGCATCAACGGCGAACTGCGGGCCTGCGCGGAAAGCATGGATATGCAAGGGTTGACGAACCTCTTTGGCGAGGTCGCCACGTTGACCGGCATCCCGGACGAAACGATCGCGCGTTTCCGCGAGGGCAGCAGCGCCTCCGCCCAGATCCAGCAGCAGTTGCAGGCCCTGCTCACCCAACACGACAACTGGCAGGACATCGACACCGATCTGTGGAACATTGAGGAAGAACTGGGCGGAGTGGACTCGACCGCCGAGGACATCATCGACGCGTTGTGGAATCGGGTGTTGGAGATGATCGCCCCGCTCCTGGCGCAGGAACCCTCGGCTGTCTGGAGCGCCAACATCAATGGATTGCAAAACAAGACCACCGCCTCCTTCGCCGCCAAACAATGGGACACCCTGGCTCTGGATTTTCGCCGCTTCCAGAGAGCCTGCCGCATGAGATTCTTTTCCGTGGACACCAGCCTCAAAGAAACCGCCAGGGAGACGGCTGAACTGGCCACCAGTCTGAATGAAATCCTAACCAAACTGGCCCCATGATTGATGCCGCGATTCAGTCCATTCCCTCCAGCGAGCCTTTTGACTCTCTGGCCATGCTGCGCCGGCAGCACACGGTGCTATTGAGCCAGCAGCGCTCCGCCCAGAAGGAAAGAGGCCTCTCCGAGCCCGAGATCATCTACTTCCTTGGCAGGGCCAAAGCCACCGGACGTATTCTCTCTGCACCCGAATCCCGCGCCGCTGTGCAAAACATCCTTGATTACTGGTCCGCCGTTCTGCTGTCCGCCAACCCCGCCCTGTCGGACCAGTTGGGCTCGCTTTTCCCGGATGACCACGACGGAGTCTCCGTGTGCGCGGACGAGGCGGCCAAAACCGCGCTGGATACGGGCGCGCCAGACACGCTGGGGAAAAGAGCCAGTCACTTTTCCGGTTCGCTTGATGCCGCCCGTGCGGAGACGTTGCGCCGCCTGCTTCCCAAGCTGGTAAGGTTCAGCGCCGGCACCGATGAATTCTACCTCCACGCGCTCCCGGCCACCGACATCGGGGGAGAAAGGTCGGATGAAAACTCACTGTTGGAATGGCTCGTCCAGGAGCGACTGGTGCGCATCGAAGGCGAGGGCCCCTCCCGCAGCTACGTTCTCGCCGACGCGGCACTCCTCAAAAGCTGGCCGGAACTCAGGGAAATCTGCTCCCAAAGGAGAACATTTCGCGGGCTGGCGCGCCAGTGGGACAGTGGCGGACGAAAAAAAGAATCGCTGCTCGAGCGCGGCCCGCAACTGGCTGTCGGCTCAAGCTATCGCGATCTGGTGGAGTACGAAACGTCATTCCTCGAATTCAGCCACGGCGCCTCCGACCTCCGCCGCAAGCGGCAGTTGACGGTGCTCGGATTGCTTCTCGGGCTGGCTTCGATCCTGGCCATCTCGTTTGGCATCGCCGTGATCAAGTTGCAAAAGACCGTCAAGGCATTGGAAAAGGCGAACAAAGCGACCTACCGCGCGGAGGAGAGCGTCGTCAGTACAGAATTCAGGCTGGCGCAGGCCGAATCCTCCCAGGACGGCCGGATCAATGAAATATTGGACGAAGTGGCCAAAGTCCAGGCGGAGGTGTCGACGACCGACTCGTCATCGGTCGTGCAGGAACTGGAAAAGATCGTCGACGTGATCAAGGACGGCGGCCCGACCCAGGGGACGCCACCAAACGCCGATCCACCGACAACCGCGCCTCCCCAAGCTACACGCATGGTGCACCCCAACCTGACTCAGACCGCCGCAGCGACCACACTTCAGGACGGCTGGCAGTCAGGCAAAGTCCACCTCTTCACCATCGATAACGATCCCCGCATCAAACCGACCGACACACTCGCCATCATTTCCAACTGGCGCGAGGCGGATGCCTTATCGCCGCCCGTATTTAAAACCGGGGTAAAACGTGGTCCGAAACCGCTGGTCTCCCAGCTGAACGCCGACGCATTCTTCCTTGCAGCACGCTGGGACTACAAAATCACGCCAAGACGCTGGCTGCTGGAAAACAAAATAGAAGTGCGAAATCCCCGCACCGGAAAAACCGCTCGAGCCCAAGCCGTGGATTGGGGCCCGAGCGCCAAAGACGGCCATCTCATGGACCTCTCCCTAGGCCTAGCTAACGCGCTGGGATTGAAGCAAGGCGACCTCGCTGAAATCAAGGTTCCTATGTCATCGCCGTAGCAGCCTTTTCAAGAAGAACTGCCCCCCCGAGCACGTACCGCTTTCCCGGACGGACGGCACGGACGCCCACGCACGTGCGCAGGGGGCTTTTCGAGCGAGGACGGCAAAGCCCGAGTTCGGACGTGGTGAAAACCATACAGCCAATCTAAACTACTGCCGCCGGGGCGATCTTGGTGAAATTGAGCTCCGCAAAAGGTATCGGTCCTGGGAAGCACCCTGAGGAGCTTGTCGCCGATGGCGTGCAGTTGCTCAGGCCGCTGATGGGGCGAGTTGTGGGGCGGCGCCAGCACCGGCCTGGAGTTTGGTGAAGGAGGTCGATGTGGGGTCAGCCACAGATTGATTTGTGGCGGCGGGCAGGCGGGCGAAGAGCCCGATCAGGCAATCGCGAGAGTTGAGCTCTTGGCGGAGGCAGGATCCGATGAGGGTGTAAAAGGTGGCGGCCTTGGACCCGGCGCCTGGGGCGCCGATCAAGAGCCAATGTTTTTTGCCGACGGCGGTGGCGCGAATGGCATTCTTGACTTTATTATGCCGCCTCCAGACTAATGCCGCGTGGGAATTGAGACCGGAGCGTCATCCAGCAACAACGGCCGCCCGGCGGCTACGCAAGCGGCATAATCCAGAACGGGCGTGATCTCCATGCTCTCGTCACAGGGTTGGAACTTCGCAGAAGCCAACGCCAATTCCCGTGGATATCCGGGGTACGAAGTCACTCGAAGGCGCCAAAACTGGTGCAGTCGCTCCGGTTGAAACCCCCGGATTATGCCGCGTCATGAGGTGAGCATTTCAACAGTTGCTTGGGAAATTCGGCGGGAACCACCATGAAGTCGGCATAATCAGGTAGTCGGCATAAACTTGGTTGTTGTCGATCTCCATGTCGCCGCGATTGCGGTACACTTCCAAGGCCTGCCACTGGGAGAGGGCGTAGGAAGGGTCCTTCCCAAGCAGGCTCGTGGGGCAAACCCGGCTGGCCATGCGAAGGCAGTCGCGCTTGAGGCGAGCGAGGACCATCCCGCTGGTTATGGCACGCTCAGGTTGGCGGAGGCCGGCGCTGAGCTAGGATTCGCAAGCCCTCGTTTCCACCGCGTAGAGCAATGCGAGATGGTGCACGAACTATGCGGAAACACGGTCGCCTGCAGTGGCGGCCTCGAAGAACTTGCGGCGGGCATACGCCCAGCAACCGGCACACAGCCACCTCGGCGCCGCATTGGCGAGCCACCGTGGCGTAGGCGGAGTAGCCGTCGCGCTGCACCACGCCACGGAAGTCCGACGGCAACCAATCCTTGAAGACCTCGTGCCCCCGACTTTCCGGCAAGCGGAAAATGACATCGCTGTCTGGTGGACCGTTCACTGTCCACAAGTACCCACGGAAGCTGCCCCCAGGCCGTTCGGGATCCAGGCAGCGGATCGGCGTTTCGTCCGCTTGGACATACCAGACGGCCCACAGTTCCCGCTCCATGGCCGCCACCACGAGGGAGGCCGAGTCCGCGATGTGGGCGAGGTTGTCACTCATCGTCTGGCGCGGGAGCTTCACGCCATGGAGGCGAAGGAAGCGCTGTTCGATCCCATAGAGCCGCAGGTGATCCAGATACCTGTCCAGAGCGATGTCCGCCAGCAGGCCCGGGCCATAAACACGCTTGGGATCAGTGCTGGTGGCGCCGGGCTCACGACCGGCGGCTGGTGTGGCGCGTCGAGCTTCACGAATTTCGGGCGGATGGTGCGGCGCTTCCGGCTCCGCATGCACGGCCAGAGGAATGATCTTTTCTTCACGCACCGGAAGATGATCCGGAAGCCGCTGCGCACGCGTCTCCCTCTTCGTGCGCTTGCCCGAGGACCCCGACTTTTTCGAAGGCGTGTCCTCGGGACCTTCCGGCTCATCCTTCTCGTTCGATACCACCAACATTCTTGCCTCAAATAGTGTCAGCGATTTCGCCAACACATCGGCACGTTTTTTGACGTTCACCGACGTCACACACGCCCCCAACATATCCGTAAAGTGCTGATTGTAAATGCTCTTTGAGGGTTTCGGCGGTTCGAATCCGTCCCAAGCCACTTTTTTGATAGTGAAGTTGTTACACAACTGACAAATTGCTCTCAGTGGTTGAGGTTCGAGGAAGCAGCCTTGATACCCATAGAAAGATAAGGAGAAATAGGCTCATTGGCCGAATGAATCGATAGGGAGTGGGAACAAAATGTGTGAACAGTCGTGCCGCAGGGTTGCGGAAAGACGTGCGGGAATTCTTCACGCTGCCGATTCCGCGCAACGTCTGGAACCAGCTGCGTCGACTTCACAATGAGAGCTTCGTCAACTTCATGTATTCCTGCTTACAGGGAGAGGACCGTCGGTGACGTGGTGGGGTCAATGACCTTCTGTGATCAGCACTCGGCGTGCTGAAGCTCGTTGGATTTTGCCAAGGCAAGGAGACTGGCGATCGCCGTCGCACGACTCACCGAGAGCGCACTACAGCGTCAGGCCATCGAGGCCTGTGAATGTAACGGACATACCGCCAACCTCGCGGGTGTAGGGAGTAGGGATATTGGTGGCGATCACGATGTTTCTGCCTGTAGGATACAGTCTGCGAAAAAGTTTGAGGTTGGCGGGATCAAACCCGGCGGCGTTCCATTTGCACTCGATGGCGTCGACGACGCCCCGCCCGGCGGGCAGCACAAAGTCGATTTCGTGTCGGTTCTTGTCGCGCCAGTAGCCGACCTTTGGCTCCCTCGGATCGGAGAGAAGGCGTTCCAGAACAATGTGTTCCCAGAGGATCCCACCATCTTCCGGACGCAGGTCGGTCCAGCCGCGCGCATAGGCGACGAAGCCAGTGTCGAATCCGTAGACCTTGGGCTGACGGACTAATTCGCTTTTTCCCCCGCCTGAGAAGGGGCGAATGAAGGTGGCGACGTGGGTGAGGTCGAGGACCTCCAGGTAGTTGACCACGGTGGGGCGGCTCAAGCCGCTGAGTTGAGACAGGGAAGTGGCTTCCATTTGGCCGCCGCTGAGACGGAGGATGGCCTCGACGAGCTTGAGAAAACCGGCGCGCTTCTCGACGCGGAAGAGTTCCTGCACGTCACGGGCGTAGTAGGAATCCAACCATTCCGCGTAGAACCCCAAATCGTGGTCCGTTGAAAGCAGGGCCGGAGGAAGCCCGCCGCGCAGCAAGCGATGTCGCAAATCGCGGATGCCAAAGGCGGACAGCTCGTCGTGGCGCACCGGCACCAGATGCACCGCCCGTTTGCGGCCGGACAAGCTATCCCGGAACTTCTGGGTGGCGCCGAGAGTGGACGAGCCGGTGGCGAGAATCTTGAGCTGCGGGAAGGCGTCAGCGCCAATCTTCAGCAGCCGACTGGGGTCGGGCAGTTGGTGGACTTCGTCGAGGACGACCCGCGACTTGCTGAGTGACCGGAAGAACGCCTCCGGATCGGCCAGCACTTGTTGCGAGGAGGGCAAATCACAATTGAAAAACTCCGCGTCTTCCAACGAGCGGGCCAGCGTTGTCTTGCCGACTCGCCTCACGCCTGAAAGCCAGACAATCGGCGCCTTTTTCCAGCACTCCTCAAGGCGCCCGAGCCAAAATGGGCGGGAAATCATAGAAACGGTTCTTACATCTGGATAAACCAAATGTAAAATGTGATTTCACAAAGCAACCATCATTGGCGCTCCTCAACGACAGGCTGAGCAGCGCTTTTCATCGAGCAGCACGGTCACGGGCAACCAAGACTTTGCGCAGCGCTGCTTCCGTAATTCGCGGCCAGCCAAGTTTGCTCAGCCAGCGGTTGGTGTCCCCCGTATCGAAGTGCTCTTCGTCAAATGGGCGTCCCAGCCACTCCGTCATCGCCTTGTGGTCCCGGTGTTTTTTGTTTTGAAGCGCCTTGAGAAGTTCCTCGTAGCCACCGAGGCCTCCGCAGTCCTCGGGAGGACAGGCGCGCGCCCCCCCGATGCACACGGCCTTTCCGGCGACAGCGCGCTGAGGCTCCAAGAGATTCTCCACGGAAACAAGATGGTTCCAGCCGTCCCCAAAGTCATACTCGTAAATCAGTGCCTCCCCGGGAGCTAACAAAAATTCGCCCAGCACGACGTGTTGTTCGTCTAGAACGGGCGGTTCGTTTTCAAAGGACTCCAGTTCAAACTTTGGGTCCGAGACCACCTGATCGCCTCGCCGAAATTGATGCAGGTGGCTGTTCGTCCATCCCATCGCGAGCTGAATAGCGGCGTGGATCCATCCGAGATTTGCATTCGCCGGAACAATGAGTCGCCGCCAAATCTCCGGCTTCGATCCCTCAAGGACGATGCGAAGTTGGAGTGAACCGTGGTTCGGTTGATCTGGCAACTCGACGGGTGGGGGGTCAGTAAGGTCGGAGATGATCATGGTCAGAGTGGCGGACGCGAAAGTCCGGCCACTGGGAGGCTAAGCTAAGCTATGGTGGCTGGGTGTGATGAAGGTGTACTGCGACGAGGAGGCGGCGGCAAGGGTGAACTGTGGAACTGGGTCTGAGGCGTAGAAAGGAGCTTAAAAATGGACCCGAAATACGATTTTTGCGAATTGTTTGGTCGGAACATTTCGTAGGTACACCCCGGGGTGTCGCTGACGTTCGCCGATGTCGCCTCATATCTGTAGGATGGATTCTACAGGGAAAAAATCTCGGCAAAAACGATTCAGCGGTTTCGATTCCGTCCCAAGCCACTACACTGCATCGGGTGATCTTAAGAACCGGGATGGGGACCACGAACAACACGAAACACACGAAAAGCCAAGGCGTTGCCCAACGATTACCGTCCACCTGATGGATGAGAAGGTCGCTTGTCCTCACTTATTGATTTTTCGTGTGTTCCGTGACTTTCGTGGTTGTTCCATCGTCCTTTTTAAGGTGATTCCTCTCAAGGATCGGTGATTTGCCACAAATCGCCACTTACCGCCCAAGATCGCGACTTAACTGGCTCTTAACTGGCGAGAAGTTTTGGTGATATTTTGACCACCGCAACCCGTCCGGCCGGCTCATTTCCCGGCCGGTCCGCGCCCCGGACACCGCCGCGCCAGTCCTGCCCGGTTCCATTTTCACTCTCATAGGGCTGCCGCTGTTCCCCGATGCAGCCCAGCAAACTTGAATCTCTGGCATCCAAGTTGGCGTACCGCCGGAAGAGGCGGAATCGTCGGCCCAGCTGCGACGCCATTCCACAACACTTCCTCCCCAATGCCCCAACGCCAGATCGCTCACGCTCAAACCGGGCGCGAATGCGCCTTCAACCACTCTGCGAACTCCGCCTCCGACAACTCTGCGGCCGCCAGCGCCAGCGTCCGCAATGTGGCGTCCACCTCGCTCGCCTCCAGCCGCCAGCCGTTGATCTGCAGGAAAACCGCCGCCACGATGAAGCCTATCCGCTTGTTCCCATCGATGAACGGGTGATTCTTCACCAAGCCAAATCCATAGCTGGCCGCCAGCTCGAAAACGCTGGGCGTTCCATAGGCAAAAAGGTTCTCCGGTTTGCTCAAGGCCGAATTCAGCAACCCTTCGTCACGGATTCCCGCCGCGCCTCCAAACTCCGCTAGCGACTGCTCGTGCGCGATCAAAACCACCTCACGCAACACCCAGATCGGCTCCTTCATTTGGCCAGTTCCCGCAGCGTATGCCGGTAGCGCTTCATCACGTCCTGCACCAGCTCCATCTGGCGCGCCACCTCCGCCGTGTGCGGGCTGATCCGCACACTGCCCTCCGACGCCTCCGTGACGGTGACCGTGTCCCCTTCTGCCACCTTGAGATGCGCCAGCACCTCCTTCGGCAACACGATCCCCAACGAATTCCCTACCTTCCGCACTTTGATTTCAGTAGTCACCGAAGACCCGTAACTACGAATGTTATAACGGTCAACCCAAATCTCCCTCGCCCCTCCGCCGCCGCATCAAGCACCCCGGCTTCGGCGAACCGCAGCACCCGATCATGATCCTTGGGCCGACCCACTTGGAGGCAGATCGCGGCCAGATGTTCCGCGGTGAACACCCGGGTGGAGACACCAATCACATCGCGTTCGACCGCGGGCTCCAGCCATGCCTTCGAGATACGGCGTTTACTTCAACCGCTCCCACGGCTCCGTCCGCCCCGATCGCTCAGTCATCATCCCGCCTCGCCACGCCAAGAAACCATCACACGAAAAATCCCCACTCTCGCCCGTCCAGCTCCTCCTCATCCCGCCCCACAAGCTGAAACCCCGTTGCCAGAAAAACCTTGGCCGCGCGGGCCAACACCGTATTGTTCCTCCACCAGAAAAATCCACCCCCAAGGGCCCCTTCCCCCCTGCCCCCCCCTCCCATGACCCACGCCTCCTATCCCAGCGCCGGCTCCCGGCAGCCAATTCCTATCAGCCCCACTCCCTGCTGGAACCGGGGAAAGACATCGAGCAAACCGTCCCCGACGGTACGTTTTCAAAAGAGCACACGCCAGCGGCATTCCATCATCCTAATAATTTTTATCAGGGGGGATGGAATCACCCCCGCAAGAATCCCAAACAATCCAGCGCCCCGGACCAATCCCTTCTTTCCCGAAATGACGGGGAGCGCACGCGCCATCGCGTGCCGTCTCCGACGCCAAGATTCCTGCTCCTCTAACAACGAGCGCAGAGTTAGCGTGTCGATCAAAACTCGCCCCATCGCACCGATCCCAAAGATTCCCGCAGCAACCTCGAGGTCATCAATCCTCTCGCTCACATTCTAATCGGTGGAAAGCCAACCGGATTCTCTGGCATCATGCCCGGGATCATTGAGGAAGCCCTCAAACACCTTCGACGCCGGAAACCCCGTCTTCCTCATCGCCGAGTACGGAGGCGCCGCCGCCATGCTCGCTCGATGACTCCTCAATCCCCCGAAAACTCGCCGACCCGAACTCACCCCTGAATACTACACGGCCTTCCCTTACGACCCGGCAACGCCCGACTACACCACGATGGTTGCTGGCTTCGAACAACTGCCCAACGATACGCCCCACCTTCTCGCCCCAGCGGCGGCTTTCGATCGACTTTGGAAACACATCGAATCCGTTCCCGACAAGGGCGGCATTGCCGCACTCCTGAGGAATGGGCTCGACGAAAACCACAACAGCGCTCTCCTTAGCGCCGATTCAAGTTTGGAACTCTTCATGCCCGAGATCCTGACCCAGACCGCCCTCAGCGCTTAGATGGGCAGGTCAGACGGTTACCTTGGTTCTTGGTTCTTGGTTCTTGGACACCCCTCAGTCCATGAGGATCCTGGCTGTCGATTCTAAATCGATGGCATCTATGACTCTGGTCCGTAGTCGTGTGTAAAACAAAATCTCCATTTCCCCAATCCTTCGCGGAACGAAAAGCAGTCGCTTGTTGCCACTCCACGCGCGGCTACTCTATTTCCGCCGATTCCGGCAGTCCCCCATCCACCCACTGTTCTCGGCGCCATGAATGTCCCTGATCCCAAGCCACCCGGTCTCACGCTTGCCGTGCAGGTCGCTTTCGTCGGAAAGCGGGTGCTCCTCGATCCCGCCCCGCCGTCGCGGGAGGCGGCCGCCACTTTTCGCCAGGCTTTGGAAACGGCGCTCACCGCACGACTTCGCCGACTCCCTGAGCACTTGTGCCTGACCGACCGCCACCAAGTGTGCGCGCTTTCGTCCCTGGCCATTGGAGGCGATGCGGTCTTTACCCGAGCCTGCCGAACACTCGGATGGTGGCAGAGGATCTTCCTGCCCCAACCGCGGGAGGAATTCCTTCTGGCACGCGGATCAGGCGGCCCGGATTTTTCACCTGTGGAAGCAGATGAGATCCGCCAGCTTCTCGCCAGCCCCCACATCATCGAGGAACGAGTCGCCAGCACCTCCTCGGATCGCCACGAAAGATTTGAGGACGTAAACCTGGAATTGGTACGGATCAGCGACGTGGTCGTTTGCCTTCTGCCAGCGGACCCCACCCCAGGAAAGCGCGGTGGCACATTGGATGTCATGGAGTTGGCCCGCCGGATGCGCAGACCCGTTCTGGAATTGCGGGTGGACTTCGATGGCTCGAACCAGCCCCAACTCACCGAAACTTGGCATTGGAATCAGGAGCCCAACGCCTCGTGCCATCACCGAGCGGCGTTTGTGGCCCCAACCCTCCCGGCACCGCTGGATCAGATCGTCTGTGATCGTTGCGAACTGACCGACGCGATGAACTACCGGAACACGCTAAAATCCTTCTCGAGCCGAACGTCGGCCCACCGCCAGAGCCGATTCAAGCTGGCCGCGTTGATTATCGTCGTCGCGCACGTGCTGGCCACTGCCCTGGCCCTTGGCGCCATGAGAACCCACGGTGGGGCCGCGCTTCGCTGGTTTCTTGGAGTGGAGTTGTCATTCCTCGCCATCGGACTCGCTTATCATTGGTGGCTGCACCATTCAGAGGCCGCCAAAGAGTGGGCCATGTCCCGTCTGAGCGCTGAAGTAGCCCGTTCGGTCATCCCACTGGCTGGCGTCCCGCGGTCACTGCGGCACTTGCTCGACCTTCCAATGCCGGACGACCTCGGCCCGCTCCTCCGAACCCTCGATGTGCTCCACCTCGCCGGCCTCCGGTCCCAACCACGAGAAGAATGGAAGGCCCGCCGCGATGCGTACGTCCGGGAACGCCTGAAAAAGCAAACCTACGGTCAGCTCGACTATTACCGGGCGAAACTCCAAACCGCTTCATGCCGCCTCGCCCTCGCCCGTTGGACGTTTTACATCGGCTCCGGCGGCGCCTTACTCGCAACCGCCGCAAAACTCTCGATGGTCCTCCACTGGTGGCATGTCAGCGATGCCGATCACGACATCGTTGCCACCGCCCTGGCATTTCTCGCGGTCCTGCTCCCCGTCATCGCCGTCGCCGGCCTATCTCTTGCCGCAGCCTTCGATCTCGAAGCCCGCACCCATACCTACGAGAAAATGCTCGACTTCCTCAACACCCAAACACCACTCCTGGAGACCGCTGCCACCGAGAACGAGTTCGCCACCCTAGCGCTCCAAACGGAATCCCGCCTCCTAGCGGAAACAGCGATCTGGTACGCCCGCCGCGCCTTCACCGGCGTCGCGTAATCAAAACTTCCTTGCCATCGACCGCTGGCAAGCCGTACAACACGGGTGCAATCGCCGGTTCGAATCAGCCGGCGATGGCCTATTCGTCGCATGGCGTATCAGGTTTTTATTTCACATTCATCGAAGGACCGGAAACTGGCCGCCATGATTTGTTCTTATCTGGAGGCCGACCAGATCCGCTGTTGGATGGCGCCGCGGGATATCCTTCCCGGCAAGTCGTGGCCCCAGTCGATCATCAAGGCTCTCGGCGAGTGCCGCGTGCAGGTGCTCGTCTTTTCCGAGCCGGCCAACACATCGCCTCAGGTGGCCCGCGAGGTCGAACGCGCCTTCAGCAAGGGCCTGGTGGTCGTCCCGTTTCGGATCGAGAAAATCCGCCCGAACGAGAACCTCGAGTATTTTCTTTCCGAAAAACATTGGCTTGATGCTCTGACTCCTCCTGTCGAAGCCCATCTGCACGAACTCCGTGCCACAGTCTCGCGCATCCTCTCGGACGCCGTCCCGCCGAGCGCCCCGTCCCCCGCCGATCTCGAAGCGGACCAACGGTTTGAGCGGGAATTTCCACTGGTCAGTCTGGACGAATGGGGGCACGCGCCGCGTGGCGGGTGGCGGGCCATGCTCTCGCGTCTGATCGCCGAGCGTTGAATTCGATTGTCCCACCTCTCTCATGCACTCTCAGGAACCACCACCCCCGCCACCCCATGGGCCGACGCCGCCCAGGCCCCCCCAATTCCCAGCCGGACGGATCGCCATTGACAGAAGCCTGATCGCCCGGGCCATGGCGGACGATCCCGAGGCCCTTGAACTGATGTTTCGGCAATTCCTGCCCGCTAGTGAGACGATCCGCCGCTGCGCCTACCTCGGCCTGCTCGGTCTCTGGGGGATCGGAACCAAGAGTTTTGCCTGCCTGACTGACCGCCGCCTCTGCGGCCTCCGTGTCGGGCTCTTTGGTGAGGTCGTTTACCAGGATGGTTACCTCGAATACGTCAACAGCAGCGTCGTGTACCAACCGTCACGCTTTGGACTCTTTATCCTGCTCGCTTTTTTCAGCAGTCTCGGCGCATTCCTGTGTGTCATCACCCAGGCGCAGTATGAACGCCTGTCGCGTTATCACGCTTTCGACCTCGTCGATTCTCTCGACTTCACCGATTACGCCCTTTTGGCCATTCTTCTTTTTCTCACGCCCCTCAGCTTCCCACTGCTCTGGCTCATTGCGGTGAAACTCTTTTACGGATTCAAGAAGTGCGGTGTCGTCCATTGCATTCGGGAAGGCGTCAACGTCTATTGGTTCACCAACCGCTCGAAGTTGGCCCGCGCCAATGAGATTTTCCGCGAAGGCACCAAGGCCCGCCTCGACCAACTCGCCGCCCTGCCCCCCAATGCCCGCCCATGATCCCCAATGACCCACTCGCGCCCGCCGCCGCGCCACCCCTCCCTCCCCCGCCGACTTCCACCCAGCGAACCCAGTGCGTCCTCGCCCATGCCCTCGCCCTCCTGGGCCCCGTCGCCTGGCTCATCGGTATTGTCGTTCCCGGCGTCAATGTCATCGGGCCGCTCATCCTCCATGGCATGCTCGACTCCCCCTCCCCGCTTGTCCGCGGTCACACCGCCCACTCGGTCAACTTCCAGCTCCTCGCTGCTCTGATCGGCATCCCCCTCACTTTGCTCACCTTCTCCACCGCCGGCCGCGTCGTCGTCTGGATCATCGCCCTGCTCTGGCTCGCCCTCGTCGCCCGTGCCATCCACCAAGCCGCCGTCGGCCGCCCCTGGAAACCACCCCTCAGCCTGCCGCTCGCCCGCTCCACCCTCTGAGCCGCCGAAATCCGATTTAGAAAATCGCCTCGCGATCGCAAACTGCCGTTGCCACATGGCGCTCCAGCTCGGTACGGTGTTCCTCAATCCCCTTCCGCGTCAGCTGAATCGACCGCCCCTCCCCCGTACGCCCCGCCAGTAACGCCAATACCTCGCCCGTCCACTTGATCAGAAGATTCGCCCCCTCATCAAAGGCGCCCGGATCCTGCCGGTCATAGTCGAAATACCGCAGCTTGGCCAATCGAAGTTCCCGGCAGTACGCCTTGAAGGATTCTTCCGTCGGCCGCACCCGGTACGTCACCAAGTCGTCCTTGCACCGCTCCACCTCGTGAAGGTGCAGCAGCACCCACGTCCGGGATGTCTCGGCAGGATTGGTCGCGGCAGTCATGATCAAATTACAGTTATTATGGTTTATATCGCTTGACCAGTTCAATGCAAGTATTTGTTTTCGCGAGCAAGTCAGTGAGCGTTTTTTCGGCCAAGTGCACGTCAGAGGCATCCAATTTTTCTTTTCTTTTGAGGCGATCAGCGAGTTTCATGGCGTCGCCCAGCATCTCGGTCATGCGCTCACAGATCTGAAGGCAATGATTTTTCAGATCCTGCGGAAGGGGCACTTCAGCGACGCGGACC
>JBJXFS010000004.1:0-9157 GCA_046155625.1 Verrucomicrobiales bacterium | reverse complement strand
CCACCTCCCCATGACCCACGCCCCCTTCAACAGCGCCGACCCCCGAGAGCAAATTCCTTTCAGACAAGAAATACCAAGGATTTCAACTCCTCGGACCCCCGAATCAGGGTGCCTTATTCCACTTGATCTCGGATCGGGCTCAAGTTCCAGCCTCAAAACAGCCGGCCGCTCCAAAGGTCATCGAGAAAATCCGCCACGGTGAGTATGTCAATTCCGTCGCTGGTCTGGCGGCTTTTCGGCTCACGGCTGACCACGATCCGCCGGCCGGTCGAGGGGTGCTCGCCTTTGAGTTCTCGCAGCCCTTTCAGGTGATGGGACTGCACAACCGTGGAGGATTTGCACTCGATGGCGCACTCCACGTCGTTGACGATGAAGTCCACCTCCACACCCGTACTCAGGCGCCAGAAGCTGAATTCGGCGAAACGCTCACGATAGCTGTTGTAGCAGCACAGTTCGTGAAATACCCAGTTTTCAAATGCTTTGCCGAATAGCTCGCCTCCGGGCTCCAGCGTACCGCGCCGCGCCAGGAAGTTCACCACGCCAATGTCGTGAAAGTAAAACTTGTCGGCCAGGGACAGGCGGCGCTTCGGCCGCTTTCGATAGGGGGGCAACAGGCGGGCCAGCAAGGTGTCGCACAATATCTCAAAATAGCCACGCACGGTCTCGCGCGAGACGCCCAACTCCCTGCCAAAATTGGTGAAGTTCATCTGTTCCGTGTCCGTCAATGCCGCCGCGTTGAGGAAGTGCGAAAACGGTGGAAGATGCCGCACCAACCCCTCGGCCATCACCTCCTCCTTCAGATAATCGGCCACATAGGCGTTGAGCAGCGGGCGCGGGCGGTCGCTGAGATAGAGGCGTGGTAGAGTGCCGTGGTTAAGCATCCGCTCCAGATTGAAATCCTCTCCGAGCTCATGGGCTGAGAGCCCGTAAAGCTCGCGCCGAAGGGCGCGACCACCCAGCAGATTGCCATGACCACGCTTCAGCCTACGAGCGCTCGAACCGCAAAGCGCAAAATGCACTCCTTTGTTCTCATGCAGCCAGTGCGCCTCGTCCAGTAACGCGGGTACCTTCTGCACCTCGTCCACCACCACAAAGCGGCTGCCGCTCCGCGCCAGCTCCTCCCGCAACAGCTCAGGCCGCGTGCCATAACGGCGGTATTCGTCCGCCTTCAGCAAATCAATCCACGTCGCCCCAGGATAGCGACCACGCAGGAGGGTGGTCTTGCCCGACTGACGGGGTCCCCAGAGAAAAAACGTCTCCGTGCCCGCATCGGGCAGGTTCAAAGATCGTGTGCAATTCGCCATTTATGCACGCATATTGCATGCAAAACGCAATTTACCAACGCCATTTTCACGTGCTCTCAAGTGCCGCCATGGGCATCGAACGCTGGCAAGCGTATGCTGAAAGTCCGAAGGTTTATGTGCGGGACAAGAGTCTCGTCCTCACCCCCGCTCCGGCGCGGGGCGTCCGTGAAGCCTGCAAGGAGTGAAGCCCGAGCGCAAAATGGTTGCTTGTCACCCACGGCACGGGGGAGGAAATGAATCAAGGGGTAGTTCCGATTGATTGGCCATCCAATGCGCTTGCGATGCTCACTGGCCCAAGCGCTGGCGGTATTTGTGGTAGAGTTCGGTTTGGCGGTTGCGGAGGTCGATGCGCGCGCCATCGATGAGAGCGATGAGAACGGATGAGGTGACTTCGAGGGGGTCGCCGTCGGTTACGATGAGGGTGGCGCGTTTGCCGAGGTCGATGGATCCGAGTTCATCGGCGACGCCCAGGAGATCAGCGGCATGGAGGGTGACCACCTTGAGGGCGTCCTCGCGCGGCAGGCCGAAGGCTGCGGCCAGGGCGGCCTCGTAGGGCAGGTTGCGTTCGTTGGTGGTGCGGTTGCAGCCGTCGGTCCGCAGCGCGAGGCAGAACTTGACGCCGGCGGCGTGGAGTTTGGCTGGGGTGGTGAACGGGATGTCGTACGCCTCGTCGCGCCGGGCCGGCCGATTGAACGTGCCGGCGAGAATGACCCCGGTGCCGGCGGACTTGAGCCGGTCGGCCAGCATCCAGGCGTCGCGGCCGCCGACCAAGGTGAAGGCCAGAGCCCTACCCACCCCACCTCCCCATGACCCACGCCCCCTTCTCCAGCGCCGGCCCCCGAAAGCAAATTCCTTTCAGACGAACAAAGAACCATCTAATGCAAATCACCGATTCCAATGCAAGTAATCGCCGTCGATTCTATTGGGGGTGGAAAATAAAGTGTCAGCCACTTTCAACTTTTTCCTCTCCTGACTAACTCGCGTGTAACCATCTCAGTACCAACGGTTCGATTTTTCACGAGTTACTCCCGGTTCCACACCCAAACTTGCGCGGGTTCTTATGCCAAAAAACCCGGATGGGAACCACGAAACACACGAAAAACCAAGGTGTTGCCCAACTATTACCGTCCACCTGACGGATGAGGAGATCGCTTGTCCTAACTCAATGATTTTTCGTGTGTTTCGTGACTTTCGTGGTTCCAATGTCCTTTTTGGGATAATCAGGTCCAGTGGCCTGCCGGGCCAAAGCTCTGCATCCGCGGCATTTTCGGAAAGCACCCCGCGCCCTTTGGTACTGCTATTCAGTACGCCAGCAGGCGGGCGCCATCGGGGGAGAATTCGAGGCAAGTCACGCCCTCCCGGTGGCCCTCCCGCTTGCGCCAGCCGATACCGGTCGAACTTCCAGGGCCTCCCCAGTTCACCGCTTCTGGCTTTCCGCGTTCGCTTCCCTTGCGGCGGTGGCGATCTCCTCCAAGGAGGGGGCGTGCCAGAGATGCAGGCCTTTCGATCCGAGTGAACCGAGAAACCGGCCGTCAGGTGAGAATGCGGTGGCATGAAATAGCGATCCTTGCCCCTCCAGCGTCAGCAGTTCCTGTGGCTGTGGCAAGCCCATGTCCCACACTTTGACCGCCTCCAATCCGTTGCTGCTGATGGCGAGGCGTTGACCGTCGGCGGAAAAGCCCACGGAATGATTTCCCAAAAGGAAACCCGCGAGCCTTGCTGTCTCAGCCCCGGTGCGGGCGTCGAACAGCTTCGTGAAGCCGTCGCCGCTGGGCACGGCGACGACTAATCCATCAGGAGAAAGTCCGGCTGCATCGTCTCCCTTAAAGGGGATGTTGCAAAGCGTCTGACCGTCCGTCGTCCGCCACACCGCCAACCCTTCCCAGTTCCGTGTCACCAGTGAACCTGCGGTCCGGGCCAACGTGATCTGACTGGGATTTTCCGGGAACGTCCAATGACGCGTGCGCTCCCGGGAACGAAGGTCCCACTCGCTCAGCACTCCATAAGTATCCAGTAGCAGGACGGAGCGATCCTCCGCGCCGAAGCCGAGCACCTCCACGCTCGCCGAACCTGAGTTGATCCTGTGGGTCTCAGCGCCGGTCAGGGGGTTGATCAACAGAACCTGCCCGGTTTCGCTTCCCAGCGCGAGCAATGCGCCATCGCCCGAAAAGGCAATCGAGGTCTTGTTTTTTTCCAGGGTCCCAAACCTCCCACTCTCCCGAAGGTCCGTGGTCGTCCAGCAACGAACAGTCCCGTAGTGCACGTCAACGATCAGCTCGCCGTCCGGCGAAAAGGTCCAGCTGCGCGACACGTTAGGGAGCAGGTCATACTCCTCTTCGCGACGGCTGTCCGAGAGATTCCATAGGTGCACCCTTCCGTCCAGGGAGCCGCTGGCGAGGGTTTGACCGTCGGGTGAAAAAGCCACATCCAGGACCTGGGAGGAATGACCGCGCAAGGTACGGACCGACCTCCTTTCTTTCCAGTCCCAAATCCGCATGGTCTGATCCCCGCTCCCCGAAGCCAACAGTCGCCCGTCCGGAGACATGGCCATCGCGTTGATATAGGTTCGGTGACCTATCAGTTGGCCCACCGGCTCGCCACTGGCCACGTCCCATAGTCTGACCACGGGGTCGGTGAAACCGCCGGCGGAGGCCAGGATCCTGCCGCCGTTCAAGATGGCCAGGGCCATCGTGTGCTCATCCGTGACCTGCAGACTCTGCTTACGCCCGGTCGCGACGTCGATCAAAGACACCCCACCGGCCCTATCGCCCGCGGCAACGGTCTGACCTTGCTTGGACAACGCAAGAACGTTCCCTTCCCCTTTGCTGTCGCGTGCCGTCAGTGCCTCCAACCGCACAACGCCCGAGGCGATATCCCAAAGGACGATTTGTGCAGCCTGTTCACTGTAAGTCATCGCGCAGAGGCTTTTCCCGTCCCTGACGAACACCAATTCCCTCACTGCCTCTGAGATCAGCCAATGTCTGACTTCTTCCCCCTTTTCCAGGTCCCAGAGGATCACCTTATGCTGATCGCCGGAGTCCTTCTGAGCAAAGGCCAGATGGTTGGTCACGGGAGAGAAGGCGATCCGTTGTTTTTCCACGCCCGTTAGACGGCTCATGACGGGCTTTCTCGAAGCCAGATCCCAAACGGAGACCTCGGTGCTGGTGTCCTGGACCGCGAGGAATTTCCCATCGTGGGAGAAGGATACGCCATAAATCCGGTTCGGCTTCTCGCACAACAACCGGGCATCGCTCCGGCACAACCGCCAAAGATAACGCCACTCTCACCCCCGCAAGTCGCTCTCGACGGGCCCAGGCCGATGGCGGTTCAGGATCTCCGAGGCGCGACGCAGGTTGTTCTGTTGAAGCGCCTGTTGCGCCAGATTCATGTCGGAATTGTGGGCCGTCCGCCGCGCCTCCGACTCCTGGGCCTGGGCCTGCTGCCGCAGCAGCGCTTCGCTGGCCCGTGCGTCCTGCGCCTGGCGCTGCTCGGTCTCGGCCCGCTCCCGGAGCCGGCTCTGTTCCCGCTCCGCCCGGGTGGCACGGATCATCTGCCAGGTGCTGACGCCAATGCCCACCATCAGCGCGAGCGCCACGGCGGCGGCGGCCGATAAGACCAGTTTGTTCCGCTGCCACACCTTTTGCATCTTGTAGGCCATGCTCGGAGGGCGGGCCACGACGGGCTCATTGGCGAGGTGCCGCTCTATGTCCTTCGCCAGGCCGTTGGCGGTTTCGTAACGCCGGGCCCGATCCTTCTCCAGGCACTTCATCACGATCCAGTCGAGGTCGCCCTTCAGCTGGTGGACGAGTTTGCCCGCGTCGGTCTGCCGGCGTTTGCTGGCCGTGGTGCGCGCGTCGCCCGGCAGCGTGTTCAGCTTGGTCGAGGGGCGCGTCGGCTCTTTCTCCCGGATGATTCTCCGCAGCGCGTCGATGCCGCCCTGCATCATCTCATTCGCGTCAAACGGCGTCTGGCCGACGAGCAATTCGTAGAGCAACACGCCGAGGCTGTAGATGTCGGCGCGGGTGTCAATGTCGAGGCTGCTCATCTCCGCCTGCTCGGGGCTGATGTAGGCCGGCGTGCCGATCAACTGTTGAAACTGGGTGTAGAGCGTCTTGTCGGTCAACTCGCCCTGCGTGGCCTTGGCGATGCCGAAGTCGATCACCTTCGGCACCGGCGCGCCGTCGTTCACCGTCACCAGGATTTTCGAGGGCTTGAGGTCGCGGTGGATGATCCCCTTTTGGTGCGCGTGCTGGATGGCGTGACAAACCTTGATGAACAGGTCCAGCCGCTCCCGGGTGGTCAGTTGGTGGTGGTCGCAGTACTCGGTGATCCTGGTTCCCCGAACCAGCTCCATGACGAAGTAGGGGCGGCCGGTGTCGGTCACATCCGCGTCGAAAATCCGGGCGATGTTGGGATGATCCATCATGGCGAGCGCCTGCCGTTCGGCTTCGAAGCGCGCCACCACCTGGCGACTGTCCATTCCCAGTTTGATTATCTTGAGGGCCACGCGGCGTTTGACCGGTTCGCGCTGCTCCGCCATCCAGACCTCGCCGAAGCCGCCTTCGCCGATCTTCTCCAGCAGCTTGTAGCGCCCCAGCATCTGCGCAGGGCCTTCGGAAGGAGCGGAGCCGGTCTTGGTGGCCGGTAACATCTCCTCGTCCGGGGCGGGGTGCGGCAGGAATCCGGCCGCCCCGAAATGGGACTCGAGCAATTCGTCCAGCGCTGCCCGCAGGGCCGGGTTGTCCCGGCAGGCGTGGTCGAGGAAGGCGGCGCGCTCGGCCGCAGCGGGCTTTTGCACCGCAAGGTCGAAGAGGATTTCCTCGAGACTTTGATTGGTTTCGATCATCAGGTTGGGACCGCCACTTGAGAGATCAGTCTTCAGTGCGCCGTTTTCGCCTCCGGAATCTCAGCCATTTCAACAAATCTTTTTCAGCTCCCGGTGCAGCCATGACCTGGCGTAGGCCCATGAACGATTCACCGTCGAGAGAGAAATGCCCAGCACCCCGGCGATCTCCTGATGCTCCATGCCGGTGAAGTAGCGCAGCTTGACGATTTCCGCCTTTTGCGGCGATTCGAGCGCCAGCTTTTCCAGGGCTTCGTGAATGGCCAGCACCGTGTCTTCATTGTCCTCCGTCGCGAGGGTGACACGCTCCAGGTCCACGCGCTCATACTGCCCGCCGTGCCGGACGCGGCCCTTTTTGCGCGCCCGCTCCACCAAAATGCGACGCATGGCCTCCGCCGCCGCGCCGAAGAAATGGGCCCGTCCATTCCATGCCTGCGGCGTCTCCATTCCACCGAGCCGCAGCCATGCTTCATGCACCAGCGCCGTGGCCTGCAGCGTCTGCCCTGGCATCTCCTGCGCCATCTTCGCCGCCGCCAGCTTGCGCAGTTCTTCATAGACCAGCGGCAGCAACTGATCGCTGGCACGCGGATGGCCGGCTTCGATGGCGGTTAGCAACTGGGTGACGTCGGCCATGGTGTATGAATGACCAAGCCGCCCGCAGAAAGCAAGTCCTTG
Source organism: Verrucomicrobiales bacterium (assembly GCA_046155625.1). Lineage (GTDB taxonomy): Bacteria > Verrucomicrobiota > Verrucomicrobiia > Verrucomicrobiales > V1-33 > CAJBME01. The sequence goes on along the minus strand of JBJXFS010000004.1, from coordinate 2,335 downwards.
GAGATGCGTTGCAGGACGATTGCGGTCCAGAAACGCTTTGCTGATAGGAATTTGCTTCGAGGAGCCGGCGTTGGAGCGGGTGCGAGGGTCATGGGAGTAGAGATGGGTAACGGGCTCAAATCCTAGATCGGCGAGACCCACTTAGGATCGCGCGGGAGCAGCCGGTCTGGCTGCCACTCGAAGCGATGGCCGCAGTTCGTTGTACACCGCCACCTCCAGGGCGTGGCCGGTGTTGGCTTTGCGCCTGCGATCAAATACCGGCCCAAGCGCCGGGTCCACTGGATAGACCTTTCGGGGATTCACCTGCCGGCGTTTTTCTGAATCAGTGGCCACGGGGACCGCATGAAGCAAAAAGGCATCCTCCAGAGGGTCGAGCACGGCATACAGCGATTCGCGGCCGGCCACGATGCCCTGGGATTTCAGATCGGCCTCGAACTTCGTGATGCTGAACGACCCTGCAGGATTTCCCAGCAGCCGCCGCACCATCCAGCGCAACGCCGTCACATTGCCCACCTGGTGGCGCTCCAGAACGTCGCGCAGCATCAGCACATCCACATAGCCCTGGAGCAGTTGCCGGCGTTCCGGACCGGACAGTCCCTGCGCCTCAGGAAAGCCGCCGGTTTCCAGGTAGCACGAAAAATGATGATCGAACAGAACAGCGCGGCGGGAGCGCCCGGGAGTTTCCTGGCGGTGCCTTTCACGCCGGCGGAAACACCGGCGGCACGAACGAGCCGCCGACAGTAATGATCAGATCCTCCGTCTCGCGAATGCCGATCGCCATGGGCTCGCTGTCTGCGTTCCGTGTCACGGCGCCATCACGGTGCGCCCGGCATACTGGCCGTTTACGAATGACCACGCCACAAGATAGCCGCCTGCGCCGTCGCTGTTCCACATGGCCACCACCAGCTGCGCGGCTGGCTTGCCTGGTGTCAGAATGACCAGCGAGTCCATGTTCGGCTCGAAAAGATCACGCGTTGCCTCCGCCGGCACTGCCACAGGTTTTCCATCGAGCTTCACCGCGAGCGTCAGCGAACGCGTTGGCAGTCCGCTGTCCACGCCCCATGGGCTCCGGCCATCCACCAATGTGGGGCCGTTCTTCTCCTTCTTAATCCTGTGCTCCTTCTCCACAAACGGAGCCGCGGTCACCGTCGCCTCGGCACCGGCATACGTCGCCGTGCCCATGTCTTCGGTGTGGCCTTTCGTCACTTTCATCTGCTTCCAGCCCTTCAACTTCTTCAGCCGACTGTTGTGCATGAACGAGCCCGGCGCAGTCGACCCGCTCCAATCGATCTCCGTCCAGTCGCCCCTGGTGGAAAACGCCGCCACCACCACGCCCGACGTCACCTTCCCTGTCACCTTAGAGTCCATGGAAGCCGCGGCCCGCACATTCGCCGCACCATCCTTGTCCTCCACCACATGCAGCACTTCCCTGAAGCCCTCCTCCCATGCCGTCGCCTTCTGTGCACGGAGGCACGATGCACTAGGGACGAGAAGCAAAGCGGCGGCGAGTATGGAGAGCGAATTCATGTCTGCCTGATACCTCATTCCGGCCATTTGCCAACCGTGTGTGGAATTACGCCCCCGCGGCTGAAAGGAATTTGCTTTTCGAGGGTGGCGTCATTGGCGGGTTCCGGAACGGGGAATGAGGGGGTCCGCTTCGGAACGCTCGCCTACGGCTCGCGTTCAGTCGCTCCCGACCTGCGTGCCGCGCCTCCATCGGTAGAGCAGGTCCGTACTGAGCCTAAGCTCCTCGGCAAGTGCTGAGGGGAATTTGCTTCTGGGGGCCGGCGCTGGGAATCGAGGCGTGGGTCACAGGAGGGGGGCGGGCAGGGGTCTGTCGCGTCGGGCGGCGTCTCGCTCGGCAATGCAGGGGTCGTTGCCCGACGCGACTGGGTTGGAATCAGGTTTTGGGGCAAAGCCTAGTTCGAGGCAAGTCCGTGGGGATAATGTCCTTGCTCCCCGAGCTGTCGCAGTCGGCGCGCAACGAGTTCTGTGTCCTCTTTGCAGGTGACCCCAAACCAAGTGCAGCCTTCGGAAATGACCTTGACCTTGCCGCGTCCCCCCTGGACCATAACCTTCGATTTGTTTGGGTCCTCCGCTGCGGCTCCCTAAGCCGGCGGCAAGGACAAGAAGGGTGGTCGGAGGTAGCTTCCATGGCAGCGGAGAGAACGAGTTCAGATGGAAAAAATTTCCAGAAGTTCTCTAGTCGGCACTGTCGCGGGCAAAAGGGAACGCATCATTGCACAGGCCGATTCCTAGAGTCCCATTTTTTGGCGTCCCGCGTCGGTGAGCATGTTGCTGTTCCAGGCAGGTTCCCAAGTCTGAAAAACTTCGA
>JBJXFS010000001.1:0-5997 GCA_046155625.1 Verrucomicrobiales bacterium | reverse complement strand
CGTCCGCTCTGAAGATCGGATGTGCCCGTGTAGTATTTGGGCCCCTGGTTGTGGGAATAGAACAGGATGATGTGCTTGCCGTTCCCGAGGGGAAGCACATTGGGGCATGCGCAGTCGGTGCCAGGCTCCGTGTGGTAGCCGTCATTGAGATAATTTCCCATGTGTTCCCACTTCGAGAGATCTTTGGAGCGGAGAAGTTCCAGAGCGGTGTTCCCTCCGGCGGTGACAGCGCTGTAGTAATACTCTCCCTCGTGCCAGATGGTGGTGTCCCTGGTGGGAGACTTGACCGGGTGCTCGGTCCAGTTCGTCAGCATGGGGTCCGAAGCCATGAGGAGCTTCCCACTGACAAGACTCAGAATGACGCGGTCTTTCTCCTCCCATGCCTGGCCTGTGCCTGCCTGATACTCTTTGGGCAGCATCGGCAGATCCCGCCAGTTCACCATATCATCACTTACGGCATGCCCCCTGGCCCATCGCATCTCCGGCGGGCTGATGAGGTAGAACAGGTGGTACTTTCCCTGCCACCGGCAGATCCCGGCGACATCGTGCATGGCAAAGCCTGGCGGGGAGAAGTGGTAGAGTGGCCGATAGGAATCAGAAGCAACGGCTCGTCGCTGGTTCTGGAAAAACTCCACATGCGCACCGGCGTCCAATTTGGCAAAATCCTTCGGATCGGGCTCAGCGGCAAAGACGCACGGTGCGGCGGCCACCGAGGCGGCGGCCAGGAGACTGTCCGCGAAGAAATTCCGTTTCATGGAAGCGACAAGTCCGGGCCGGTCCTTTAAGTTAAGCGAGCCGTTCATATGGCAAATGTAGGACTCCATCTGGTGGGATTTTGGATGACCAGGCTGGCTCTCAGGAGTCTGATTTTTCAAAGTGGCCAGGGTGGAGGATCCAAATCGCGCTGGCGCTACTTCGCCGGGATTTCGTTCAGCGTGTAGTATCCAAAGGGGCGGGATAATCGTCCATCACGGATTCACGCGCCATTCGAGAATGCCGGCAGAGAAGTCGGCGCGGAGGCTTCCCTGGACTTTGACTTCCAGTCGCAGGCTGTCGGTTTTGACGGGTTGAAACTTAACCTCGTTAAAGCGGTCCTTCTCCACGCCATAAGCGCCCGCCGCTTCGACGGGCTTCCACTCTTCTCCCTGGCGATAGAGCACACGCCAGCTTTCGGGCACCAGACGTGCGTCGTCGTCGTCGAGCCAGTAAACCTCGACGCCGGAGAGAGTGCGGGGTTTCTCAAATGTGTATTGCGCCCATTCTTTGGCCGGACCGTTTGGCACCTCGCCATCGGACCAGTTGGCGCCGTCGGTCCAGCTTCCGCCATTCGGGTTCATCCACGTGAAGGTTGCGGCAGGCTTGCTTGCCGTCGCCACGGCGGGGGAGGGCTCGTTGGAGACGGGCTGGCTGCCCTCGGCAGCAGGCGGCGTCTTGCTGGTGATCGTGATCTGGAGTTTGCTGCCGCTGATTTGAAATGTGCCCGTGAACTGGCCCGCCGGTTCGGTGATGAAGTCGTCAACCTCGACCCCCGTTAGCTCAGCCCCGGTCCAGTCGATCAAGTCATAGGTGTTGCCCACCGCCAGGCCGCCGGCGTCCGCGACCGACACGCGCACTCCGCCCTGACCACTGCCGGTGAAGGTGCCCCCGGTGACCTTCAGCAGATCGCCGGCGGTACCCAGTTCGCAGGCCAGCTTCGCTCCATCCTTGAGCGTCAGCCCGTCCCGCAGGGTCAGGGTGCCTGCGTTGCTGCCCGGGGCGATCGTTCCGCCGGCATGGACCGTCACCAGCGCCGAAGTGCCGCCGTTGCCGATGGCGCCACTGCCACCCAGGGTGCCCCCGGGATTCACCATGACGCCACTCTTCGGGCTGACCCCCGAGCCGGTCGTGTTGTTGACGAGCAGGACGCCCGCGTTGACCACTGTGGGCAGGCGGTGGGCCCGGTTGTCTTCGAGTTTCTGGTTGTATCGCGGCCCGTGATCGTACGTCACCTCCGCCGTGCCGTCCCCATTTTTGATCAGCCCGGCACCGTTATACCAAAGCGTATAGTACTCCGTGCGCTGGTGCTGAGACTCACCGATATGTCCGGCAAAGGTGAACCGGGCGCCCGCCGCGATGTCCATAATGAAGTTATAACTCCCTGTCGGCTTCCATTCCCTGGTGGCGGGGGGAGTCCAGGTGGTGGCCGGAGTCCATGCCACATCCTGCCACCGATGGTTTCCCCGCAGGACGCTGAGCGTGAAGTCGCTCCCGCCAATCAATTGTCCGCCCTCAAAGGTGTAGCTGACCGGCGAATCAATGACCATTCTACCGATGCAATTTTCTTTCGATATAGCTGCCCGGAAGTTGCTTTCGCGAACGCAGTTCGGGCAGCGCACCTACAGCTCGGCGATCTTCAGATTGCGATATTCGCACTTCATTTCCACGGCACCATGGATCTGCAGCCCGAGCGGGGCCGCGCCGGAGAATTTCGGGTCGGTGTATTCCGAGGCCTTCTGGCCATTGATCCAGCAGGTAAAGGTGTCGCCCTTGGCCTGAATGAGGAAGTGGTTCCACTCGCCCTCAGGTTTCATGAGCTTCTGCGCTTCCTTGGCCTGGCCGGCCTCGGGATACGCGGGTTTTCCACCAGTGTAGAAGGAGCCGGTCATATCCACTCTCAAGCTGCCCGAAACGCCGAGTTGGAGCTGGATCTTCGGTTTCCGCATTTCGATGCCGGTATCGACGCCGCGCGGGGTCGTGGTCTTCCAGCGCACCTCAAACTCGAGGACGAAATCGCCATATTCTTTTTCGGTCCAAAGGTAGTGGCCTTTTTTGGCCGCGTTGTTTTCGCCGATGAGGACGCCGTCTTCGACGCGCCAGAACTCCTTCGCCCCCTCGGCCTTGAAGCCGGTGAGATCTTTTCCATTGAAAAGCGGCGCGAAGCGGGGCTCCCTGGCCGCGGTTTCGGGTTTGGCCGGCTGCGCCGCAGAAGGCGGAGCCGGCGGAGGGTCCGCGGCAAAGGCGAAGGGTGCTGCAGCCAGCACGATGAGACTGGTTGCGAACTTTCGAATTGATATGTGAAGTGTCATTGGTTTTCGGTTGGTTGATTGGGAAGCTGGAGACTGGAGGATCAAGCGGGCGGGGCAGTTTTTCGGAACCGCTATAAGCCGCTACTCCAACCTTTTGCAGCGATTTTCGCAAGATGAGAAGAGTCCGTTGAGGATTATGACGGAATCGGGCTGGCGCTACTTCGCCGGGATTTCGTTCAGGGTATAGTAGCCAACCGGGTGGAGAACTGGCAGGCCGGTGGCGGATTTCACGCTGTCGAGGTGCAGTTCGTGGACGTGTCCTTTGGTCAGTTTGTCGAATGTCAGACGAACGGACTTGTTGTCTGCTCCCACGACGGCTTTGGTGATCTGCGGGACAACCTCGTCCACTTCGGGGCTGCCGTATTCGGACTGATAGATGTAGGTGAAAGCGCGTGTCTTGTAGCTGGCCGGGTTGCCGGCGGTGGCGGGATCGACGGGCTCGGTGAAGGTCAGCTCGAAGCCATCGGGCTTGGCTCGCATCTCATGGACCTCGAAGGGCACTTTGCCGGTCCAGTCCACGCGATTGAAGCAGAACCGCTTCCCGCCTTTTGATCCCCAACCACGGTCTGATCCGCCGACAAAGATTTGTCCATTTTCATTCATCCGTCCGGCAAGGAGGCCGGACTTGAAGCCCTGGAGAAAGGGGAAGACGACGCCCTGCTTGATGCCGTTCACCTCCTCAAGGAAGACGCGGGAGATGTTCGAGAAACACTGGTCGGCGACGAAGAGCTGTTTTTGAAACGGTCCGAATTTTCCTTTGCTCGTGTCACACACGATGAAGGACGACGAGTTGCCGATCTTTCCGTGAACCATGTACACGGCGGGTGGCACGAGTTCCTTGATCCGCTCGCGCTCGGCGCCCATGCGGCTCTTGTCGTTTGGTTCGACCGGACGCGGGCCCATGTTTGGTGCCTTGTCGTACCATGCGAGCCCGCCGGGGTGGCCCTGGAAGGAGCCGGGCTTCAGGTGCTGCAGGGTGCTGGACCCGTGCCACGCGCCCTGGTTGTCTGTGTAAAAGACCTCGCCATCTGCGTCGAAATCAATGCCACCCGGGGAGCGGATGCCGCTACACGTCGGTTCGAGCCTCCCGTCGGGCTTCACGCGCATGGCCCAGCCGCGGAAATCGATTTCGCTGGTGAACGAGCCAGTGAGGCAAAGCACAACCCAGAGGTCGCCGTTTTTGTCGAAGCGGGAGCCGAAGGTGTACTCGTGGTAGTCGCCGCTCACGCCCCAGTCGTCGGTCACCGTGGCAAAGGTGTCCGCTCGTCCATCGCCGTCCTCGTCTTTGAGCCGGACGACTTCGTAGCGGTTGGTAATGTATAGCGAGCCGTCTTTCCAGGCGAGACCCATGATTTCGTGCTGACCGGCGGCGAAACGCTGGTAGTGAACTTTCGCCGGGTCGCCATCCGCGCCGGATACGGTCCAAACTTCGCCGCGCCGCGTGCCCAGCGCGAGCTTGCCCCCGGGGAGCAGTTCCATGGAGCTGACCTCCAGCCTGGTCTCCCGTGGCGTGTCAAAAGTGGTGATCGTGTAGTAGTCCGATTCCTTTGGGTCTGCCGCATGGGCGAGTGCGGTTGAGAGGAGCAGGGGGAACAAGGAGGAAAGTTTCATCGTGGAATGGGGTGGTAGTGCCGCTGGTTATTTTTGGGCGGGCACCGCATCCGGGACTGGCCAGGAATAAGTAATTTTGATTTCCGCACGGGCGGTCACGAGGAGGTTACTCCCGACGAGTTTTGCTCCGCTCACGGAGATGTGCAGTGCGTTGACCACGAGGAAGCCATCACGGTCCGGTCGCAGGTTGCCTGCGGCCACGCGCATGAAGGCGTTCGCGGGGATTGCCCCGTCCATTACCAGGGTGCGGATGAACTTTCCACCGCTCTCCGCAGCGCCGACGGTGTCGAATCGGTCGGTCACCTTCACTTCCTGCCAGGCATAGGAGAAGGTCGGGAAGCGTCGCGCATCCAGCGTGTAACCCTTCCAGTCGTAGCCTGCGGCGGGTACCTTCAGCACTTTCTTGTCGGGCACGGGCCATGCGGCCTCGGCAGAATCGAGCACCGCGAACGGCACCGCGGAATCTCCACCCGGGCGCACTTGATCCGTGCCCAGCGGCGGCTGTTCCCCGCCGCCCCGGTGCTTCCAGTGCAGCGCTGTATCGACAAATCCGCCGCGCCAGAGCAGCACCAGATTCAACTGCGCAGCGTCCCATGCGAGATTGAAGCCGCCCGGATAGCCGACACCGATCGGCCGCGCGCCGGCTTTGGCGATGAAGTTCCGATAAATCTCCGGCTCCGAACCCACCAGCAGCGGCATACCCGTCGTGTCACTGCTTTTTGTATCAGCATGCAGCCGCTTGCTCAGTGCGGTGTTGGCAAATTCAGCGCCTTTCCACGCCAGATAAATCCCCAGTTCGCCCTCGGTCTGAAAGTATTCCACCCGTACGTCACGAACGCCAGCCGTCAGCTTCGTCGTCGCAGTCTTGGTTTTCGCCGCCTGGGGGCCTTCGTTTTCAACCACCGTTTTCCCATCGATCAGCAGCCGCAAGCCATCGTCGCCCGCGATGGAAAAAGTATATTCGCCATCCTTCGGCACGTTCAGCTTGCCAGTGTACACAATCCCGAAATGGTTTTTGTAGTCGTCCAGTTCGATCTGGACGAGCCCGTCCGGAATATCGCCCTCGCGGTGCGGGGTGAGTCCGCTGAAATCCGGCAGCTTCTCCCATTTGCCCTGATAGAGTGCAAACTTGAGACCAGTGAGCCCTGGCGTCACGGGCGACACATGCATCCTCCCATTCATGAGCGCTGCATGGCCGGGGAACGTGCAAACAAAAGGATACACGCCCAGCTTCTCCGGAACCTTGAAGGTGAACTCATCCCTGGCCTTTGGCTGCACCAGTTTCGAGCGCGCCACCAGCCTCGGATCATCCGGCACGTAG
>JBJXFS010000385.1:0-6430 GCA_046155625.1 Verrucomicrobiales bacterium | reverse complement strand
CATACTGACTCGAGCATTCGACTCAGACCGGTCGCTCGCCATGTCAAAACGTGTTCGTTTCCATGGCGGCCCCAGCCCGCCACTCCCAGTGAAACACTACCTTACAACCGTGCAAAAATCCGTCGTGCGACTCGCCAGGGTGCAAGCCGAACAGGAAAATACCCCTTGGCTTGCCCGTGAGCAAACCCCTGCCCCGCTCTCCTTGCACTTGAAACCGTTAATTATTCCCGTTTCTGGCGGCCGATTTGTGCTACGGTGCCCGTTTCGCCATGCTGACGATTCGCAATCTTGCCAAGAGTTTCAACAACCGCGTTCTGTTTACCGGGGCGGACATGACGATCAATTATGCCGAGCGGGCGGCGTTGGTGGGGCCGAATGGGGCGGGCAAGACAACGTTGTTTTCGCTGATCTTGGGGCGCGACACGCCGGATGCGGGCACGATCGAGCGGGACGAATACACGACGCTGGGCTATTTGCCGCAGGAGGTGGAGGCGGTGGGAGACGAGACAGGGCTCGACATTGCGGCGGGGCGAGGCACGGGGTTGGCTGAGTTGGAGGCGACCTTGCGGGGGCATGAAAAGGCGGGGACGACGAATGAGCCGGCGTATTTCGAGGCGCAGGCGAAGTTCGAGGCGCTGCATCATCCGGAGGTCGAGGCGAAGGCCAAGAAGATGCTGCGCGGACTGGGGTTCAAGGAGGAGGACTGGCTGCGGCCGGCGAGGGAGTTGAGCGGCGGCTGGGTGATGCGCGCGCACTTGGCGCATCTGCTCGTGCTGGAGCCGGATCTGCTGTTGCTCGACGAGCCGACGAACCACCTCGATCTGCTGTCGTTGCTCTGGTTTCAGCAGTACCTCAAGAACTACCCCGGCGCCCTGCTGATGATTTCGCACGATCGGGAATTCATGGACGGGCTGGTTGAGACGATCTGCGAGATCGAGGAGGGCAAGCTGCTCCACTACACGGGTAACTACGCGTCGTACCTCGAGCAGAGGGAAGCGAACTACGAACGCGCTCTGGCCGCGTACAAGAACCAGCAGCGCGAAATCGAGGATCTGGAAGAATTCATCGACCGGTTCCGCTCGGTGGCGTCGAAGGCGGCCCAGGCCCAGAGCCGGCAGAAAACGCTCGACAAGATTGTGCGGCTCGAGAAGCCGAAGCCGCCGCGGCGGGTGTTTCGGTTCAATTTTCCGCAACCCCAGCGCAGCGGCCAGCGTGTCATCGCGCTGGAAGGCGTGCATCAGGCGTACGTGGACGAGCGGTGGATCTACCGCGGACTGGATCTCGATGTCCAGCGCGGCGAACGCACCGTGCTCGTGGGGCCGAACGGAGCGGGCAAGTCGACCCTGCTCAAGATCCTGGCCGGGGAAATCCCGTTCCAGAAAGGGCAGCGCAAACTCGGGTCGCAACTCAAGCTCGGGTATTTCAGCCAGCATCGCAGTGCCACGCTGGAGCCCGAGTGCACGGTGCTTGAGGAGGTCACGCGTGTTTGCCCGACGCTTCGGGAAGACGACGCGCGCGCCATCCTCGGCAGCTTTCTGTTTCGCCGGGAAGACGTCTTCAAAAAGTGCAAAGTCCTGTCCGGAGGCGAAAAAAGCCGGCTCAACCTGGTCAAGTTTCTCGTCGACCCGCCGAATCTCCTGCTCATGGACGAACCGACGACCCACCTCGACATCCACAGCATCGAGGGGCTGACCCAGGCGCTGCTCCGATACGAAGGGACCCTGGTGTTCATCAGCCATGACGTGCATTTCATTCGCCTGGTCGCCACCAAGGTGCTCCACATCAACAATGGCACCGTGACGCCGTATGCGGGAGGCTACGACTACTTCATGGAAAAAACCGGGGCGCTCGACGCCCGTGCGGCGGTGACGGCGTGATCCACTGGACCGGGTCGACCGCCCACGACGGGGCGTGGCACGGCTTTGGAGGATGCGCTACCCTGCGGGGGCGGGCTGTGGCCGCCATGGAAACGAACACGTGTTCCATTTGCATGCGACCGCGCCGAGGCAATGGCCTGAGTCGTTATGGCGGCCACAGCCCCGCCACTCCCAGCCATTGCGGTCAGCCGAACGCCGCTTGCAAATTCCCGGTAGGGGGAAAATGCTGCCCGTCATTGTGAATACCCGCCTTGCCTTCTGCTGCCGCGTCTGGGTCGTCGTGGCTGGACTGGTGCCCGCCGCCCCGGCCGCCGAGAGCCTGAAGCCGAACATCGTGCTGATTCTAGCCGACGATCTGGGCATCAACGACCTCGGGTGTTACGGGCGGCGGGACCACCGGACACCGCATTTGGATCGCCTGGCGGCGGAAGGCGTGAGATTCACGGCGGCTTATGCTCCTGCCCCGCTCTGTTCGGCCTCGCGCGCCGCGCTGCTCACGGGGAAACACCCGGCGCGGCTGCACCTGACCAGCTACCTGCCGGGCCGCGCCAATTCACCGACCCAAAAACTCCTGCAGCCCCGCCAAGAAGGCCAACTACCGCTCGAAGAAGTGACCTTGGCCGAGGCGCTCCAATCCGCTGGTTATGCCACGGCGTGCTTGGGGAAGTGGCATTTGGGAGGTGCGGGGTTTGGCCCGAAAGCCCAGGGATTTCAGACGGCAGAACCCGGCGAGCCGAATACGACCCCCTCCGACAGCGAGGGAAGCAAGGGGACGATCGGACTGGCGGCCAAAGCCGAGACCTTCATTGCCGCCCATCGCGACCAGCCATTTTTTTTATATCTGGCTCACGACAGTCCGCATATCCCATTTTCCGCCACCGAAGACGCCACTCGCCGGCATGCCGACCTGGGTAACACGTTCAATGCCGCCTACGGCGCCGAAGTGGAGTGGCTCGACCGGTCGGTCGGGCGCGTGCTGGCCGCGCTCGACGCGCACCGCATCACCGACCGCACGCTGGTCATTTTCACGAGCGACAACGGTGGCTTGCACGTGCCTGAACTCGGTCTCCCCCCGCCCACCCACAACACGCCGCATCGCGCCGGCAAAGGATTCTTGTTCGAAGGCGGGATCCGCGTCCCGCTGATTGTGAGATGGCCAGGCACCGCACCGACCGGCGCGGTGCCGTCGGTCCCGGTGGTCCTCACCGACATGATGCCGACGCTGATGGAGGTCGCCGGGCTCGATCCCGGCAAAGCCAGCGGTCCGCTCGACGGCATCAGCCTGCGCCCGTGGTTGCGCCCAGAACCGCCGCCCGCGGTCGATGCCGCTCGCCCGATTTTTTGGCATTTCCCGCACTACAGCAACCAAGGCGGCCGTCCTTCCGGCGCGCTGCGAGACGGGCGGTGGAAACTTGTGGAAGACTTTGCCCTCAATCAGGCCTTCCTTTTCGACCTGGAATCGGATCCGGGCGAATCGCGAGACCTGTCGGCCGCTGAGCCGACAGTCACCGCCGCCTTGCGCGATCGGCTGGCCATCTGGCGCCAGGGGGTTGGCGCCGCCATGCCGAGCGAGAATCCGGAGTATTCGGAGGACGCGGCGGCCCCGCTTTTTCGCCACACCGATGTGAGCCGATCCTTGGAAGGGAAGTGGACCCCGGACCATCCATGGAAGGCCTGGCGCCTGGCCATGGATGCCGCCGTGGCCGGTCGCAAAACCTGGGTCACCCCGGCTCAGGGCGATGTCCGCCTAGCCGCCAGCCAGGCGCGCGCTTATGGAGCCAAATTACGCTACGAACCCGAACCGTGGAAAAATACGTTGGGTTACTGGGTGGAGGCGGACGACTGGGCGAAGTGGGATCTGACGGTGCCCGCGGATGGCCGGTACGAGGTCGAGGTGCTGCAAGGCTGCGGCCAAGGCAACGGCGGATCGGAGGTCGAAATCACCATCGGGGAGAAATCGCTCCGATGGAACGTGCGCGAAACCGGGCACTTCCAGCAATTCATCCCTCTGACCATCGGAGAAGTCGACCTGAAGGCCGGTCCGCACACGTTGGCCATCCGCTGCCTGCGCAAAGCCCGCAACGCCGTCGTCGACGTTCGCCGCGTCGTCGTCCGGCCGGTGGCGGGCAGACCGCGGGATTGAACCTGCAAAGCCTCAGCGAGGCGTAAGCCGTTGGCCCACAAAGGACGGTGGCACCATCAAGTGACTCGGCAGGATTAGGGTTTTTTGACGCTGGCTCCCTCTTCCCCGATGATGATCACGGTGCCACCGCCGGTGGGGCGGTTGGTAGTCAGACTCATCTGGGCGTTGAGGGCTTTTTCGATGCGGTTGGTGGCCTGGGAGAGGTGGCTCTTGCTGTAGGGGTCGAGGGTCGGTTTGGCGGCGATTTCGGCGAGGCGGCCTTTCAGGCTGGCGAGCTGGGTGGTGGCCAGGTCGGTGATCGGCTTGTAGCCTGGCGACGAGCGGGCCAGGCTGAGGTTGGTGGCGAGGTCGATCAGGCGGTCGACGTGTTCGCGTTGGAGGTTGCGGCGGAAGCTCGAGATGTACGGTTGGCGGGCGGTGAACTGCGGGCCGTCCTGCCAGGAATCGATCTCGGTCCAGACCGCGTTGCGGATGGCGTCGAGGACCTCGGGGAGGGTGATGAAGTCCTGGTCGGCCGGGACGCGCACTTCGTTGTCGTAGACGCGGCCAAGCGTGACCGGGTTCATGAGGCGGGTGAGCACGGTGGCTTGCAGCCCGAGGACGCGGTCATGCACGGGCCAGAGGCCATCCTCGCTAAAGAGGGAGCTATCGCCGTCATACCATTTATCGGTCGTGAGGTGGGCGAGCAAGGTGGGGTTAAGGCCGAAGGCGTCGTCGCGGAACGCATTGGCGATGCAGAAGGCGAGCGCCTTGCGCTGGTCGTCGGCGGAGACCGGGGTGACCGGGGTGCGGGCGTTGGTATCGCCCTTTTTGTCGCGGTTGATCGAAGCACCGCCGATCCAATTGGCCATCATGCTGAGCGAGCGGCTCTGGACCATGAGCGTCATGAGATAGCCGCGACGGGCACGCGACCAGGATTCTCCTTTGTCGACGAACTTGTCGAGCAATTGGGCGCGGTGCTTCCGGATGAGTGACATCTGGTTCTCCGCGTAAGTGAGCGGGTCCTTGGCGAAGTCGTAGCGCGTGGCCAGCGGGTCGGAGCCGTAGGTGTCCTCATCGGTGGCATAGACGAGTTCGGGTTCGGCGACGCGTTGGAGGATCGGATTGAGATCTTTCTCGAACGAATAGCCGTACTCGATGGCCCACATGTCATAGGGCCCGACCGAGAGCATGCCGAAGTCGCCCTTTCGCGCGGCGTCGTCGCCAGCCACGATATTGACGGGGATGTAATCCATGACCGACCCGGCGAAGGGCTTTTTGCCTTTCACTTCGGGGCCGTTGATCTGCTCGTAGGTGTAAATTGAGCTGGCTTTGAAGTTGTGCCGCAGGCCGAGCGTATGGCCGACCTCGTGGGCGACGAGGTCGACGAGGAGCGGGCCAATGAAACTTTCCGGGATACCGTCGAGCGTTTGCTCGCTGGCGTCGACACCCATGGCGGCCGGGCCCTCAACGGCCAGGCACATTTCCATCTGGGCGAGGCCGAGCGTTTTGCAGCCAGGCGCCATGCACAGGCCGTGGCGTTGGCGGAGACGTCCCATCAGCCCTTCAAATTCGTTGCTCTGGCCGATGAAATCGTCGGTGGCTTGGAGGGCTTGGCCGAGGGCGTGGCCGCCGAGGGGCGGCGCGGGCTCGGATTCGCGTTGAGCGAGGAGTTCGGTGCGGCGGGCGGGTGGTGCGAGGCGGATACGCGGATCCCAATCGGGATTTTGCCAGAGCCATTCCATGGCTTCGGGCGGCAGTCCTTCCATGGCGGCCTCAGGAATGACTTCATTGTATTCCTGCCACCAATGGCGGATCCATCCGTCGGTCAGGATGATGTCGGCGTCGAGGATTTGGCCGGTGAGCGGGTGGACGCGCGACGGTCCGATGGCAGTGCCGTTGCCGTTGCTGAGCCAGCGGATAAAATTGTACCGCACGTCCTCCGGATCTTTCTCCATGTGCTCGCCCGTGACCGCGTCCTGGAAGCGGACTTCGATCGAGTTGATCAGCCCGACTTTTTCGTAGGCGGCATTCCACGCCAGCAGCCCTTCCTTGACCCAGCGGCGATACCGGACCGGTGTGGTGTGCTCGACGTAAAAGATGATGGGGTTTTTCGGCGGACTGAGTTTGAGCGAGGGATCCGCCTTTTCCAGGTACCACCGGTTGATGTAGCGTGTGCGCACTTCGTCAGGCCGGAATTTTCCGAAATCGGTGTACCCGGTCGTGAAATAACCGATCCGCGTGTCGGCCACTCGGGGCTCGTACCCGGTATTGTCCGGGATCAGGCTGATCGAGTAATGCAGCGTGCGCAGTTGGCCGTTGCCCATCGGGGCTTCGACCGCCAGCTCGACGTTTTGCGGAAATGTTTTGACCGTCTTGAGCTTATAAAGCGACTTGTTCATCCCCGCCACTCGCCCGCCGAAGAATTTTT
>JBJXFS010000383.1:0-8941 GCA_046155625.1 Verrucomicrobiales bacterium | reverse complement strand
GAAGCGATACATTTGGAAAGCCGAGGGTCAGGAGATTCTCCGGAAAATCCAGCGGGCCAAGGACGCACTCGCCGCAAATCGGCCAATGAGCTAATTATGAATAGCTATTTATCATCCGGCACACTAGTGCCCTTTGAGGGCACTCCGACTTTTTTCCGATCGTACCCAGGGCATCGGCCGCTCCTGCGTCCACAGTCCTGGGCTGGCTTCAGGTGGCCCTCCGGGCCCCCAGAAGTTTGTCCAATTCCCATACATTATTGTTAGCGGAACGACGCTGCCGGCGAATGAGAGAAGGTGGCATTGAGGTGGGACGCGACCTCCCGGGCGCGTAGGCAGTGGAGGCGTACCATCCGGGAATGGTCTCCACTTCTCGAGCGACGGTCGCGTGATTCACACCCGGAGAATTCACGATGACCGCGTCTTCGTTCATCACTTTTTCTGGCTTAGTAGGGCACCACTTGAGAAGGCGAAAAGTGGCTTCCTCCAGCACGCTCCCACCGCCTACGATCCCTGGAGGTCTCGTCCCACCTCGAGCCTCGAGCGCCGTCCAAAAGCTTGATTCAAGGAGATTAATACCAATTGCGCTTGGAATGTCTAGGGAGCTGAAGCGGAGCGGAGCTGGGCGAAGGAATTCTGAGATCAGCTGTCACAAGGTGTCGGGCATCGCGGATTTGGCTTTGGCGCCCCGCAGCGCTGACTTTTGAGACTTAGCTTATTTGATCATGAATACTCGTGTGTTTCGACTTCCTGTGGTTGGGCTGGTCGTTTCGGCGGCGGCGGCCGGCTGGTGCGTGGGTCACTGGACGGCACCGCGGCCGGAATCGCCGACGGCGGCTTCGGTCCGAGCAGTGGCACCCGCGTCGCTTCCCGTCCTGCCGCCGGCGGTGGCGGGTATGGACCGATCCGAAGAGCGGTCGCCCTCGGAGGTTCAGGACACGGCCGCGGCAATGGAAGTCGAATCCGATCCGACGCGGCGAATGGCCCTGTTGATCAACGCGGTTAATGGACTGGGCGGAGACGCGTGGGCCTCGTGGATGGAGGCCGTGGATGTTTGGCTCACGCCGTTTGAGCGGGAGTACCTGCTGGTGACTTGGGCTCATCGCGACCCGCGATCGGCGGTGACGTGGATCGCGGAGCGACAATCGGGCAGCCTGCCTGACGACCTGCGCGCTGTGGCGGGTTCGATGGCGGCCACGCGTCCGCACGACCTGATGGACCTCGTGCGCGACGGTGTGGGCGACTCCGCTCAGTTTGGCAAGGCGGCCGTCCTGGCCCTGGCCGATCACCATGTCTCCCTGGCCGCTGAAACCCTGCGCCTCATGCGGCCGGAAGACGCCACCGACGCGGCCCCCTGGGTGATCGACCGCCTCGATCAGGACACACTCGCCGCCCTGCTTGCGCAACTCGACACTGGAGAGGCGTGGCAGCCGGTGCGGGCCGCGGGCTACGCCGCCCTGGCCCGGCATCTCGCCGACACGGCCACGCCGCATGAAGTGCGCGAGTGGGCTGAAGACCAACTCGACGACCCCGCGTTTTCTCAATCGGGCCTGAGCGCGGTCGCCGAGGCGATGCCCAAGGCGGAGGCACTCACCTGGATGACCCAGTTGCCATTGCCGCCTGCCGCCAAAGGCGAAGCCGTCGACGCGTTGTTCGCGCAGTGGTTTTCGGACGACGCCCAAGGCGCCTCGGCCTGGTTGGGTGGCCAAACCCAGACCCCGGGCTACGACGCCGCCGCGGTGCATGTCGCCAATTCCATCGCGCTCGAGGACTTGGAGGGAGCCATCGCCTGGGCCTCCAGCATTCGCGATCCCAGTCTGCGCGTAGACCTGCTGGCCTCGCTCGAGGCGATACCAGGGGCGCGGAATTCGGAGTTTCAATACTGATGGCGGTCGGAGGGCGGCGGTCGGAGGGCGGAGGGCGGAGGGCGGAAGAGGGGGTTCGGCGGAAGCGGGAAAAGTCGAAGCAAAATCGCGGAGTTTGGAACGCCGATTGAACCAATTCTTTAGCAAGAAATCGATTGTCGATGGGATGGCTTCCGCTCAGGATAAGGCAAACCAATCACCGAGGGCGACGGGTGACCCATCCGAGAATTGAATCGCTCGCCTTCACGTTCCATCTCCCACCCATTTAGCGCCATGCAGCTCCCATGCCCATCCTGCCGGACGGTGCTTGAAATGGCCTCCATCGTACCTGGGGCCACGTACCAGTGCCCGATCTGCCATAGACCATTTGCCATTCCGGGGCCGCCGGCCGCCCCAACGGTATCGGCTCCACGGCCGGCCCCTCCTCAGCGGAAAGTGAGGCCGGCCAGCCAACCGCGCGGCTCGTCGGGTCGGGTTTTGGCTGGCTTGGTTTATGCGGCCGTGCTGGTGGCCACCGGGTATGTGGTGGTTTCGAAATTGAATCGACTTAAGCCGGCGGGTGAGGTCTCGGGCGGTGGTTCGGGCAAGATGACGCTCGATCAAGTGCTGACGGCCATGGACACGTCGACGAAGCAGATTGACACGGCCGAGCGGCGCGTTAAGGAAAAGGAAGTCGCGCAAGCGCAGCAAGTCGCGGAAGTAGAGAGAGATGTGGCGATCGAAGCACTGAGGGCTGGCCTGAGCAAAGCCCAGGCGAATCAGGCGTTGATGACGGCGGCGTATACGGAGATTTGGTTTGACGGGGACGGGGCGGCTGGGGCGGGCATGGTGCAGGCGCTGATGGACGCCTATGAGGATGGATTGGCGTATTTCGAGGATCCGACCAAGGGGACGAAGTGGCATCCCACGAGCGGGAAGCATCCCGAGATCGGGCGTCTCTGGCCTTACATGGTGAAAACCCCGGCGATCAAGCAGTGGCTGGAGGCGCGGGAGTTGTCGACGACCGAGGAATTCAAATGGTATCTGGCAGTGGCGGCGGGGCGCGGCGATGGGTCAAAAATCGTCGGGGAACAACTGCCGGCCGATGTCCAGGCCTTGGAGCCGACCGGGACAGGGACTGGGTTCTGGATTTCAGAAAATGGCTATCTTCTCACCAATGAACATGTCGTGCGCGGCGACAATCCGTCGATTCATGTGCGCACCGAAGAAGATCGGCGGCTCATAAAGGCGGAGATCGTTTTCGTGGAAAAGAAGCATGATCTGGCGTTGCTGCGAACAACCGGCGTGGCGACGCCGCACTGGCTCGCCCTCGCCCCCAGTCAAGCCGAGCAGGGGGCCGATGTCTTTACCATCGGGTTTCCGCAGGCCTCGATTCTCGGCACCAACTCGAAATTGGAGCACGGGAAAATCACCGCCACTTCCGGAATCCACGACAACGAGGACCACTATCAGATTTCGGTGGCCCTGTTGCCCGGAAACTCGGGCGGTGCCTTGGTGCAGGAATTGGGTGGCAATCCGTATGTGGTCGGCGTAGTTTCTAGCGGTCTTCCCAACATGGGTCGCGTCTTTTATGCCATTAAATCCGGCGTCGTCCGCGACTTCCTCGCCCGCTCAGGCCAAGCCGCCGCCATTGGCTTGAAGAACGCTCCTTCGGCGGAAGGGTCCGGCGACAACGCCGTCGTCCAAGTGCGCCGCGCCTCGTGCATGGTCATCGTGAGGAGTCGGTGAGGGCGGAGGGCGGTATTCAGTAGTCGGTATTCAGTAGTCGGTATTCAGTAGTCGGTATTCAGTAGTCGGTATTCAGTAGTCGGTATTCAGCCCGAAACGCGCGGGGCGCGATGGACAGGGAGAGTCACAGTCATGGGTGGCAGGGCGGTCAGCGCAGCGGCCACTTCGAGGACGAGGACGAGGACGAGGACGAGGACGATTCCAAGCTTCCTGAATACGTCTTTTCCGCCCACACGATGGCTCGTCACCCTCAGCCATCCATCCTTTGCGCCACTCGTCCTCGTCCTCGACTCCACGTGTGCGATCCTTGGGCACCCAAGGCCGGGATCGCGACCCGGAAAATAGTGTGCTGTGACTCGTTGATGCTGGCTAACCAACAGCTTGTTATTCAGAAGTAGTCGGTATTCAGCGAAGCGATGGGTCTCGCGTAGGGCGGCGCGTCCCGCCCGCCGCAGCTGGCGTCCTCGCCGGCTGCCCCGCGCGTCTCGCGCCTTGCTCCGAAAGCAGGAGGCGAACATGGCGAACCGCACACAGAGCGAGACGCTCGATGGACGCGGCGGGACGCCGCGCCCGGCGAGCGGGACCCGCCGCCCTACCCGGGACCGACGTCCAGATTCAGGAGGGTATGCGACAGAGTGACGTGCGACAGAGTGACGGGCATTGGCTGCCATTTAGCGAGAAACGGGTGTCCCCCGAAGGACCAGAAGCGGGACATTACGATTCTTTAGAGCGCTGCGTGGCGGAGTTATCCGCGGATTTGGCCGGTCCCACGGATGAGGTATTTGTAGCTGGTAAGTTCGGGCAGGGCCATCGGGCCACGGGCGTGGAGTTTATCGGTGGAAATGCCGATTTCGGCGCCGAAGCCGAATTCTTCGCCGTCGTTGAACCGGCTGCTGGCATTCCAGAAGCAGCAGGCGCTGTCGACGGTGGAGAGGAAGCGATCCGCGACATCGGGATTTTCGGTCACGATGACGTCGCTGTGTTTTGAGCCGTGGCGGTTGATGTGATCGATGGCCTCGGAGTCGGAGGAGACGAGCTTGGCGGCGAGAATCAGGTCGAGGTATTCGGTTTCCCAATCGCCGTCGCTGGCGGGTTCGACGCGGAGATCGTTGGTGTTCCGAAGAAGGGCGCGCAGGCGATCATCGGCGCGCAGGGTGACGCCGGCGGCGGCGAGGGCGGGAACCAACCGCGGGAGCAGCTCGGCCGCGGCGGATTCATGGATGAGCAATGATTCCAGCGAGTTGCAGGCACTGGGTTTTTGCGCCTTGCCGTTGACGATGAGGCGCACGGCCATGTCGGGGTCGGCGGCGGCGTCGACATAGAGGTGGCAGATGCCGTCATAGTGTTTGATGACCGGCATGCGGGCGAGGGAGACGACTGTCTCAATCAGGCCGCGGCCGCCGCGGGGGATGATCAGATCGAGGTACTTGTTCATGCCGCAGAGCAGGCGCACCGCCTCGCGATCGATCGTCGGGACCAATTGCACGCAATCGGGAGGCATGCCGGCCCGGCGACCGCCGGCCTCCAACGCGGCGGCGATGGCCATGTTCGAACACACGGATTCTTTGCCGCCGCGCAGGATGGTCGCATTGCCGCTTTTGAAACAAAGCACGGCCGCGTCGCTGGTGACGTTCGGCCGCGATTCAAAAATGATGCCGATGACCCCGATCGGGACACGCTTCTTTTCGATCCGCAGACCGTTTGGGCGCTCCCACGACGCCAGCACCTCGCCCACCGGATCCGGCAAGGAGGCGACCTGCCGCACTCCGGAAGCCGTGGCGCTCAGGCGTTTGCCGTCCAGTCGCAGCCGGTCTTTCATCGCCGCCGACAGCCCTGCGGTTTCGGCGGCCTCCAGATCGCGCGCATTGGCATCGAGGATGGCCCGTTCCCGGGCCATCAATTCATCGGCCATGGCGAGGAGAATCCGATTCTTGGCCGCCGTCGGGACCTGGGCCAGCGCCAAGGCTGCCGCGCGCGCCCGTTCCCCCATGTGTAATAGGTCCGATTCAAGTGACATCGAGCCAGCACCTTAGACGACTTTTCGTTGGTCAGCACATCTCAATTTCGGTCGGCCGGCTGAAACGAAAATCGGGCGATTTGATCGATATTGACCATTTCCAGCCCGTCATCCTCGGTGTCGACGACCACGACATCCATCCAAAGCGGATCGATGGTGGTTGCAACCCGCTCGGGCGCGCCTGAGGTTGCGACAATGACATCCGCGATCGTCGTGGCGGCCGGATCCAGCCGGCGCATGGGAATGGACAAACTGGGAGCGCTCATTGATGGGCGGTCGGTGCTGGAGCGGGCGGTGCGCGCGCTGGCCGGCACGGGGGAATTTGGCGAAATCATTTTGGTAACCCATCCTGAGCGTTGGGGAGAAGCGCAGGAGTGGTTGGCCACGGTCACGCGAGACACCGGAGTGCCGATCCATTTTGCCCTCGGTGGTGCGGAGCGTCAGGATTCGGTGGCGGCGGGCTTGGCGGCACTGGCTCCCGCGGCGGAATGGGTGGCAGTTCACGACGGAGCGCGACCGTTGGTCACCGCGGACGATGTGCGTCGGGTCGTGACCGCGGCGCGTGGCTGCGGGGCGGCCAGTTTGGCGCATCCGGTGGTGGAGACACTGAAGCGTGCTGATAGCGAGGCCATGGTCACGGGCAGCGTGGATCGCAGCAATCTGTGGGCCATGGAGACGCCGCAGGTATTTGCCGTGCCGATGTTGCGTGCGGCTTATGCGGCCGCCGCCACGCGGGGTGATCGGCTGACCGATGAGGTGTCCGCGGTGCAGGCGGTCGGTCACGCCGTCCGTCTCGTCGCCTCCACCGCGCCCAACCCGAAGATTACCCATCCCCAAGATCTGGCCTTGGCGGCTCTGCTGGTGCGGCGGGATCGAGCGTGAGTCACGATGCCCGCTGGTCAGGGGGGTGTGACCCTGGAGGCCCTGACCTGGAAAAATTGCCGCGGTGCCCCCGTGGCCGCGGTGGTTGATCGAACGGTGACGCGTTGCATCCCTTGGGAATCGCGGGCGGAGTGTCCGACTTCGATCGTGCCATCGCCCGAGGCGGACCAGGAGATTAAATCCATCGACAGGCTGACGGCATAGGCCACATCCGGGACTTCGGCCCGCTGGGGAAACGTGATGGCGGGATAAATTTGGAAGTCCACGGTCACCATGGTGGGCACGACCATGCCATCGCCATCCGCGAGCAACGGGGATTGTCCGAAGGCGTATTCGCCGAACGAGATCAACCCATCCTCATCGGGATCCGCCGCCGGATCGGTCAGGACGGCGGAGGCGTCGAAGCGGAAGAAGCGCGCCTGCCATTCGGCGTAGTTGGCGACTCGCGGGTCCAGATCGACGTCCCATGGTTGGTCGGCGGGTGTGCCGGCCACCACGACTTCGGCCGCTTCCCGAGCCTGACCATCCATGTGGCCACGGCTCACGCCACGCGCGTTGAAGCCGCCAGCGTTTTGGCTTCCGGTATCGACCCAGTACATTCGCCGCGCCGGCAGATCGAGGACAAGTCCATGCGGTGTGTCCAGTCCGGTGTAGAGGTCTTCGATCGATCCGCCATCGAGCGCACGGCGGCGGATCGCGCGCGGGCCGTCTCGTTCAACCCAATACACCATGCCCGCGGTCGAGTCGACGCAGACGCCGCGCATGTTTTGTCCGGCGGAATACAGTGGCGGATTGGCGGAGCCGCCGGTGAGGGGGCCAGACTGCAGGCTGTTGCCGCTCGATCCCCAGACTAGAAGCGATCGGATTGGGTCGAAGTCGAGGTAATAGGGATTGGGGACTCCGGTGATCAGGGATTCAGCGGTGAGGATGCCGGCGGCGAGCGGGAGGTGGGCGCGCCGAATCAGACCGGCGTTTTCCTCGCACCAATAGAGCGTGCGAGTGGCGGCATCTAACCGCAGGTCGGCGGGCCGGTTCAGGCCGCTCAGGTGCTGGGCGCGGGCGCCTCCGGTGAGCGGCACGGAGTTGATTTCCCCGCTGGTCGCGGTCCCGCCGAATCGGTCGGTGAAGAATACGCGTTCGCTTTCGGCATCGATGATCACTCCCCGGGGATCGCCAGCACTGCTGTAAAGTGTGCGGCGATCCGATCCGTCAAATCCGCTGGCCTTGATGGAACGAGTCCCCGAAGGACGATCTGACCAAACCAAGCCACCGGCGAAGGCGAAACACGGCGCGACGGTGACCAGAGTACAAATGAGGCGGTACATCAGAACACGCTGGAGGGTTTTACCGGGAAATTGTCGGGGTGTCAAGGCTCCACTGGCCTTGGAGCCGGCAGCGCCTTCTCAGAGTACGAGAATATGGCGAACCATGCGCAAAAGCTTTTGGACGGAGGTATCAATTACCCGTCGGCTTCCGCCAGCACCACTTCCAAGTACTGGCGATAATCCGGATTCCGGGTTTCGCCGATGAGTGAGCGCAATTGGGCCGCATCGATGAAACCTCGGTTGAACGCGATTTCTTCAAGGCAGGCGATCTTGTAATTCTGCTGGCGCTCGACGGTTGCGATGTAATTGCCGGCCTCGAGCAGGCTGGCTGGGGTGCCGGTGTCCAGCCAGGCGATGCCGCGGCCGAGCAGCTTGACTTTGAGTGTTCCTTCGCGCAGATAGCTGTTGTTCAGGTCGGTGATTTCGAGCTCGCCGCGGGCGCTGGGACGTTGGGACTTGGCGCGTTCGACCACGGTTCGGTCGTAGCAATACAGGCCGGGGACGGCGTATCGGCTTTTCGGATTCTTCGGCTTTTCCTCCAGACTGAGCACGTTCCCACTGCGATCAAACTCCACCACCCCGAACCTCTCAGGATCGCGCACGTGATAGCCGAAAATGAAAGCGCCGTCCTCGTGCTGCAGCGCCTCCCGGTAAAAGTCGAGTTTACCATAAAAGATGTTGTCCCCGAGGATGAGCGAGGCGCCCGAGCCCGCGAGAAACTCTTCACCGATGAGGAACGCTTGGGCAATGCCCTTGGGCTCGGGCTGGATCGAATAGGTCAAGGAGATCCCCAGGGAGGCCCCGTCACCCAGCAGGTTTTCGATCGCGGGCACATCCTTGGGGGTGGAGATGATCAGGATGTCCCGCAGTCCGCCCAACATGAGCGTGGCCAAGGGATAATAGATCATCGGCTTGTCGTAGATCGGCAGCAATTGCTTGCAGGCAATGCGGGTCAGCGGGTCGAGCCGCGTGCCCGCACCGCCAGCGAGGATAATGCCTTTTTTGCTCTGGATCATGGGGGGCGGGGGCGGGGTAAGAGGTAAGGGGTAAGGGGTAAGAGGTAAGAGGTAAGGGGGAAGGAGGAAAAGGGAAGGATTAGGGGGTGACCATGGCGAGGAGGGATTCGA
>JBJXFS010000382.1:0-26864 GCA_046155625.1 Verrucomicrobiales bacterium | reverse complement strand
TCCTTGTTGAAGTGCGCCCTCACCCGTGTCCTGAAAAACTCATCCAGACCTTCCTTTGGCGGGTCCATCTGGTGCACCAAGCACCGGCGCACAAAGGCGGCAGGGAGTTCCCGTTCCTCGTTGGTGGTGATGATAATCAACGGATCCTTCACGCCTTCCACCGTGACGCTGCCGCCGCCATAGGGCAGGCTGAAGCTACCGAGCGAAAAGATCTCCAGGAGGCTGTTCGGAACCTCGGCATCCGCCTTGTCCATCTCGTCCAGCAGGACCACGCAGCCCTTGTCGGTCTCGAACGCCACGCCAGCATTGGCCCCGTAATCGCAGCCACTGCTGCCGCAATACCTCTTCGCGGCATTGAACCGCTCTACTGCATTAAACGGATTCAATGCCCACCAGAGAATGTCGGGCAAAAGGAAATTCTCGGCGGCGAGTTCCTTTTCGACATCGGCGCTGCTCGGAAGGATCTGGGCTTTCGCTAGCCGGGCCACCGCATCGAAGCGGTAAAGCAAATCCTCCGGCTCAACACGGGCATTGATCACCTTGCTGAGCAACGGCCATCCCAATGTCTGTGCCACGGCCCTGGCCAACTGACTCTTCCCGCAACCAGGCTCACCGCGCAGCAGGAGTGGGCGCCTTGCCATGTAAGCCATGGTCACCGCTCGCAGGTCATCCGTCGAAAAGAGATGCTTGGTTTCCGGCCAAGGGCCGAACTTGCGCAGCGTTTCGACCTTTCCGGCCTTATCCAATGAGATGAAGTCGTCCATCGGGTCGTTTTATTGATGTTTGTTAAGGGATTCGAGGAGCAGCTCCAATTGGATCTCAAAATCGGCATCATAGCCTTCCCCACGCTCGCGGAAGATCGTTGCTCCCTCCGCTTTGGCGAAAATCAGCACGTTCTCCAACAAGCCTCCTTTCGCCAGATCACCGCCGAGGACGGCAAGCTGCTTCTCATCCACAATGGCATGGATAAATGTCTGGCGATACGCATGGGCGCGGGTGATCCGGCGGAATCTCTCCTCAGCCCCCGCGCGGTCTGGATCGACACCTGGTGTCCGCTTCATGATTTGTTGCATGATTTCGTTTCTCTCGTCGCCCGGAACACAGTCCCACATTTCGTGATGGGGTTGCGCCGCCAACTCTCTGATCGGCATTTTTTTGTCCCCTTGAATCCACGCCTTCATCAGTCCAACCACGCCTTGCTGTGCGCCCTTGGGAATCGTTCTCGGTTGGTCCGCTCCACCGGCTCGCAACTCTTCGGCGAACTCGGGACTCATCGCCAGAAATATGACAGAAGAGAGGGTCTCGAGTAGCATGGCTCTATTGCCGCTCTGGCGATAGAGTCGGTCCATCTCCCCGAGGGAATGGCAGAAGTTCTCATAAAACCGGAACATCAGCCGGTAGGTAATCTCATCGGAGTTCAAATCAGCTGCTTTTGTGATGAAGGTCTCGCAAAGCAATTTGCGCAATGCAGCATTGGTTTCGACTAGGTTTTTGATGTCTTCGAATTGGGCGCCAAAAACCTGTCGCATTTTCTTCTCCAGCTCAGCCGGGTTATTTTGCAGCCGATGAGAAATCGTCTTTCCTCCCGTGGTGGAGACGCCCGTTGGGGGCTGGGGGAGTTTCTTCAAACGTCGTTCAATCTGGTCGACAAGCTGATCGACAAAGTGAGTTTTCGCATCCCCAATACAGGCGCTAAACTCCTTGAATTCACCGTTCCTAGGATGCTGCCAGCGGAAGATCTGCTTTGCTTCCAGCCCCTTCATATCCACGGTGCTGAAGTTCACCGGCAAAAGGCAGACCGGCACGCAAGGCCGGTCACCATTGACAAATTTGGGCAACTCTTGTTCAACAATGAACCGGCTAGCCAAGAAACTTTGGGATACCAGAAGAATGCCCACTTGACATTGATTCAGGGCCAATTCGATTTCATGGCGCCAATCTTCTCCTGGTAGGAGTTTCGCGTCCGTCCACAGCTCATACTCGTAGTGTTTGGAATTCGTCATGCGTGTCCTGAGAGCTTTGAGGAACTCCTCCTTCTTCCTGTGGTCCTCGTGGGCGTAAGACACGAAGAACTGCACCTTTGGCTTGGTTGGAAAATTCATGGCGTGCGAGTGGGCGAGATGAGGATGGTTACTTGCACGGATTCAAAAAGCCTGAAGAAATCGGCCAGATCCACGTCCTTCGGTTGCTTCTGCGGTTCTCGTGATAAATCCAGGATTTGCCGGATGAACCACAACACCCCAAGATAAACCGTATCATAAAGCGGCTTGTTGCCCGGGTGGGGTTTGACCAATTCGATGTGGTCGGCGTCCACATCGACTGGAGAATCTCCCAGACCTGTATTGGCGGAGGGGCGGGGCACGACTAGGCCAAGGTCGATCCATCGGCCGAGGAGGCTCTTGGTGAACAGGCTTCGGCTCTCGGCGTAGGTCTGGATGGCGAGGGGGTGGGTGTGGTGCCAGGCGCGAAAGCGGTCGTGCATCTGGTTGAGAGCCACATCGTCCCGGCACATTTCTTCCACGTGCTTTTGGGTTTTCGCCACTTTCAGAAAATTCCCGAGCACTTCTGCCGCGGAGGCAAACGCCGAACCCGAATGGGGAGTGCCGCAAAAGACGATGCCGCGAATGTTTCCGATCAACTCGGCACATTCGCCCTCAGGGCGATCACAGATCAGGGATTTGATGACCAGCCCACCCATGCTGTGGGTCACGAAAATCACGGGGCGCGAACCGAGTCCGCGGTTTTTCATTTGAATCGCCAAACTCCCCGCGCGCTGGCCGATTCTCATTCCAGGACTCCCCAGCTGCGTAATCCCCGCATCGTAGCCGAAAGTCCACACATGGCATCCTGACAATTCCGCTGCCAGCGCCTCCGGCCAGAAGAAGTGATCGGGGTCGCTCTCCTTGCCATGCCGCCACGTGTCATGGGAGGCTCCGCCGAGGCCATGGACGAAGACGATGTCGGCCGTGGCGCGGTCCTGAGTGGGGCGCGGGATCTGATGGAGGCCGGTGGCGTTGGCGCACATGAAGCTCGGGACTTCCGAATTGTCAGTGGGATGGGGGAGGCCTGAGCGGCGGTCGCGTGGTCAGAACCGGCCCATTTTAAACAATCGCCCAGCGTCTCCGCTGTCGTCAAGGTTGAGGATTACTTCTTCCGACGCCGGGCAGAGCCCATCGCTGTCGTCGTGGATGGGGATGTCCTCGCTGAGGGTGCTGAAGATGTATTGGATGCCGTGGGTGGAGCAGGTTTCGCGGATGACGCGAAGGAGGGAAAGTTTGATTTTGTTTTGGAGGCGTTCGAGTCCTCCATCATGATAAACGAAGTGAAAGAACGGCTCCCTGGCGTAGCTGATGAGGACGGCGAGGTCGAAGGCGATGCAGAGCAATTGGCGGAATGAGGTGCCGCGATCTTCCTCGGTGTGGAGGTCGGTTTCGGAATCGCTGAATTCCGCATGGGGGTCGAGATTACCTTCGCCGTTCTGGTCGAGATAAAGCAGCGCGGTGCGGCCAAGAACTTCCTTGATGATGCGGCTGAAGGTGAGCCGTATTTCTTGGTAGCGCGGGCTGCCGTGGTGAACCATCTGGCCGATTTCGGCCGCGAGTTGATCGGCGCGGGCCTTGGTTTCCCGGATCTCGCCCTGGAGGGAGAGAAGGTTTTCAAGCCCCGCGGCCCGGGTTTCCATCAGGGTGAGTTGGGCGCGGTCGTGGTCTATCTGCCGCTGGAGGTCCTTGAACTTTTGCAGGCTGTCGGTGCCACCGAGGACTTGAAGGATTTCCTTTCGGCGCTTCGAGAGACCGGCATTGGATTCCTCGAGGGTGGCGATCTCCGCGCGGAGGCTGACCGCCCGTTCGCGCAGGGCCGCTTGCCGCTCGGTGAGAATCCGCCGGTTGAAATCGAGCAAGTCGTCGTAATCCCGCACGAGTTGATCCGCAAACGTGATCTGGGCTTCCCGGAAGACACGTTGAATCTCGGCGAGGTCGAACTCGATGTCGTCCTCAAGGCCCAGTTCGATTTGGGCGAGATCGTGGCGGGCGTTGTAAAGCAGGGTGTTGTTGGCAACGATCTCGAACTCGATTGTCTCCGCAGCCTCGCGGGCCAGCTCCGCTTCCTGACCGTGAAATTCGAAGACGTCGATGGCGCGAACCTTGGATTCCACCTCATCCCGTTTGACGGCGATGCTGGCGCGGAGTTTATCGAAATCTTTAGGCCTGATGGTGATTTCGGCCTGAAGCTCCGCGGCAGTGGCCTGGAGTTTGGACACATTCGCATCGGCCTCGTATTTCGCGATCAGGAGCGAGTCGTCGAATCCGAGGACTCTCACGATGTAGGGTTTCCAATCCTTATGCTTGCCGGCTCCGAATTTGTGAAGCTGGAAGACGTTGCCGTAGTCGTTTTGACCGCGCAGGAAGTAGCCCAGACCCCTGCGGAAGGACCATGGTTTGATTGGCGTGAAGGCCAGCAGGCTGTCCAAGAGCATGACGGCGTTGTCGAAGGTCTCGCGCCAGTGGTCCCATTCCGCTTCAGGCAAATCAACAAGATTCCGCCAGCGATGCTGATGGCGCTTGAAGGCAATCTTGGTGGTTTCGGCGGCCGAGCGGCGAATGGTGAGGAATCCGTCTTCCGGGAGCTGGATTTCCAGGAAAAAGACGAAGTCCGAGAACACTTCTGGTTTCCGCCTGAAGAGGTGTTCTTTTTTGACCTGCTTCAGGAGGCAGAAGTCGAGGATATCGATGAGGAGAGTCTTGCCAAGGCAATGCCCGATCTTGGAATCGTCCTTGGGATGGCGAATGTGACCGGCAATCACATTCAGTCCGTCCCGAAAATAAATGGACGGGAACAGATCGGGTTGATCAGAGTACAGGTGGCTGAGCTTCATGCGGCGTCACCTTTCCGAGGCTCGATGTATTCTAAGGAGTCGGTCTGTGGGTGGTAGTCCACCCGGCCGAGGAGGTAGAGGAAATGGAGGGCCGGTAAAAAAACAACCTCCGCATCGTCGCCAAGGCCGGCGAGGCTGGTCCTCAGGTCGGCGAAACGGCAAATCCGTTCACGCTGCAACCGCGCCAACAGACGGCTGGCGGCGCGAAGGACGCAGGTGTTGAGATTCAGGTGTTTCGCGGGCCGGATCATTGTTTTTGGCCGATCTCGCAGTTCACATACATGTAGTGAATGAGGATTTTTACCAGTCGTCGGACGGCCCGAACTTCAGGGCTGCGTTCGAGGATGAGGATGTAGAGAGCTTCCAGAGCCTCGTCGAACGTTGAGAAGTGATCCCGATGAATGAGCAACTGGCCTTTCAGTTCGTTGGCGACAGTGTGATACTGCTCCTTAAGGCCCTCGTTGCGCGGGTTCTTCAGAAATCCCTCGACGTCCCGGAAATGAGGCATGGAGTCGTCCTTGATGTAGGCGTCGTAACGCGGAGTAAGCCCATTGACGGTGTTTTTGGCGGGCAGGCCGGGGTAGTCACGGAAGTCATGTTCGCTATCGAAGGCGATGGACAGGGACTGCCGGTGCGCGTGGAGGGCAAGAATCACATCCCTCAGGTCTTCCGGGACAAATTGGATCGGCAAACGGAACTTGTCGAGACCCAGAGCCGTTACGATGCCCGGGTGATACGAGAGTTCGCGCTCAATGTCTTCCAGGCCTCGGAGCCAGACGTGCTCGATCCCGGTGGCGGCCTTAATGCGATCCGGAATGCGGTCCTCCGCTCCACCGGTCTTCCGTCGGTTGGTGAAGATCAGGTAATGCGTCAGCGTGCCGTCCTTGGCCATCCGCCGGATCTTCGGTATCTCCCTGTCAATGAGGGTGGTTTCGAACTCGGAGTCCGAACATGAGGCGACGGGAGAGGTGGTGTGCTTAGCCTGAATGATGAATTTCCCTGACGCTGGGGCAGCGGCGCTGGGGAAGGCTCTCGCCGTCCCCTCAAATTTGGCGTCTTTGCCTCCGTCTCGACCTGGCGCGAAGGAAGTGATGCCGATGCCCATCAGCTCGCGGCAGATATATACTACAAGTTTCTCGAACTCGCTGTCGCTCAGGTCATGAAGCGGGAAACGGGGCACGTGGGAGCCGTGTTGGTGAGAAATGGAAAGTTGAAATTGCCTATTACGCCTCACCAGGGTTTCCTCAAGCGCCACTTTTTCGTTATCCGGCACCCGAATGAGCCTCGCAAAACCGGTTTCTACCGGACAGCCTCTTCCATCTGACCGGATGCACGGAAATGCCTGAGTCCTGAATCGGATGAGGGGAAGGAGCGAACCTGATATGATCCATACCCTGCGGACGGCAATCGCACCGAACGCATCCATCAGAGTCGATCTTCCACTCGACCCCCGAACCGTGACGGCATTCCCCGGAAACAAAGCCCCATCCTCTCAGCCCCTACATGGCGCATTGTCTTGCCAGCGGTAGCGCCGCATGTCGGGTAGCCGCCAATTCGATGAAGGCCTTCACTTCCACTTGCGGGCGCCGGCCCTCAATGGCGCGTCGCCGATTTTTGCATGGCGCGACGGCGGCGGTGGTCGCAAGTCGGAGATCGGGGGTTCCGAGGCGATAGGCAAACCTCGTGGGCGGTTGTGCGTTGGGTTGGAGTACCGCCGGAAGAGGCCGGAATCGTCGGCCCGGGCGGAAATATGAAGCCTAAACCAACTCCGCCCCATGCGCGGCGTGTCGGCCGTCGATTCCGGCCCCAGCGGCCGGTACTCCAACTTCAGAGCTCCGCGCGAATGGGTTATGGTGAGATGCGTTGTGGTGGGCGGAACGGCCTTGGGTTGGTGTACTGCCTTTGAGGCCGTCAGGGACACGGGCGCGGGGGGTTCGAGCGAAGCAGTGCGTGCGCGAAAACCATCGAGGACACCCACAATTCGATTGAGTCCGAAAGGCATCACGAAGGCATCGCGGAGATCCAGAACTCAAAACCGAACGACCGAGATGGGAACCACGAAAAGCACGAAACACACGAAAAACCAACGCGTTGACCAAGAATTGCCGTGCACCCAATAGATGACAAGGCCGCCTATTCTAACTCAATGATTTTTAGTGTGTTTAGTGTTTTTCGTGGTTGTAATGTCCCTTGCTAGGCAAAACCGAGGTCAATTCCCTGCAGCGGGTCTTCAAGAACGTCATGGGCGGCGCCCAACCCTCGTTTGGCGGCCCGTTGGCGCCTTGCTGAGTCCACGAGAATGCGGCGCATGGCTATCCGTCATGCCGTGTCTAAATCGATGAACGGTATCAGCCGGAAATGATCATCCCTCGATAGGAGCCGACCTCCGCATTCATGCACTGCGGACGCGATCCAGATGTCGTTCGTCGGGATCGGAGTCCCCTGCCGCTGAAGGAAATCCGTGAATTCCCCATAGATTTCCGCGGTTCGGAGGGTTGTGGCGTGAACGGCGACCTGGGGTTCGGCGAGGAAAGCGCGCAGCCGGCGCGCGTTCTCGTCGAACCTGGTCCCATTCCGAAATCCATGATGCAGCTCGCCGATGACGATGGCCGGCAGTATGACGCGGTTCGCCACGGCGATCCGATCATGCCACCTCCCACTGCGGCGCCAATCGCTGTACGCGTTGGTGTCCAGAACAAGGATCAACTCCATAACTCGGGGTCGATCCGTTTGAGGTCCCGCTCCAAAAATTCGTCCCATTCCGGGCCGAAATCCGAGTCCCCGGCATAACGGTCAAGGTTCGTCTTCCTGACCGGTTCGGAGTCGACGCCGAGTCCGCGGCGGAGCGCTTCGACCAGGATTTGGTTCAGGGAGACCTTTCGGCGAATGGCCTCGGCCTTCGCCTTCCTGACCCAGTCCTCTTCGAGACGTCGAATGGTGACTTGTACCATGTATGCAATATTGTAGAAAAAATGCATGCAGTCAATCCCTCGGCGAGAGGCACTGCTACGACCCCTTGCCGTAGCCCACAGACGAAGCCACTCGCGGCTCTTTACCATTCGACACACCCTCCGCCCTCTGACCCCGCCTCCGCAGTCACGCCGGCCCACCGGTTTCAAATCCGACCTCCGACCTCCGACCTCCGACCGCCGAGCGCCGACCGCCGAGCGCCGACCGCCGACTTCCGACCGCCGACCGCCGCGGTGACCGCCGACGTGGACTGGTCAGACGGTTACCGCATTCACAACCTCACTGGACGCGGTTGCTGACGGGCTTACCACTTTTCCCACACTTTCGAGACCGCCTTCAACGCGGTATGCCATCGACGATTTACATCCCTAGGAGAGGAAACTCTGGGGTGAAGGGCGCGATCTTGCGTAAGCCCTCACCGATTAGTCCTGGCGTTTGTAGTGCCACTTTGCGTCGGAATCGTGTTCCGACCCCTCGTAGTACGATTCTAATTCTGTTTCGTACGATTCCAATGCTGTTCCGAAGCGGGACGCCTCAAATCCTGCAATCGCCTCCTGCATATCGGATCCAAAATCGTAACCAACCAATTCGTCGATCAACTGGGTGTCAACTTCTAAAGACTGCCTCAGTTGCTGTGGTTCTTCGTATGAGGCAATGAAGTCGGCAGCGGCATATTCAGGACACGCTACAAACCCCAAATCCTTTAAGCGGGGTGCTAGCGCCCTCTCGATATTGGAAATGCTTTCGGATCGCAAGTAGGTGGCAGAGTCGGAAAATCCCATAATGTTGGAGTAACAGAAAAAAATCTCCTTGGACCAGCATGTCCTTGATCTGAGACCAATGGGTTGGCAACAGTTAGCATTGGTCAGTGTTCGAAGTATTTCGGGTGGCGATGAGGAGGAGCTTTTCTGGTTTTCGCTTCAGCTGGAAGCTGTCGACAAAGTCCTCGTCTTTCGTCACCACCACGAATTGCTGGGATTGGGCTTTCGCCAAAATCGCGTTGTCAGTGGGACAGTTCCTTTCAGGAAGATCGAGCCTGTGGATGGCTTCCTCACCCCAGTCGCCAATCACCAGTGCCAGTCTCCGTGGTAGCTGAGCATCCACGACGAATCTCATGCGGTGAGTGGTTCAATGCGCTTGGTGCGAACTGCCCGAGCCACGCAAACCAAGGCGGCGAGTCGATCGGCTTCCTCCAAATCCTCGTGGTCGGCGAGGATCTCCTCCCTCTTCATGCCGCTGCTCAGCCACTCGAACACTGTCTCCACGGGATAGCGCAGACCGCGCAGACAGGGCTTGCCATGACAGATTGTCGGATTGCTGGTGATTCTCGTCAGAAGCTTTCCCTCGCTCATGGCTAGTCCCATACGCCGAAACCAAGGCGTGCGCACCGAGTCATCGACCGCCATCGAATCCACCGGCCAAGCTCGAACGTCTCGATTTCGACATCGAGGCGTGGGCGGAAAACGTCACTCGAACTGCCCCGAAAAGTGCCGGCGGTGCGCCCTGGGCGGCTTGCCGTGGCCCAAGCAAGGCAGGCGCCGAAGGGGGTAACGGAACTTGAAACCCTGCCATGACCGTGCCATGGTGCTGCCATGCGGACGACCATCGAACTGGACGCCTTCAACCGGATTGTGCTTTCGCGCGAAGTCCGGCGGGCCGCCGGGATTCCCCGGAAGCAACGGCTCATCGTTTCGGCCACTCCCGGGCGCATTGTCTTGGAAATGGAAGCCAACCCCTCCGGTCGTATTGTGAAACGTGGGAAACTGAAGGTCTGGACAGGTGCCGTACCGGCCACACCGATCGATGAGGCAGTTGAACAATCGAGGCACTACAGC
Source organism: Verrucomicrobiales bacterium (assembly GCA_046155625.1). Lineage (GTDB taxonomy): Bacteria > Verrucomicrobiota > Verrucomicrobiia > Verrucomicrobiales > V1-33 > CAJBME01. The sequence continues at coordinate 17,183 of JBJXFS010000382.1, read as the reverse complement.
CGATGACCTTCCTTGACACGGGCATCTTGGTGGGGGCCGTCTTGAAGTCGCATCCTGAACACACGACTTGCCTTGCTGCGTTGGAAGAATCCAAGCGTCCATTCACAAACGCCCACGCTCTGGCGGAAACCTTCGCCACACTCACTGGCTTCTACAAAGTGCCGACGGAAATTGCGGCGGAACTGACGTTGAGCCTTCGGGATACTGTCGCGGTGCAGGCGTTGGCGATGGCGGATTACGAAACGGCCATTCGGGAGGCCCGCAGCCGCGGGGTCATGGGCGGAGGCATCTACGACTCCCTGCACGCGACTTTTGCCCGCCGAAAAAAGGTGGTCCAGATCGTCACGCGGAACCCGTCACACTTTCGACATGTAGCGCCGGACGTCGAAATTTTGACTCCGTAGGCCGTGTCAGCCAGATGGTTTCTTGCCGGGGGAGGTTTCGTCTCGGTCATCTTCAACGCAAGTTTCCGTCTGAATCGCTCAATCTGGCGGATCTGAAATCTTTCTTCTATTCCCCTGGCAACCACCATGAGTTCTGATACACATCCTCTCAGCCCCTCCAGGGTGCATTGTCTTGCCAGCGATGGCCCCGCCTGTCAGGCTGCCGCCACTTCGATGAAGGCCTCTACTTCCGCTTGCAGGCGCCGGCCCTTGGTGGCGCGTCGCTGTTTTTTGCGTGGCGCGGCGGCGGCCGTGGTTGCTGTGCCCGCCGTGGTGCGCGCGCAGGAGCCCGGGCTCCGAGCCGCGGTGATCGGGCACACGGGCCGGGGCGACTATGGACACGGCCTGGAAAAGATTTTCGAGGGCAGGTCGGGGGTCGAGCTTGTGGCCCTGGCCGATCCTGATGCCACTGGTCGCGACAAGACGGCCGCCGCCATCGGCGCGCCCCGGCGATACGCGGACTTCCGCGAGATGCTCGACAAAGAACGCCCGCAGCTTGTCAGCATCGCCATGCGTCATGCCGACCAGCATCACGAAATCGGACTGGCCTGCCTGCGGGCCGGCGCGCATTGTTATTTCGAAAAACCCTTCACACGCTCATCCGCGGAGGCCGATGATCTGCTCGCCGAAGCCAGTCGCCGCCAGTTGAAAATCGCGGTCGCCCACACCATGCGGGTGGCGCCGCTGCTGGTCCGATTCCGTCAGGCGGTGCGCGACGGCCTCTTGGGCGACCTCAAGGAACTGCGCGCCTACGGGAAGCAGGACAACCGAGCTGGCGGCGAGGACATGATGGTGCTGGGCACGCATCTCTTCGACCTGCTCCGCCTCTTCGCGGGCGATCCGCTCTGGTGCAGCGCGCGGGTGCTGAGCGACGGACGCGACATCACCCGCGACGATCGACGGCTGGTGAAGGACAACGTCGGATTCGTGGCCGGCGACGAGGTGTTTGCCCAGTTCGCTTTTGCGGGCGGCGTGCAGGCCAGCTTCACCAGCAGCGCCCGTCTTCGCGAAACCGTCGGCCACTGGGGCATCGAATTGCTCGGCAGCCGGGGCGCAGCGCGCCTCAACTGCGACATGTCACCCAATATCTTCCTCCGCAAGACCACGGGTTGGGACCGTGCCGGGCGGACGGACGAGTTCAGGCCCTTTGAACCCGAGCTGGACAAAGACCCCGCCACCCACGATCTCGGCCCCGTCGGTGACTGGCTTGAGGCCATCGCGCGGGATGGCGAACCGGAGTGCAGCGGACGAAACGGCGCTTGGGCGGTGGAAATGGTGATGGCGGTGTATCAATCCGCTCTGCGCGGCGCCCACATGAAGTTCCCGCTCGAGGACCGCGCCCATCCCCTCGCTCCCACCGGCTGATCCGCTTCCGCATTCCCGATGGAGACGCTCAGGTTGCGGAAACTGAAAAAACGATCGCCGGAAAGTTCTCCGCCCAAATCATTGCACTGCCAAGGAAGCGGGGGCTTTGAGCCTATGGACCGGGATGGGAACCATGAAAAACACGAAACACACGAAAAACCAAGGCGTTGGCCAGCGATTGCCGTCCATCTGATGGATGGACAGTCCGCTTCTTCTAACTCAATGCTTTTTAGTGTGTTTAGTGACTTTCGCGGTTGTAGTGCCCCTTGTAGGTTGAATTCTTCGCGGTCGCGGAAACGCGGCTTGATTCCCACGAGGGAGGCGCCGTGATGGCGAGCGGTTTGTTCGCCTGCCGTTCCGGCCGACCCAACACTCGGCGCCATTCCCCGTGCTTTGCCGCCCTCTCCACACCGGCTCGGAGCCCTCACGGCACGGTCTCGTTAATATTACACGAGCGCAGGGGAAGGATTCGAACCCTCGAGTCGCCTTTCAGCAAGCTTGGCGGGACGGCCTGATCGAAGAGAACCCGGCCGCCAAGGTCAAGACGCTCCGCCAGCGGGACGGGCAGCGGGAACGGCGGGCCTTTACCGTGGACGAACTCCGCAAGCTCCTGGCTGTCGCCAAGGGCGAATGGCGCGGCCTCATCCTGGCGGGCCTCTACACCGGTCAGCGACTCGGCGACGTCGCCTCGCTCCACTGGGAAGCGGTCAACCTCAAAACGGCCGCCCTCACCCTGGCCACTCAAAAGACCAGTCGCCGGCAAATCCTCCCGATCCCGAAACCCCTGCTACAATGGTTCAAAGAAGCCGAGTCCAAAGGCGCATCGGAAACCAAATGCGTATTCCCAACCGCACAGGCATGGCTCAAGGGTGGCCAGCGTGTGGGCACTCTTTCCAACCAATTCCAAAAGCTCATGGCCGACGCCGGCCTGGCCCCAAGGCGCTCGCACACCCAAACCAAGAAGGGCAGGAGCGGCACCCGGGAGGTCTCGGAATTGTCGTTCCACTCGCTTCGCCACACCCTCACCTGCCTCATGAAAAGCGCCGGCGTTTCCCCAGCCATTGTGCAGGAATTCGTCGGGCATGACTCCAAAGCAGTCAGCCAAAACTCTACGCACATCGATACCGAGACCCTGCGGCGGGCGGCGGATGTGCTTCCGAATGTGGATGCCCTTGTTGAAGGCTTGGAAGAACTGCGGAAATGAAGAATGGGTTCCGCGAGTCGTGCCAGCAAAATCTCTTCGCGCACCTGGTCCGCATCGCCTTGGAAGTCGGCAGTAATCACTGTTGGTAAGAATTTGTCCGATCGTACGTACCTCCGGATCCTGCCGCTGGGCAGCCACCTCTTGCTCGCTCATCAGTTCCTGCCGCCGCAACAAGGTCCCGCGCGACTACCTCCACTGGCTGTTCACCAAGCTGCCCACGGTCACCGCGCCTAACGCCGGCCACTTCAACGCGGCCGCCTGCGCCGCCCTCCGCACCAAGGGCGCGCTTGTCGCAGCCGTCGCCAGACGCACCACGAGCCCCGGACCGGGCGGGATCGGTCGCGGCCAGACCTTATGAGGTTCGGTCGAACGGATACAGTCACCACGGGGTGCTTCCCCGGACGGTTACCACTTAAGAGCCTAGCCTTTGCACTTGCGCTGTTATCGCATATACCACTATGCATAGGAGCCGAATCAAGCCCGTTTCTTTCAGGTATGGTATTAATCGCACCTGCATCACATCCAGTGAATCCAGCCCGCCGCCAACCGCCGGCACCCGTTCCAAATTTGAATTCGTGAGGGGCGCCGAACAGCCGCGGCCCGGGCTGCCGAATTCGATGGTGGCCCCTGGATTGGCGCATCGACCGGATTTTCCGCTGAATAAGGACCAGACACTCACTTTCTGGTCCCCCCATTCGCTCCTGGAGGCGTCTGAGAATTGCCGTCCCTCCTTCCAGGCGATGGATTCCCGATCCCGGGCTGGTAACGGCAATACCTGATGGTTAGGTTTCGCCATGCGAATCCTGCGCCTTTTCCTGATCTTGGCAGCGGTCGTGCTGGTCCCCTTTCTGCTGTGGGGCGACCGGTTTGACGCCTGGTTTTCCGGCGACGCGGCGGTTGAGTGGCTGAGGCGGCTGGGCCCTTGGGGATGGCTGGGGGGCATTGGGTTGCTCATGGCGGATCTGGTGCTGCCCGTGCCCGGCACCGCGGTCATGAGTGCCCTGGGTTTTGTGTATGGCCCGTGGACGGGTGGCGTGGTCAGCGCCGTCGGGTCATTCCTGTCCGGATCGCTGGCCTACGGCCTCACCCGGTGGATCGATCCGCGTTGGGCTGCCAAACTCGCGGGTGAGGCGGAGCTAAAGCGCTATCACGCGCTCTTCGCGAAGTCCGGCGCGTGGATCGTCGCCCTTTCGCGCTGGCTGCCGCTCATGCCCGAAGTGGTCGCCTGTCTGGCCGGCCTCAGCCGAATGCCCGCACGCCCATTCTTCGTCGCCTTGGCTTGCGGCAGCCTGCCCCTGGGGTTTGCCTTCGCCGCCATCGGAGCCGCCGGGCAGAAAAACCCAGTGCTCGCCCTCGCCCTCAGCGCCCTCGTCCCTGCCCTCCTCATTTTCGCGGCACGCCGCTGGATCAATCATCCAGCCCCTTAGTCCACACCAGACATCATTGCGGCTCGAAGGGCGCCCGGCACATCCGTGGTGATGGAATCCACGGCAAAGGCGACAAACCGGCGGGCCGCGCCCGGGCTGTTCACCGTCCAGACGTGCCGCTCGAACCCGGCGGTGCGCAACTGCTTGAAATACCCCGCATCAAGCGATTCATCCGCCTGCAGTCCTACCGCATCGGCGCTCATCCGTGCGGCCGCATCGATCAGCGCGAATACCGGAGGCTGCGGCGCGCCATTTCCATCCGGCTCCACATCGAGCAGCCACGACGCTCGCCACTCGGGCGCCACCGACTTGAACCGCTCGATCACCGTCTCGTTGAACGAAATCACCATCACTTGATCGCGCGTGAGCGGGCCGCTTTCTAGAATCGCCAAAAGCGGCGACACAATTTCCGGCCCGCACTTCACTTCCAGAAAAAACCGCTTCCCGGCCGGCACCACGCCCATCACCTCCTCGAGCGTGGGAATGCGTTCGTCGCGAAACGCCTCCCCCTTCCACAGCCCGACATCCAACTGCCGCAACTCGCCCAGCGTCGCATCCCTCACGATCATCGCCAATCCCCCGGCCGCCGTACGCTTGGTGTCGGCGTCGTGCAGACACACGATGTGCCCGTCGCGCGTCAGATGAAAGTCGCCTTCGATCCCGTCCGCCCCTTGATCCCAGGCCAGCCGAAAGGCCGCCAATGTGTTTTCCGGGGCGTGGCCCGAAGCACCGCGATGCCCAATGATCGCCGGCAGGGACGGCGCCGCCGGGGGAGCCTCGGGCTTCGGCGTGCAAGATCCCACCACCACGGCGGTCACTCCAGTCAGACAGGGGCTCAGCTTCGACATCATCAGCGTTTCCCAAGCCCGCGCCCTCGCGCGATGCCTAGGGAATCACCGTCAGTTGTCCGTCCGTAAAGCGCAAATGACGTTTCGCCGCCTCCACCTCCGCCACCGAAAGCGACGCCACCGCATACCGCGCCCCATCGTAAACCCCGCCCTCCACCAATACCCCACCTGACTGCGTCAGTCGCGCCACCGCCGAATCCAAATCCGTAAATACCACGCCAGCCGCCGACGCCGCCACCGCCGCCGAACTCACCCGCTGCGCATTCACCCGCTCCTTCGACTCCCGAGCCTGACCCGTGATCCGACACACATGCGGCACTGCCACCGCCGCCATGATCGCCATCACTGCCACCACCACCTGAACCTCCACTAAACTGAAGGCCGATCGAGCAGTGGTCCGTCGATGGATTTTGAAAGTTTCCATAATGAGAGAAGTCACATTTACGAATGCCATTATAGCGACTATTTATGCAATTTCAAGAATTAATATCATTTTTCAATTTATTTATCATAATTTAGACCCTCTCTCCGCTGATCTCCGATTTCCGACCTCCGATTTCCGATTTCCGACCGCCGACCTCCGATTTCCGACCTCCGACCATCGGCTTTCCGTGCTTGGCAAGCAACGGGCTGATCCTTAGGGTGGGTATGTGAAATCATTCTGTCTTCTGGTCGGCCTCGCCTCATTGATCGGGGCAACTGGGGCCCGGGCCGCCGTGGTCGTGACGGCGACCTCGCCCACCGCGGCCGGATTGGGGACGACGGTGGACGAATTTCGCACCCTCGTCAGCCAGGGTGGCACGAACAATGGAGTGGGAGGCGGGTTGTTTCCCAACGGTCGGCGCGAGGTCGCCTGGGACGTGGCCTCGCTCGATCCATTTCAAGTGCCGGCGGCCATGCCGGGTGACTTCTTCAGAACCAACTCGCTCCGCGGGTTGGAGTTGACGACACCCGGATCCCTCCGGGTGAGCGGTCGCGCCGCCAGCGGATCCTATGACGTCCTGTTCAGCACGCTCAACCCGACCGCCGCCGCAGGATTCCAAACGTTCAGCCCGGAACGACTGCTGGCCGCTTATGGCGCGACCACCGTGGTCGCCGAGTTTTACTTGCCGTCGGCGCCCTCGCAACGCGCCGTGGTCCAAGGCTTTGGGGCTCTATTTGCCGACGTCTCGCTGTTTGGTCCGACTCGGCTGGAAGCGTTCGGCCGCAGCGGTCGACTGCTGGCCACCGTCGCCGTGCCCGCCACTCCCAACGGTCTGAGTTTTGCCGGCCTTTGGATCGACGGCGGCGAATGGATCGACCAAATGTACATCCACGTCGGCGAAGCCGGGATCGAGAATACTTCAGACCTCTCCGACATCGTCGCCCTCGACGACTTTATCTACTCAGAACCTCAGCTCATCCCGGAACCCGAGACCGCCCTCCTGCTCGCCCTCGGCGTCGCGCTCGCCTTCCGGAGGCGCCAGCGGTGAAAGGGTCTTCTTCATGTATTCTTAATGAATGACCCCTCGATAATGTGCCTGTCCCTCTATGAGGCCCTTCCTCCCGGTGAGACTCGCCCCCATGCCCGGCTTTCGACTTCCGCTTCGCGCCCCCGGCCGCCGTCGCTCCGTCGCTCCGGATGGACCCAGGCCGTGCCCGTGGGGCTCGGCCTGAGCGTCCTCATCCTGGCTGCCGGTCTCATGGCGTCGAACCCGCCGCTCGGCACTGACGGTGTGGTGCACCTGCTCGAGGACACTTCCTACGAGTATCGTGCGGCGGATTTTGGATTCAGCGATCCTGGTGACGTCCCGCCCGACGATTTCCGGCGAATCATCATCACCTCGCTCCCGTCAGTCGGAAGACTGCTGTACGATGGACTCCCGATTGCGGCGGGGGATCCTGTTTACTTGATCCCTGATGTCCCGAGGCGATGGTACGAGCAAGTCGATACCAAGCCGTGGAAGTCCCTGGCCATCTCGGGGGACGGCACGGTTTTGGTGGGGCTGTGGTGGGAGATGAGTCCGGAAGGATTGGTCGGGGGTGGCGTCCGCCAAACCGACACCACGGGCGCCTGGGATCTCAATCTGCCCGCCCAGGCGTGGTCGGCCGTTGCCCTGTCCGCCGATGGATCGAGCACGATTGCCGCGGCGAAGAACGGCCGGCTCTTCCGCTCGTCGGGATTCAGCACTTTTTGGCTCGTCGACGGCACCAACGCCGACTGGGTGTCCGTGGCCATGTCCGCGGATGGTCAACGCATTCTGGCCGCCCCGAGATTCGGACGAGTGCGCGTGTCGTCGGACGGCGGCTTGAATTGGGTTCAGCGGATGAACTCGATGCATTGGTCCAAAGTGGCGATCTCGGAAAATGGGGCGGTGATGGTGGCGGCGGGAGCGGGGCTATGGATTTCCTCCGATGGAGGTGTCAATTGGGAGCGACGCACGACCTCGGACGATTATAGGGGATTGGCCATGGCCGCCGATGGCTCGATCCTCGGAGTCACGCAAAGTGAGTCCTTCAGTGTTTCGCAGGACTTGGGACGCACCTGGGAACCACGCGGTCCGGAACTCGACTGGGATCAGATCAGCACGTCGGGAGATGCCTCCCGCTGGCTCGCCCTCGCCTCCGACCGCCTTTACGTCTCCCTGGACGGCGGACACACCTGGTCCGTTCGAGAAGAAGCACTCCGCTGGACGGCCATTGCCGCCTCCGCTGATGGCCATACCCTGGCGGCCGCCCCGGCCACCGGGTTCATCCGCCGAACCACTACCGACCGGCTCCCGTTGGTCTTTGAACCAGCACCTCAGGCATCCGGCAGCCCGTACGCCACCGTCGGCTTCCGTGTCGGAGACGGCGGTCCAGCCGGATCCAATCTGGCCGAGTCCGCCAATCAATTGGCCATCACTGTCGAGCCAGTCAACGATCCACCGGTGGCGGCGCTCGCGTTGCCCGACGTGACCGGCGTCGAACACACGCCGCTCATCACTCAATTCCCGGCCAACACCTTTGTCGATTCCGATGGTCCCGCCGAATTCGCTCTGACGTATTCGGCGTCGCTGGCCACCGGCCAGCCGCTGCCCGATTGGCTCGCCTTTGATCCATCCACCCGATCATTCACTGGAACGCCCCGCGGTGGACGCCATCCCGAAACCTGGCGGATTCGCGTCACCGCCACCGATGCCGGCGTGCCACCCGCTTCTGGGAGCACGGAATTTCGCATCCAATTAACCAATGTCGAAGACCCACCGGCCGGCGCCAATCCGTTGATCGCGGCAGACGAGGACGCCGTCTTCACGTTTTCCCCGGACGACTTCGGATTCCATGATCCGCTCGACAACCCGCCCAATCGCTGGAGACGCCTGCTCCTCCTGTCCCTCCCGGAAAGAGGCCTGCTGACGGTCGACGGCTCGCCGGCCGCCGTGGGCACCTCCGTGCGTACCAACCCCTCGCGCGCCGCCCCTCCCTGGACCACTGGCCTGGGCGGCTCGCACCACATGTGGGACATCGCCATTTCGGCCGACGGCCGCCATCTGGCCGCCATCGAGGACTCCGGATACATCCGCCTTTCCAATGATGGCGGGGCATCGTGGCGCGACCGGGTCCGGCCGACTGGTTGGAGCGGGAGCGGCAGGGGCATCACCATATCCGCCGATGGCCAGCACGTGGCCGCCCTGGAAGGAAACGGGTTCGTGCATCTCTCAGCCGACGGGGGCGTCACGTGGCAGGCCCGCTTGGGACCGGCCTCCCTGGGCCACCTCGCCGGATCGGCCGATGGTTCTCGACTGTTTGCGCTGAGTGCCTCGGCCGGCCTGCAAACGAGCGACGACTTCGGTGACACCTGGACGCCTCGAGTCCTGACCGGGACCATCGGCTTCTGGGTGGACTTGGCCGCCTCCCGGGACGGTCAACGGCTGGTGATCGCCACTCGCGAGGGCCCCATCTATCTTTCCAAGGACGCGGGGGCCACCTGGACGCCCCGCGCCTCGAACCGCCTCTGGAATTCCGTGTGCATCTCGGCCGACGGCCAGAAGTTGGCCGCGGTGGCCCATAACGCCCCGGTCTCCCTCTCCGACGATGGCGGGCAGACGTGGACAACGCGCGGTCCCACCGGCTCGTGGCTCGGCATCGCCTGCTCCGGCGATGGCGAGCAACTGGCTGTGGTCGGAAGGAATTACCCCGTCTTCGTTTCGGATGATCGCGGCCGCTCCTGGAAGCAGGTCGCCAGCGCCAACGACTGGCGATCCATCGCCTGCAGCCTGGATGGCACGAAAATGGCCGCCGCCGGACTCTTTGCCAACCTCATCGTGTCGAGCTCGCAGCCGGCCCAACGACTCGAATTCCAGCCGGCCCCGGAGTCCCACGGGCCCAATTACGCGCACTTTGATTTCAAGGTCATGGATGACGGCGCGGAGCCGGTCGCGATGGCACTCGAGCCCAACTCGATGACCATCGATGTGACATCGGTCAACGACCCCCCCACTTTGGACCCCATCGCAAATCCGCCGGTTCTGCCTCCCGAAGCCGAACCGCCGCCGATCCTGCTGACCGGCCTTACCGCGGGCGGCGGGGAAGCGCAGGCGCTTTCCCTCCAGGCGGTTTCCAGCCATCCCGGGATCATTCCGCATCCGACCATCGATTACTCAAGCCCCGAAACGCAGGCAACCCTGCGGTATTCCCTCGCCCCCCGCGCCGAGGGAACGGTCGTCATCACCGTGACGGCGCATGACGATGGCCGAGGCGAAGCCGACGGCCCCGCCCAGTCGCAACGCCAGTTCACCGTCACGATCAGTCCCTACTTTTTCGACTGGTCGCAATGGTTTGGCCTTCCCAGCGATCCCGAAGCCGATGGGGGAAACCATCTTTTGGCCTACGCCTTCGGCCTCAAACCCGGCCTCGCCGCGTCAGGCCCCTTGGTCCTCGACGAATCGACGGTCGAGCGCCGGGGCTTCCCGTTCATCAATGTCGCGAATTCAGAAAGCGAGCCCAGGTTCTCGCTCCTCTATGGCGTGAGACGCGGCCCCGGCCTGGACGCGACGGTGGAACTGAGCGCCGATCTCATCGATTGGGAGCCAACCTCCACCCAACCCGAACCCGTGGCGGAGGATGACCTGGTCAAGGTTCTCCGCCTGCCGTTCCCCGACCGCCTCCTCAATGGCATGACGCCCCGCTTCGCGCGCGTCCGCGTCCGCGCCGATTGAGCCCCGGCCGATTCGGCCTCGCGGTTCGCCGTCGCCGCGGCGCCCCGGTGACGCCTAGTTGGATTCGCCGGCCCCGCCAGCCCCTCAGGATCTACCGCACTCGCACGCGGAAGAAGTGTCGTTGGGAGCCCTCGCTGATAGCGCCGGGCACGGAGATGCGCACGTTTTCGGCGCCGGCGGCGGTCATGGACCGGCTTCCGGTGTCGGGCCAGGGGGACCATGACTGGCAGTCAGAGCTGGCCTCGAGCCAAATCGCTCCCTGGAGTCCGGGGGGTTCGTCGTAGCTGACCACCCAGCCGCCTTGGGGGTCGGTTTCGAGTTGGAGCGTCGACCCTGTGACGGGCAAGGCGGCGCGGGCGACCAGCGTGGCGGCGGGTTCACGGGTCGCGGCGAGCAGACCGGATTCGCCGTCGGAAATTCCGGTGATCACGGGTGCCACGATTTCCGGACTGAGGCGATCTTGCGGCACGATGTGGCGCGGCAGGCCAGGCGCGGACCACGCGAGGTCGATGCGGGACACGCCCAAGTTGTCGAAGTATTCCAGCTTTATTTTGGCGGGCCGACCGGCGGTGAGCGGGGCGATGCCGGCCACGGGGCGGGGCGAGTCGCTGACCGACCAGGCGTCGATGACCAGTTGGTCGTCGATCCATAGGCGCACCATGTCGTCCGATGTGACTTCGAACGTGTGGTTGCCACTCACAGCCGGCACGAGCCATCCAGTCCAGCGCACGGCAAACTGGTCGGCCGGCATGCCGGCGGCCGGGGCGCCCAGGCCCCAGGCAAAATTCACATTGGGATCGATCCGTTCGACGACCGGGGTGGCAAAGGCGCCGGTGAAATAGGCACCCCGCAGGCCGGTGGCACGCGGCGAAAGGGCCATCGCTCCGCTGACTTCCACGCTGCCCGGCTGGAACAACCGGTCCGGCGGGATCAACTGGACTGGCTGGCTGGCGCTTGTCCATGAAACTTCGATCCACGCGTCGGAATAGAAGTCCTGCAGCTCGACTCGGAGGTCGACCATCTGGCCCCTGGTGAGCCCGATGGGAGCGCTTTCAAGCCCGAAGTAGGTCGCGGGCGTCGGGTTCCAGTGGTCAAGGAGGAGTTGGCCGTTGACCCAGAGCCGCACGCCGTCGTCGCAATTGACGATGAACCGGTAGGCTTCGGTGTGCGCCGGAAGCAGGCGACCGGTCCAGCGCGCGGAAAACTCATCGCCCGGCACGCCGGGGGCCGGTGCCGTTTCGGCCGGCCAATAATGGTGAAGCTGAGCATCGATGCGCGTCGCCGCCAATTGTTGAAACTGCGTTCCCGCGAAATATTCACCCTTGAGTCCGCTGGCTTGTCCCGCGCCGGCCACCGTATTCCACGGGAAGCTCGTCGCCACCGCGGCGCTTCCATCGCTGACAGTAATGGACACGGTCTGGCTGGGCGCCGCATCGGTGAGCACGATACCCGATACCAAGCCGGTACTCGAGTTGATGGTCAGGCCCGCTGGCAGTCCGGTGGCCGAGTAGTTGAGATTTTGTCCATCGAGGTCGCTGGCCTGGATCGCGAGTCGGACGGCGCTGCCTCGGGCGCTGGTCTGGGCGGTGGGCGTGACCACCGTGGGCGGCCGGTTGGCCGCTGGCGGGTCAAACGTGACACTGACGGGCGTCGCCGACTCGTTCGGCAGTCCGGCGGCGTCGGTGACGCGCCCCGCTGGCAAGGCCACGGTGACAACGCCGGGGGCACTCGGAGTGATCAGTGCGGTGTGCGCCGTGCCAGAGCCAGAGAGCGCCGTCAACCGACCGTTGGCCACATCGAAGTCGGCCAATTCCAGGCCCGTCACGGCCTCGCTGAATGTCACCGCCACAGCGAAGGGACCGGGGACCACGGGGACAGCCGTCGACAGCATCACCGTGGGTGGCGTGGTGTCCGTGACGGCCGGGCGGAACAATCGCGTCGCGGGCACCACTTGGCGGGGCTGGCTGGCACTTTCCCACTTCAGCACTATCCACGCGTCCGAGTAAAAATCCTGAAACTCGACGCGGATGTCGTGCAGTCGGCCGGCCGTCAGCTCGACCGGTTGACTGGCCAGTCCGAAATACGTGTTTGGCGGCTGATCCCAGTGATCGAGCACGAGTTGACCGTCAATCCAAAGCCGCACACCGTCGTCACAGTCGACGACGAACATGTAGTTCTCGCTGAATGCGGGCAGCACCCGCCCGCGCCATCGGGCGGAAAACTCGTCGCCGGGCACATTGGCGCCGGGCGAGCTGGTTTCCGGCCAAAACAAATTGAGTGCGGAATCGATGCGGGTGAGCCGCACGTCGTTCAAATGGCGGCCGGCAAAGTACTCGGCGGCCAGTCCCGGGTCGGGTGCGCTTTGCGGCGAATCAATGGTCCAGGTAAAAGTCTGGCTGGCTGAGCGCGATGCTACGTCTTGAGCGGTGACGGTTGCGCTGTACGATCCAGCGGCCGTTGGGGTTCCGGAGATGACACCGGTCGCGGAGGCGATGGCGAGGCCCGGCGGCAACCCGTTCGCGAACCACGCGATAGGCGGTGCGCTCGTGGTCGCGCCCATGGCCAGTACAACGGGTGATCCGAGCGCACTCGACTGCGATCCAGGGGAAACGAACGTCAGTCCGTCGCGGTCGAGCGCCCCGTCCCCATCCTTGTCCACTCCTAGCCGAAACGCCGTGCCTTGAGGAACCAGCATAAACGTGACCGGATCGGTGGTGGCCGCGTGGGCCATGATTTGAGCCAGCGTCATTCGCTCGCCCGTGCGGTCGGATTGAAACTGGGAGCCCTCGGTCAGGTAAAAGCCCCGGGTGAGGCCCGCCATCCGGGTATGGGCGATCAGCGAGGCGTGCGAGCTGTCCACCGCGATCGCAATTAATTGATTGAGCAGGGTCGTTTGCGCGGCGGCGGCCGGACCATCGAGCGTCAACTGCCGCCCCACTCCGGCATGGGTGTCCTGGCGTTTCTCCCCACCGGCCAGGGGACCTTCCGGCCCTTCCAGCGTCATGATTTCCGCCAGCATATCGGGTTGGGTCTCGGCGGTGTTGACGCGCGCGGCGCGCAGCACCGAGTCCACCCCGTCATGAAAAAACCCGGTCCCGGAAGTCGATCCGTCTCGACTGGACGGCCAGTAACCGAGCTTTTTGTAAAAGAGCGCCAGCGAAGGCGCGACAAAGGCCTGACCGAGTTCCAAGTTGGAAGCGCGATTCCGGGTGCCGCCTCCCAGGTGGCACTGGAGGCAGTTGTTGTTGCGGGAGTTTTGTCCGCGCAGCGAGTTCATGGTGGCGCTGCGCACGACGGACCCGTCCGGCAGGGTGACCGAGGTCGGTCTTAGATTGTTGATTGTTCGATAAGGATTGGGCGGGAGATGGATCGTGTCGAGAAACGCCTTGAACGCCACCATCTCCGAGCCGGCCAGCGGCGCCTCCGCCCCCAGCAGACTGACGAAAGCCGAATTAAAATCGGCCAGCGTCCCCTTGTCGCCGCGCCAATGCAGCGTCGGGTGTTGGCCAATATCCTGCAGGGTCTGGGTGGCCATCGGGCCTTTCATCGCCGACACCGTCACGCGGCCTCCGGTCGGAGCGCCGGTCGAGTTGCTCGCGTTCGCCACCGTCGTGTTGGTTCCGCTGGGGTCGCCCAAATCCCAGGACAACCGGTCAGTCCGGGCATCGATGTGGCACGACGCGCACGAGACATGCCCCAGGCCCGATGTGCGATGAGTGTTGTAGAGCAACGGACGTCCGGCCTTGATGGTCGCCGGCGTGGGGTCGTAAAACCCCACTCGCGCCGTCTCCTGCCGCGCCGCCAAATCGACCACGGAAATCGAGCCGCCAAATTTGTTCAGGACAAACGCCTTTCCCAGGGATTCATCGACGATGATGCCCGTAGGCCCTTCCCCCACCGCGAGGTGGGCCAACCGCTGGCCGGCCGCATCGATGACCGCAACCGTGTTCGATCCCATGCCTGTGACCAGGGCCGACTGACCATCGGCACGCCAGGCAACCCCACGGGGATCTCCCAAAGACTGGGTGCGAACGGCCACGGGCTCAGTGGGGGAGGCGTATGTCAGATGCGGATTGAGGTCGGCAATGCTCGCTGATCCCTCCGGGCCGAAGATCGCCACATTCACGCGAAGAAAGCGGCCGTTGAGATTCGGTTCCCAGCGGATTTCGTTGCGCGCTTCAGTGCCAACCGCGCTGACCTGTCCGGTGACCGGATTGACTCCAACGGCCATGACTGTCGTCAAGAGCGATTTCCGATACGTCACGGCCAGAGTGGCCGCATCGACGATGGCCACGTCGTTGTCCGGCAAATCCCAACCTTCGACGCGGCCGCTCAACGGAGTGAGTTCCCCGGAAACAAAGGGAGTCCAATCACCTCGGTTGTCGTCCAGCCAGCGTCCGTCCACCTGCTTCCGCACGATCAGGCTCACTGCGGGCGGCGTTCCGACACCCGGTCCAATCGGCGGGACAAAACTCGTGCCGGCGTTGGGGGGAGGGTTCTGTCCGGCGTATGGCCCGTCGGTGCGCGAAACCACGTTGGCCGCCGATCCGGCGCGACCATGCAGAACGGTGGTGCCATTGCCGGATTCGAATATCCCGACGTAGACCCGCGTACCGTCCGGACTGACGGCGAGCGCCCGCGGTTCCTCCCCGGCAATCGCGACCGATTGCGGCGCCGCCGACAAATCCCCGGGATCAAAGACGTTCAGTCGATTCGCGTCCGAACACGAAACGAACGCCTTGCTCGGACTGCCCGCAAATACCACATCGGCGGGCTCATTATCGGTCCGCAGCGTCCCCACCACCAAAAGGCGGTTCAGGTCCACCACACTCACCGTGTCGGAAACTTGATTCACCACCCAGGCTTCAGTCGCCGTGCGGGCGCGCACCGAGACCGGGTCCATCCCGACAGGAATGGTCGCCCGATGGACGGGCTGGCCGGCATTCAGGGAAAACACCTCCAGGGCATGGGCCGCCGTGTTGACCGCCAAGAGCATCGCCCCATCCGGCGTCCGATCGAGCGGATGCACGTGCGGGGTTTCGTAATTCACCATCCCTTCGGTGGGGACCGTGTCGCCACGCACCAGTCCCCATGGCCCCGCGGATACCCACGCCCACGCCAGCACCAACCTCCACACAGGCATCTCCCATCCGAATCGTCGTGTCTTCATCGCACAATGTCCCCCATCCAGGATTGATAATGCGCCCCGGGAATCCGGCCGACTGCCGCAAACACCTCACGCCCTTGCGCTTCAATCTGCTCCGGATCGGCCGCACTCAGCCGAACCAAGTCGACCTGAAAATGCTCCACCCCACCGTGCTCCCGATAACTCACCGGCTCCCCCACCTCGTACCCAGCCCCCGCCCCCCACGCCATTACCCGTTCCACCACCGCCGCATCCGCCGCCAATACTCGATGCCGCGACGGCAATGCCTGGCTCAAGTCCGCCCCATTCCGCGCCAACAACCCCAACGACACCCGAATCAATCGCGCCGTCGCAATCGCCGGATACTCCGACGGCGGATACTGCCCTGACTCTCGCGCCCATTCCCCTCCCCCAACACCCGCCTCATCCATCGACTCGACTACCCTCGCCTCGTCCCCCGCCCCCACCCCGTCTCCTCGCCCAATCCACCACACCACCCCTGCCGCCCCAACCGAGGCGCCCACGGCCAACCATCGGATCTTCGCACTTCTGATCATCGCGACGCAAAAATAGACCATGACAACAATCGCGTCAATAATTATCATAATTAAGTGTCCTTTTTGGACCACTTTCTTAATCTGCCTGTCCCTCTGTGTGGCCGCAGCCCGCCGGGCCCCGGCGAGGCAAAGCAGTCGCTCGTGTGCGGGCAGAACGCACCCCTCCCGGAGGAACCGCGAGCCACGGCGGTGGAGCATCCGCCGCGCGTTGAGCGCCGTCGTGAGCCCATTCCCTGTAGCCTCCCACTCCGCCCTCCGAGCGAATTCGGCACTGAAACCAGTCGATTTGGTCCCGAGGGCGACGAAGACTCAGTTAGAGTCGGGGTTTTCCGCGGGCGGCGGGGAAGGCGCGGCCTCAGGGGCTGGGGGGCTGGGTTCTGCGGGTGGCGCGGAGTCTTCCGGGGTCGCTGGGTCCGCGGGCGGTGCCGGTTCCGGGAGCGGTTGGATTTCCGGGAGCGCGGGCAGTTCGCCTGGTTCGATGATATCTTCTGGCGTGAACGGGAGGAGGAGCGGATTACCGGCGGGATTGGCGGTGTCGCTGCTGGTCGGGAGGTCGGGCATTTCGGCGGCTGGGAGGACGAAATTTGGAGTGGGTGAGCGTTTCAGTTTGTCGGGCGACAAGGCGGCCATGAGGGGATCACCGGGGCGGACGGATGGGATGAGATCGGTGATGAGGGCTGGTCTGAGGGCGGATCGGTCGACCATACCGGTGCGGCCATCGGGGAGTTGGACCGTGGCCCAGCCCCAGGATTTTTGCGTCAGGGTGACGACGGTACCGGTGCGCAAGTATTCGTCGGGGGGAGTGGCCTGTTGGGGGCCGAAGGTGTAAAAGGGGGATTCGTCCTTGGTGATCACGAAGGTGTTGGCATCCGGTTCGCTGACTCCCAATGCCGCAAGTCCCTTCGGAATGGGCTTGGTCTGCGGTTTCGGCAGGAGGCCGGCGGCGGGCTTACTGCTCGGCGTGACAACTGCGGTCACGCGAGACCAAAACGAGGGCTTTTCCTTGGTGGGTTGGG
>JBJXFS010000381.1:0-11778 GCA_046155625.1 Verrucomicrobiales bacterium | reverse complement strand
CTTACCCCTTCCCCCTTACCCCTTCCCCCTTACCCCCCACCCCTCATGCCCCCACGCATTCTCCTCACGACCACTTCGTATCAGGACACACCCGGACCGCACCACGATCGCCTGGCGAGCCAGGGGTACGAGATGGTGTGTGAGCGCGGCCCACTTTCGGAAGGACGGATGCTGGAGCTCGCGGGAGATTTTGACGGATTTCTGTGCGGCGACGACGCGATTACGCGGGAGGTGTTGGAGAAGTCGCTGCCGCGCCTTCGGGTGATCAGCAAGTACGGGATTGGGCTGGACAAGATCGACTTGGCGGCCACGCGGGAACTGGGAGTACCGGTGCTCTTCACTCCGGGGGTCAACCACACGACGGTGGCTGAACACACGTTCTGCCTCCTCCTCGCTTCTCAGCGCAATCTGCTGGCCGCCACCGACGCCACGCGCGCCGGCCAATGGAAACGCCCGACCGGGCATGAATTGTGGCGGAAGAAGATTGGTGTGATTGGCCTGGGGCGCATTGGCCAGGAAATGATCAAGCGCTGCCTGGGATTTGAGATGGAAGTGCATGCGTTCGGCAATTTCTGGCCGGGCGACTTCGCGGCCCGGCACCCGATGACCCGCCACGCGTCGATCGAGTCACTGTGCGCGGCCGTCGACATCCTCAGTCTGCACACAAAGCTGGAAGCCAGCACTCATCACCTGATCGACGCCCGCCGGCTCGCGCTCTTGCCAAAGGGCGCCGTGCTCGTCAACACGAGCCGCGCCGAACTGGTCGACACGGCGGCTGTCCTCGCGGCGCTCGATTCCGGGCCTCTCGCCGCGTACGCGACCGACGTCATGGATCAGGAGCCCCCGCTGCCCAACCACCCGCTCCTGCGCCACCCCAAGGCCATCGTCACGCCCCACATCGGATCACGGACGTTTGAAAGCGTGCCCCGCCAAGCACTCATGGCGACTGATAACCTGATTCACTTTCTCCAGGGACACGGCGAGTATTCCCAGGCCAACGCCTGACAGCCAGGGCCGGCGGCACGACGCTGTGTCATTCGCATGTACGAGAGCCTTACCGACGAAGGCATCAGTGGCCCGAAGGGTCACAAGACTCCAGGCCGGGGCTTCGCTTCGACGAGATGGGAATTATCCCAGCATTGGTGTTTGTACAATTCGGATACTCCATTCGCCACGGAACGACTCTCCAAGAAAGGGGGAGCGGTAAGCATTGAGGTGGGACGCGACCTCCCGGGCGCGTAGGCGGTGGGAGAGTGGAGCAGGAAGCTGCTTCTCGCCTTCTCAAGCGGTTCCCTAAGCCAGAAGAAAACGAAGGGGGAAGACGCGGTAATGGGAAGGGATCTCAGGGCGTGAATAAAATGACCATCACTCGAGAATCGGAAACGATCGCCAGATGGTACGCGTCCACCGCCTACGAGCCCGGGAGGTCTCGTCCCACCTCCGCACTCAAGCGCTTGACGAAGGCTGTTATGAAGAGTTGCAAGTATTACCTATTTAGGGCGTCACTCGCACGACGACATGGGGTCGGTCCGGCCCGAAGTACCGCTTGGCGGCGGCGCGCACATCCCCGGGCGTCAATGATTGGACGCGGGCCACGAGTTTGTCGTGGTGGTCGTGGCCGACGCCGTAGAGTTCGTCCAGGGCGGCGGTGCGCGCCAAACTTTCGGGCGACTGTCGGCTGATGAGATTTTTGCCCACCCACGACCGCTTGACGCGTTCGAGTTCGTCGGCCTCGAGCCCATGCGCGGCGAGTTTGCCGATTTCGTCGAGGAGTTCGGCCTGGGCGTGCTCGAGCTGGGCGGGCGAAGTGCCGAGGTAAAAGGCAAAGGCCCCAGGCGCCATGCCGAGGATTTGAAACGCGCCGGTGTAATACGCGAGCCCCTGTTCCTCGCGGATACGCAGGAAAAGCCGCGAAGCCATGTCGCTGCACGATTCGTCGAGCAACTCGAGGGCGGCGCGGTCGCGGTGCAGTGCGGTCACGGTCGGATAGCCGACGGCGAGCACCGCTTGTTTCTTGTCCTTGCGCACTTCGCGCACCATGCGGCCGGCCAGACTTGTGGCGAAGCCGACGCGGGCCGGTGTGACGTGGCGCCGCCCGGCGGGAAGCGACGCGAAGGCCCTCTGCACGGCCGATACCACCTCGCCCTTTTCCACGTCCCCGTAGACCGCGAGCACCATGTTTTTGCCCACGGTGAGTTTCCGGTGGAATGCCACGAGGCTCTCTCGATTCATGCCGGCCAGCGTCTTGGGCGACCCGTTGCGATCCCAGGCAAAGGGGTGCGGCCCGAAGAGGGTTTCGCGCAGTTCGCGGAAGGCGACGTTCGTCAAGCGGTCCGCTTCCGCCTTGATGGCCGCCAACTGCACCCCTTTCTCGCGCTTCACCTCCGGCTCGGGATACGACGCGTTGAACAACACGTCCGCAAGCACCTCCAACCCCATCGCCAAATCCGGCTTCAGCAAATCCACCGTCACCGACCACGAGCTGCCACCGGACTCCGCGCTGATCCCCCCGCCCGCCTCCTCGATGAGCGTGGAAATTTGCTCCGCCGTCCGGGTCGTCGTGCCCTTGAGCATGGTCCGCGCCATGAGGCGGCTCAGTCCCGCCGTCTCCGCGGACTCGGCCAGGATTCCGCCGCGCAAACACGCGTGCAGAGTGATCAGCGGCACCCTCCGGTCCTCCTTGACCAGAATCGTCAAGCCATTCGGAAGCACGACTCGCTGCACCTCGTGGCGGGCCGCACCCCGACGGCGACGCGCCGCCTTCGCCAGCGCCCCCCGCGGATTGATGGAGGTCACGGTCAGCGATTGGTCGCGCAGGTGCCTTGCCGCGACGCGTTGCACGTCGTCAGGCGTCACCGCCTCGATCGCCGCCACCATGTCGCGCGTGAAATTCAAATTGCGCGCCACATGCCAATTGCCCCCCAGATCCCCGGCCAGCCCGCGCATGGAGGTCAGTCCTTCGAGTTGCTCGCCGAGCACCATCCGCTGGGCCTTGCCCACCTCGGAGGCGGTCACACCGTCGCTCTGCAGGGCGTGCACCATGGCCAGCGCCTCCGCGCGCATGGCATCGCGCTTGTCGAAATCCAGTTCCCCCGAGATGGCGAAGATGCCTCCGGGCGGGGGCGCGTAGCAACTAGCCCCGATCGAATGAGTGAGCGCCTGCTCATCGCGCAGTCGGCGGTACAAGCGCGAGCTGCGCCCCTGCCCGAGGATTTCCGCCAGAACTTCAAGCGCTGGGATATCGGGATGGGTGAGGCCGGGAATGCGCCAGGCCAGCGTCAATTTCGTGAGTTCGGTGGAAAACTCGACATGCGCTTCGCGCCGGCCGAGTTGATCCGGTTCCGTGGGCACAAGCACTGGAGCGCCTCCTCCGCGCGGCACGCTTCCCATCCGCCGGGCGAGTTTCCGCTCGACCCCATCCGCGCTGACCGGGCCTGCCACGACAAAGAACATATTGTCCGGCACATAGTGGCGCCGGTAGTAACCGACCATTTGCGGGTGGGTGATCCGGTTGAAAAGGTCGAGATGCCCAATGATCGGCTGCCCCATCGGGTGTGTCCGAAACGTTGTCTCGAACAGCAGGTGACTGTGTTTCGTGTCCGGGTCGTCCTCACCCATGTCGATCTCGCGCCGGATCACGTCCTTTTCCTTTTCAAATTCCGCCTCGGGAAAGGCCGCGCCCGCCACAAGATCGCTCAGCACGTCCAGCACGGTGTCAAATCCCTCCGCCGGCGCATCGATATAATACACCGTTCGATCGAACGAGGTGTACGCATTGAGATAGCCGCCGATCGCCTGCACCTGGCGCGCTTGTTCCGCCGGCCCTTTCGATGCAGTTCCTTTGAACACCATGTGCTCGACCAAGTGCGATATCCCCGCCCCAAGAAACTCGGCTTCGAAGCAGCTGCCCGTGCGCACCCAGGCCTGCACCGAAACCACCGGTGCGCTATGGTCCTCCTTCACAATGATTTCCAGCCCGTTGGGCAGCGTGCGCAACTGGGCGTCGGTCGGCGGAATAGTGATCGGGGTCGTGGACATGGAGATGGGGAACAGGGCGTGGCCTCGCGGCCCGCGGGTCGCCCGATACGCCGGAATCCGCCATCATGCAAAAATCCTGGTGCGCTCGGGATCCACGGGGGCGCGCAGGGTCGGGACGGCGGGCCACTGACGGCCGTCCTGGAGAATCGTGAAGTTTCCGGCCCGAATCCACGCAGGCGTCACGCCTCCCTCGGCCGTGCCCGTCGGGTGTTTCAAATACGCCAAAGCAATGGGACGACCGAGCGTGGGTGAAAAGGCGGCACTCGACGTGTAGCCGACGAGCCCGCCATCCCGAAAAACCGGCTCGTTGCCCCACAAGGTGACTGTCGGGTCGTCGCACTCCATGACCAGTGAGACGAGTCGCTTTCGCAACGGCTGCGGCTTGAGGGCTTCGAGCCGCGTGCGGCCGAGAAAATCCTTGGACCAGTCGAGCGCGAACCCCAGTCCGGCCTCAAACGGGGTTTCATCGACCGACAGTTCGTGCCCCCACGCGCGATACGCCTTCTCGAGGCGCAGGACGTTGATGGCATAAGTACCCGCCGGCCGGATTTCGTCGGCCGCCCCCGCCTCGAGCATCGAGTCCCAGATCGCCGGAAGATCGGCCGGCTCCGCATGCAGTTCCCACCCGAGTTCGCCGACGTACGTCACGCGCAGCGCGCGCACGACGCGACCGGCCACGGCGAGCGACTGCGCGTGCCCAAAGGGGAATGCTTCGGCCGACAAATCGACGTCGGTCAGCCGCTGCAATACGGTGCGCGCCCGCGGGCCCATAATCGAGACCACGCCAAACGATTCGGTGACCTCTTCGGCCCGCAGATCCGCATCGGGCGGTGCCTGGCGGAGGATCCAATCGAGATCGTGCCGGCCCTGCTGCGTCGCCGTGACCAAGTAAAACCTGTCGGCCGCCAGGCGGACGACAGTGAGGTCTGTCTCGTACGTACCCCGGGCGTTGAGCATCGGCGTGTAGACGACCCGGCCGACCGGCACGTCGATCTGATTGGCGCAGAGCCACTGCAGGTGGCGAACGGCATCGCGGCCGGAAACCTCGATCTTGGCAAATGTCGATTGGTCGAAGATCGCCACGCGTTCGCGGCAGGCGCGGACTTCCGCAGCCGCGCGCGGCGCCCAGTTTTGTTTTGAGAACGAATAGTCGATTTCCGGCTGCACTCCGGGCGGTGCATACCACAACGGACGTTCCCAGCCGGCCGATTGGCCGAAGCAGGCACCTGCCGCTTCCGTGCACGCATGGAGCGGCGTGAGTCGCGCCCGTCGCGACGTTTCCATTTCGCGATTCGGCCAGGCCATCTGGTAGTGGAGGCCTAACACCTCGGCGGCGCGCGCTTGTAAATAACCCCGACCATTCTGGAGCGGCACGAAACGCCGAACATCGACGCTCCACAAGTCCATCGGCATCTCACCGGTTTCGAGCCAGGGAACGGCAAACTTGCCCACGCCCCCGGCGCTCGCGATGCCGACCGAATTGAAGCCGCTGAGCACGAACAACCCATCGGTACCGGCGGGGGTTCCCATGAGAAAATTGTTATCCGGCGTGAAGCTCTCGGGCCCATTCACGAATTTCGGAAACCTGGCCTCGCGCAGGGCAGGGATCCGGTGTTTCCCGGCCGCCCACGGCTCGGCAAACGTCTCCCAGTCGTCGCTCAACAGTCCAAAGGCGAAGTCCGGTGGCACCGTGTCGTCAATCCGCCACGGTTTGGAGCGCTTCTGGAAGGCGCCCAGTTTAATCGACCCGTCATCGAGCGTGCGAAAATAGATGGCAGCATCCGGATCGCGGGCACAGGGCAGGTCGCGCGTCGCGCCCGCCACCGGTTCGCTGAGCACGTAATGATGCTCGACCGGATACAGCGGCAGGTCGACCCCGCAGGCCAGCCCGAGTTGCCTCGCCCACATCCCGTTCGCCAGCACCACCCAGTCGGCCCGAATCTCCGTGCCGTCCTCCAGTTCGACGCCCGTGATGCGCTGGCGTCCGTGCGCCAGCGGTCGCGCGAGCAGGCGAGCCACCCGCACCCGATCGAACAGCGCCGCCCCATGCTGGATCGCCCCTTTGGCCAGGGCCACCGTGCATTCACCCGGAATCACCCGGCCGTCGCCCGGCAGGTGGACGGCCCCCAGCACGTCGTCCACCTGGATCAAGGGCCAGAGCGCCCGCGCCTCGGCCGCATCGACCAGCCGGGCTTCCACCCCAAAGACTTCCGCCATCGCCGCTGTCCGTCTCAGCTGCGTCATCCGCTGCGGCGTGGTCGCCAGCGTCAGCCCACCCGTGCGGACCCAGCCGACATCATGGCCCGTCTCTCGCTCCAGCTCGGGGTACAACGCGGCCGAGTGCCGGTTGATCTGCGTCATGCTGTTGCTCGCCCGCAACTGGCCGACCATGCCCGCGGCATGCCACGTCGTGCCGCCGCTCAGCCGCCCCTGCTCCAGCAACACCACGTCGCGCCAGCCGGCTTTGGCCAAGTGATACGCCACGGAACATCCCACAATCCCCCCGCCCACAATCGCCACCCGCGCCGATGTCGGCGGGGAACGATCCGGCAACGAAAACGTGGAGCGAACGGGAGTATTGTCGACCTGGGTCCGGATCATGACGCCCTCCCTCTACCAAAGCCCGCCCAGCCCGGCCAGCGGAGATGTGCAGTCAGGGGGTGGCGGGCTGCGGCTGCCAGCTGGAGTGTGTACATATTTGCGCCAAGACCCGTGCCGGGCGCTGAAGACTCCTGGCATCGGCAGCGTTGTCAGCTACCGTCGAAAACACCTTGAATCGGAAGAACTTGACGCCCTTTGAATACAAGTTTCAGCGGGCATTTGAAGCTGGAGGTGGGACGAGACCTCCCGGGCTCGTAGTCGGTGGGAGCGTGGTGGGAGAAGCCCTTTTTGCCTTCTCAAGCGCTGTCCAAAGTTAGAAAAAGCGATGAGGAAAGACGCTGTCATCGGTAATTCTCCGCGTGTGAATCACGCGACCATCTCTCGAGAAGTGGAGCGCATTCCCAGATGGTACGCCTTCACCGCCTACGCGCCCGGGAGGTCGCGTCCCACCACAATGCCATCTCTCATTCGCTTGGAGCGTCGTTCTGTTAACGAAAAAGCAAGAAAATGGACAACCTCCAGGTGGCGCGCTGCGGCCGCCATAACAACGAGAATATCCTCGCCTCGCTTGTGAGCGCGCATCGCGAATCCCATTCCTTCATGACGGCCGCTGCTCTCGACTCCCAGCCATCGCCGGTTCTCCCACGCCCTCTTCGATCCAAGGAATGCGGCCTCATTCGCTTGCGCTCGCTTTGATTCATCGAGAGGAGAACTGGATGCCTCTATCGTTGGGCAATGCCTTGGCTTTTCGTGTGTTTCGTGTTTTTCGTGGTTGAACGTCCATTCTTAGCCTCGCGGCTTACGCGTGTCTTCAGCGAACCGGAATGCCGGCCGGCTGGTGAAAACCGTGCTTGTGATGGACGGGCACCAATGTGTTTCGACGTGGGCGACGACGAGGTCGGTCCCGGTAAAGTGGTCGACGCCCGGCGGGCGCTCCGGATTGTACATGGTATCGGTGAGGTCGCGCAGGAGGGCGACGTTTTTGCCGAGGCCGACCATTTGGCGAATGGCGAACGGCCGGCCGAGCACGCACATGTTGAGGTGGACGCCGCAGAGGATGACATTTTCGATGCCTCGTTCCTGCAGCAAATTCCATGTCTCCTGACCGTTATCGGTCAGGGCGTCCTCCGGGGCGAGATCGATGGATGCGATCTGGCGAGACCACGCCTCCCGCACCTCGCACTTCTTCCCGGTGCACGAGCACCCCATGTCCGAATCGTCGATCGGCATGACCGATTCCCGCTTCGGATCAGGCCAGCACCACGCCGTGCCCCAGCGCTGCACGGCGGCGAGCGGGACCGGCGTGCGCGCGAAGGGAGCGGCGATCGCCATTTGTCGCTGCGGGACGCCGTCGTAAAACTTCGTTACGCTGCTCGGGGCGTGAATGATGAAAACGCCGCGCGACCGCGCCGCTTTGACCGTGTCATTCAGCGGCCCTGCCAGTTCGGTGACGCGCCGCGCCGCCGACCGGCACCAATGGTCATCCCACATGTCGCAAATAATCAAGGCTGTCTTCTTGGCCTCCCAGACCGCCGGTTGTTCGCGCACCTCCCCGCTTTTCACCCTCGAACGCAGGACCAACTCGATGGATTCTTCGGCTCCCGACGCCGCCGGGCCCACCATCGACGACAACAGGACGGCGACCGCACCCGCGAAAACGCCAACGGCCTTCTGATTCGCTATCGATTTCATAAGAGACGCATCCTCCCGCGCTCCCCTCGATTTGACCAGCCGATTCATTCGGAATTTCCAGGGCGAAGTCAGGATCCAAAATGAACGACGCCCGTCCTGGGACCTCGTCCTAGGACGGGCGAAGAGTCGGGCTCCGCCCCATGAATCTGGCCCACTTCGGGCACTGATAGGGTCAGGCGGCGATCTCCAGGGCAACGGGCGCGGCGGGGATTTCGGGGGTCGGGGCGCCGGCGCGGGCACGGAGGTCATCGACCAGGCGGATGACGATGGGTTCTTCGGCTTTGGCGAAACGAAACACGGCGCGGCGACGCGACTGGCGGTGATAGACGACGAGGTTTTCGCTCAGGAAAGTCGATTGCCGGACGAACTGGGCGCCGCTGAGCGGGAGCCGGACGACCGAGCGACGGAAGAATTTATTCGCGAGGAAGACGAGGGTATCCGGAGTGGCGCTGGGGGCGACGAGCAGGCCGGAGCGATTGTTATCGAGCCCGCGGAACCCCCTGGTGCGGCTGGAGATGGCCTCGACGGCCCAATCGACGGAGGTGTCGTGGCCGAGAGCCTCACCGACGAGCATGTCGTGGTCGGCGCTGAGTTGGCGCGGGAGGACGGCGTGATCGGGGAGCGTGCGGGTGCGGGTGACACGCTGCCAGACGAGGCGCGCCGTGGCTTTGGCGAGTCGGAAGGCTTTGGGCGTATACCACGCGCAAAAGGCGACGCCCACGAGCAACACCGCGCCGCCAAGGACCGGGTTGAACACAAGCAGGGCGAACATCCCGGCGACGGCCAGATCTTCGGCGGTGCTGACGACCATGTTCGAGACCGGTTCGGGCGAGGTGTTGACGAGGAGGCGGGTCCCGGCCTTGGCCGAGTGGACGGTCAGGGCGACGGCGCCGGCGCAGAGGGCGGCGATGACTTTGGCCTCCGGCGGCCAGTCACCGAGCACCTGAAGGGCAAGGATGGTGGCGCCGATCGGCCGGATGATCGTGTGGATGCCGTCCCAAACGGAATCGAATCCCTGGACCTTGTCGGCCATGAATTCGAGGACGAGGAGGACGCCGGAAGCGATGAGCACGGCATCGCTTCCCAGGATGCCGAGCGATTCGAATGTCGGGCTTAGCTTCAGCCACCCCTGATTCAGGGCAAGGCTGGTGAGGAACACCGTGAGGTAGAGCCTGATTCCCACGAGCGAAGAAAGCCCGAGGGCAAGGGCGAGAGTCTGTAATTGTTCCATGGCGGCGGTAGGTGAGGAGATACACGAGTGGAATCGCAGCCGGATTTGGCGCACACGCGCCGGCCGGCGTGACCCCACGATGGTGTCGACTATGCCGCATAATGGATCGGAGGGCCAGAGGACAATTACACAATGAGCCCCTCGTTTGGAATCGGTGGCCATTCGGCGGATTCATGCACCGCTTTTGTGGTGGAGATTCACTGGGAGTGGTGGGCTGCGGCCGCCATGGCCACGAGAACGTCCAGGCCCTGGAACTCGGCTGTTTCGCTTATCGCACCCACCTGGATCGGGAACATCGATCTCGGGTAGGGCGGGACGCGCCGCCCTACCCAAGAATCGTCGCTTTGCGTCGCCACCTCCCCGCCTAAACCAATGAATTTTCGTGTGTTTCGTGACTTTCGTGGTTCCAACGTCCCTTTTTGGGTTCGAGTGCCGCGATTGCTACTCGACCGAGTCATAGCCGGGCAGGCGCGCACGGCGGCGCGAGCGCAGGCGTTCGGCGGCCAGCAGTCCGCGGAAGCGCGCCAAGTCGGTTTCCTTGGTATCGCTGAGAATGGTGTACTCGTAGGCACGCCAGTGAGCAATTTCCTCGAGGGCGGCGGCGAGGCGGCCTGCCTGGACATCCGGCGCATCGGTGTGGCGGCCGAGCAGGCGCGCCCGCAGTTCGTCCAAACTCGGCGGGACAAGAAAGACGTCGAGAAACGCTCGGCGCACATCGGGGTCAGGGTGGGCGCGCATCTGGGCGGCCCCTTGAACATCGAGGTCCATGATGACATCCTGCCCACGGGCCAGGCGCGGGAGGACCTCGGATTTTAAGGTGCCATAACGCCGGCCAAAGACAGTGGCATGCTCAAGGAAATCGCCCGCCTCCACACTCCGAATGAAATCCTCCTCGCTGAGGAAATGGTAATCGCGCCCATTCACTTCCCCGGGTCGCATGAGACGGGTCGTGGCCGAGATGCTGTAATGGGCGTTTTCAGCCTGGCAGGCGGCGCGGCACAGCGTCGTCTTCCCGCTTCCGGAGGGGCCGGAAACAATGCAGAGCAGGCCGGTGGGGGCGGGATCCGTCATTCCAGGTTCTGGACTTGTTCACGCAGTTTTTCCACCGCGCTTTTGCCGGCGACAACGAGGTGGGCGATGCCGGCGTCCGCGGCTTTGCTGCTCATGGTGTTGAGCTCGCGGTGAAGTTCCTGGCAGAGGAAATCGAGCGGGCGCCCCGCGGGTTCGCCACCGCGCAGGGTGGCGGCAAACTGATCGAGGTGGCTGCCGAGCCGTGCCAATTCCTCGCTGATGTCGCTGCGCTCGGCGAACAGGGCGATTTCGCGGACCAACCGTTCGTCGTCGAGCGGGAGCGGCAGGCCGGCCTCGTCGAGACGTCGCCGCAGCGCGTTCCGATGGTGGGTGACCACCTGCGGCGCGCGAGCGGCGACCTTTTTGTGGATGGAACGCAGTTCCTTCAGGCGCGACTCAAGGTCTTTGCGCAGCGCCGCCCCTTCGGCCAGCCGGGTTTTGTCGAAAACTTCCAACGCTCGCCGCGCGGCCCGTTCCAGCGCCGGTCCCACCTCCGGCCCCTGCGGCACATTTTCTTCCACCGTGAATACCCCAGGTGCCCTCAGCAAATCTGTGGCTTCCAGATCAACCTTCGATCCCACCGCTTTGGCAATCTGGCCGAGCGCCGCCACGTAGGCGCGCGCCAGGTCAAGGTCGACCCGCAGCCGTTCGCGCGGGCCGCGCGCCCGCTCAACCGCCACATTCACCACCACGCGCCCGCGCGCCACCCGCTCGCCAATCTGCTGGCGCAGCGCCGCTTCATGCGCCTGCCATTCGCGCGGAAGCGAAACTACGATCTCCCCCTGCTTCCGGTTCACCGAGCTCAGCTCGATCGCAAATCGCCAGCCCCCGGCCACCATCTCGCCGCGCCCAAATCCAGTCATGCTTTTCATCGAGCCGCTATCTGCGTGATTCCAGCCGGTGGGTCAATCACGGAACATGCGGAGGGCGGAGGGCGGACGTCAGCGGGCGGAGGGCGGAGGGCGGAGGGCGGAAGCGGTAATGAGTAATCAGTATTCAGGGGGAAACGAGCGGGGCACGATGGACTGGGAGAGTCATAAGTGCCACTGCCGCAGGGCAACGGCCCGGGACTGAATTATGTCCATTTCGCTTATCGCACCCTCCTGAATCTGGTACATTGGTCTCGGGTAGGGCGGCGCGTCCCG
>JBJXFS010000375.1:0-13475 GCA_046155625.1 Verrucomicrobiales bacterium | reverse complement strand
GCAGCACACACTACCCCGACCAGCGCCAAACGGTTCTCCGCTTCACCCCAGAAAATCGCCCCCAGAGGGGTCAATTTTAATTGTCGTCAACGCTCACGTTTAGTTGTCGCCACACATTCCGCCAGATCATGATGGTTCATGGCTTCAATGGCCTTTCCTAAGGCGCTTTCTTCGGAGCTTTTCTGGGCCTGAAGGCGGCGGCGGAGAGTTTCAAGGTCTTCATACCGCTTCTGCCAGGCTTCCCTTTCCAAGCGTTGGGCGCGTAGGCTCTCTCCGGCGGGCAGGAAGCAGGCGATTATTTCCTCAATCGAATCCTCGACCCGTTTGATGCGACGGTCTTGCCAGACGTGCTGACGGTCGATTCCCGCGCCTGCGACGATAACGAACTCCAGTTCGCCGCTTGGGACATCTTTGGTTTGCCTGTAGGATCGTTTCGCCTCTTCCGGATCCTCGATTTTGACCTGTCGTATTCGCTGCCTCAGGCTGAAGCGAACTCGCTCACCCGTGGCCTCCACCCAGCAAGCCCCGGAATAGTAGTTCCTGCGCTGCCACGAAGGCTTCGCCATCTCACGTTGCGCTTCCGGTCGGTCGAGTTCGCAGCCGAACTTCAGACCCTGGGCCAGTACGCCTCGCACTACTCCCTCGAGGATAAACAGGGCTCGATCCAGGCAGTCCTTCCTGACCTCGGCAGGCAGTCGCCGGCGTTCTATCCACTCTTTTCCTGAATGGGGATTCCACGTATGCCGGAGGTAGGCGGCCGTAGCCTGGACCAGCGGATGCCTTTTTTCGGGAGCCATGGTTTTGGGTACTGCGGTGGCGGGAGTGGTCTCCCCTCCCCCTGGTCGGGACCGCTTCAGAAACCGGCGGAGACGGGCTCGTTCCAAATCCACGTCCCATTCCAAGCGTGTGGTCGGCGTGGGCGGCGGCAGATCGGGTTTGGGGCGTTTCCGCCCGTGCCGAACGCTGGTCCAGTAGCCCATCTTGGGTGTCGGGATGTCCATGCCGGCGCAGATGCGCTTAAGAGTGCCGGGCGGCAGGTCCAGTTTGGCTGCTATAGTCGTGGCGGGACGGGACCAGACGTCGGCGTACAGGTCTTCGCGTTTGAGAGTGGCCATGGCCCCATTTTAGCGGGTCAGCCGGCATTCGAAAATGAGCCTTGAAGGCGACAGGAACCGGGAGCGGGAGGCGGGTTCCGCCGGGAAACGGAACACCTTGAGCCGACAGCGGCCGTTTTGGCGGGATTTCACCGGGTTTGGAGGGAAAAACTAGGTCTGGGCTTGTATCTGTTTTGTATCGGTTTTTCGCCGCAAATTGGCGCTTTATGCCGCAACTAGCCGCGACTGGGATTGAACTCATTTTCAGACAATCCTCCCCTCTAGTCCCCTGATATTAAGCTGATTAAGAGCCAGCGGAGAGGGAGGGAATCGAACCCACCCCGGCGCGTTGGACGCGTCGACAACGGTTTTGAAGACCGCGGCGGCCACCAGGCACACATCACTCTCCGTGGAGGGAGAGTGTGGGGTTGGGAGGGGGAGGGGACAAGTGGAAATGGGGGGACAACGTGGGGAGGTGGCGGCGCTCGGGGTGGGGAAAACCGCTTGTGGTGAGCGGTGGTGTCCCTCAATTGACATGATGACGCGGAGACTGCTTGGGATTGCGGGGTGGCTGCTGGCGGCGGCGGCCGGGGCCATAGCGGCGCCGTCGGTGGTCGACTGGCGATTGGAATGGGGTTTGCCGTGGCGGGTGAGGGGTGATTGTGCGAAGGGGAAAGATATGAGCGCGGTGGCGACGCTGGGTGGGGGGGGGGCGGTGATGGCGAGTGACGAGACGCGGGGGGCGCAGCGAGTGGTATTGGATGGCGGGGCGCGGGTGATGACGGTGATGGAATCGCTGCCGCTGCTGCCGGGCAAGGGGGCGGAGATCGATCTGGAGGGGGCGGCGGCTTCGGCGAAAGAGAGGGCGTATTTCCTGGTCGGCTCACTGGCGTTGACGCGGCAGGGGGATGCCTTTGAGCCGGATCGCGGGTATGTTTTTCGGCTGCCGGTGGATGGGGCGGGCCAGCCGCAACCGAAGGCGGTGGCCAAGGCGGATTTGCGCGGCGTGATGGCGGCGGATCCGGCACTTTCGCCGTTTCTGAACTTGCCGGCCGATGCCAACGGTTTGGACATCGAAGGACTGGCGGAACGGGATGGGCGTTTGTTTTTCGGGCTGCGGGCACCGGTGCAGGGAGATGAAGCCACGGTGGTCGAAGTTGAGACCCAGGCCTTGTTCGCCGGGCGGGGCGCGCTGCGCCACCATCGGTTGGCACTCGGGCGAGGGCGAGGCATCCGAGATTTGGTGGCCTTGGAGGGGGAGGCGGGATTTCTGGTGTTGGTGGGATCGTCGGGGGGAGCGGAGGGCGGGCGATCGGTCTCGGGGGACAAATACGAACTCTGGCACTGGGCGGGCCCGGGAGGGGCGGTGAAGCGGCTCGGCGGGCTGGGGCCGGTGGCCGGGGAACCGGATGCCAAAGCTGAGGGGTTGCTGGTGCTCAACCACTCCGGGGCAGGCCTGGAGGGTCTCATCATTCATGATGGCCCGAAGAATGGGGCGCCCCACGAGTTTCGACTCCTTCCGCCCACCGCGCCATGAAGAATCGAGTAGTTTGGTTGATTCGGCATGCCCAAGCCGCCCATGAAAAGCTCGGGCTGAGTGACTTCGACCGCCCGTTGACGGTTGAGGGGCACCAGGACGCCAAAGCGCTAGCCGTTTGGTTGGGCCGGTATTGCCCGGTGCCAGACACCGTGATTTCCAGTCCGGTACCTCGCGCCCGGCAGACCGCCGAAAGCCTGGCCGCCGCGTGGTCAGAGCCACCTTCGATCATTGTCGAACCCCGATTGTACGAGGCGCCTCTGGAAGGCCTGGTCCGCCTCATCCAGGAATTCCCAGAGGCGTGGCACCGGGTTCTGATTGTGGGGCACAACCCGTCCCTGAGCCACTGCGCCGACTGGTTCATCGGCGAACCCACGGTGCTCGAACTGCCGCCCGGCGGGATGATCCAACTCGCCTTTGACGTGCCTGAATGGAGGGCCGTCGGGCACGCCACGGCCCGTCTCATGACCGCAGAGACGACCGAGTCGGCCGGCAACCGTCATTAGTTGGAGGACTGCGCGTTAGCCCGTTGGAGCCAAGGATTGGGAGAGTAGGGATCCAGCGGTGAGTGTTGGAGTTCCGGCCGCGTGGGCCAGAATCGATGGCTGAGCCTAAAGAGGACGATGGAACAACGACGAAAGTCACGGAACACACGAAAAATCATTTGGTTAGGACAATCGATCTTCTCATCCATCAAGTGGACGGCAATCGTTGGGCAAGGCCTTGGCTTTTCGTGTGTTTCGTGGTCCTCATCTCGGTTCTTAGGCTGAGGCGCGCAGCCCTCAGGGGAACGGAAGGTCCGCGCATCGCTGTGGCCAGGCCGACGGTTCTGTCTCATTCGGCGATATTCCAACCGGAGCCGAGTGAGAAGGTCTTTGTGAGACATAATGACACGTCAGAATTGACTCAGGGAGGAGCGAATGAGTCATTGTGGCGCAATTACGGCCGCCTCAAGCCCAGGAAATGCCAATGGCTATATGTGTCGGAAATTATTTATCATCAATCGAGTAAGATCATCATATGTGCCTATGGCACGATTTTAGCGGAGAAGTCCGCGGTCGCGGCAGTTGCCGCACGACGGAACGAATCAAACCCAACTGAAAACAACCATGAGCACGCTGACTACCTACAATCCCTTCCGCGAGTTCGATGCCTTGACCAACCGGCTCTTCGGCCAATCGGCGGCCCCGGCGCGCGGGGGCGAGAGCCGTCCTTGGCTTCCGCAGGCGGACGTGACCGAGGACGAAACGGCCTACACGATTACGACCGACCTTCCTGAAGTGCCGAAGGATGCGGTGAAGGTAACGGTGGAGGACGGGGTCCTGACGATTCGGGGCGAGCGCAAGTGGGAGAAAAAGACGGACAATACCAAGGTGCATTTGGTCGAACGGTCCTACGGCAGTTTCACGCGCAGTTTCCGACTTCCTGATGATGCGGCGGGGGACAAGGTTTCGGCCAGCTTCAAGGAGGGCGTTTTGAAAGTGGTTCTGCCGAAGCGGGAAGAAACCAAACCGCGCCAGGTGGAAGTCCAGGTGCATTGATCGAGCGCCTGACCGTGGTTCAGTTCTTGATTTGTGACTCGAATCGGGAAGTGATCGGGTCATGGAAACTTGGACTGTGATGGTGACAGGGGCCTCGTCCGGACTGGGCGAGGCCTTTGCGCGGGCTTTGGCGCCGCGGGTGCGCCAGCTGGTGCTGGTGGCGCGGCGGGAGGATCGGTTGGTGCTGCTGCGGTCGGAGCTGGTAGCGGCCCACGCGAATCTGGACGAAGTGCGGGTGTGCCGA
This sequence comes from Verrucomicrobiales bacterium, assembly GCA_046155625.1. GTDB lineage: Bacteria > Verrucomicrobiota > Verrucomicrobiia > Verrucomicrobiales > V1-33 > CAJBME01. Next base: position 9,059 of record JBJXFS010000375.1, on the reverse strand, counting down.
GTGGATTTGGCGGTGGCGGCCGAGAGGGATCGACTGGTGGCGGCCGAAGCGGCAGACGTCGATTTGTTGGTGAACAATGCGGGCTTGGGCGACTACGGAGACTTTGCGGGATCGGCGTGGGAGCGGACGCAGGCGATGCTGGACGTGAACATGGTGGCCTTGACTCATTTGGCGCACGCGGCGCTCCTAGGGATGCGGGCGCGACGTCGAGGTGCCATCCTCAATATCAGTTCATTAGCGGGCGAAGTGTTTATGCCTGACTTTGCGGTTTATGCGGCGACAAAGGCCTATGTGACCCGGTTTTCCGAGGGACTGCGACTTGAAGTGCGCGGGGAGGGGGTGACGGTTGTGGCAGTATGTCCGGGACCGGTGGAGACGGAATTCGGCATGGTGGCGCGACGCTCTGGGCAGAAAAAGAACGACCTGCCACTGTACCGGCTCCTGCATGCTCGACCGGAGCAGGTGGTGGAGGAAGCGCTGACGGCGATGGCGGCAGGGCGTGCGCGGGTGTTTCCTTCGTGGCGGGTGCGCTGGCTGGCCGCCGGGATCCGCTGGTTGCCGGACTGGCTGTTGCGGCGGGTCCTTGGGCGGCGAATGCGGCGGTCGACGGAAAGTGTCGGGTGACTCAAACCGATGGATGACATCCGACGGAGGCCTGCCACAGTGTGGCGCATTATTCCGGTGTGCCCCGATCCGGCTCTACGCCCCTCGGACCACCCAACCCGAGCATTCCATGAGCGTTGAGCCGTTGTATTATATCATTTTTGGGAGTGTGGCCGAAGTGCTGGGCCTTCTCGGCTGGGTGCGTGCCAAGAGTCGCGCCTCCCTCATTGCCGGGGTGGCGGCGGGCCTGCTTTTGACCGTGGCCGGCGTATTGGGGTTCTTGAATTTCCACCAAGTGTCGAATTGGCTTGGGGGCGGGGTGTCGTTGCTGCTGCTCGGTCGATTTCTTCCGGCCTTTCTCCGCACCAAGGCCATTTACCCTGCGGGCATCATGAGCGGGTTGTCCCTGGTCGGGGTTGTCATGGCCGCTCTTGCCTTGTTGACATGAACGACCCCCTTCCATCAGAGACTGACAGTCCGGGGACTTGGCGCGGGCGACCTCAGGGCCAGCAAGGCCTTGTCGGTCGGCTGTTGCTGCTCATTTTGCTCGGCGGCCTCTTTATATTGCCGTTCACGGGAGCGGGCCGCCGGCTCAAGGAAGGTGCCATCGAGGTCATCCAGGCGGCCAAGGGCACGGTGCCCACAGAGGAGAGGACAATTGAGCGCACCGAGCCGGATGGCGAACCGGAAGCGCCAGATCCCCAGGTTATCATTCAAGAGAAAGTCGTGTACCGGGACCCGCCGCCCCCCGCCTTGCCGACAAGTTTCATCCCGCGCAAATCGGTCGCGGTGGGCGAGTTGTTTAACGGGATCAAAATTCAGACGAAGCTCGAAAGCGCAGAGGGTGGGCTGGCCTCGGTCGAGCGCAAGAATGCCGGTGCCTACCAAGTCACATTCCAGGTCAACCTGACCGTCCCGAAGGCGAATGCCACGCTGCCGGAGCTCGCCGCCCTCAACGACCACCTTCCCAAGGCTTTACCTGGGCTGATGGCCATGGTGCCGGCCGCTAAAGTCAGCGGCTTCTACCATCACCTCTACGAGATCAAACAAAAGACGGTCGAGAAGAACCTCACCCAGCTCGACAAGGCGCTGACGCGTCACAATTTTTTCGATTGCGAAACCGTGCTCGAACTTCGCCACCCCACCAGCGGGCGTCGGGTATTGCTGCTGCAGGGGGAGATGGACGTGGTGGCGGACGGCTCGGATGGCGATCGGTTGGCGGAATTCGACGACTACGTCTTTGCCTCGGCGCATTTCCAAGGGACCACCAGCTATTCCTGGAAAAAGCGCACGACGAAGGTGAATCCATTGATTGGAAAGTACGAGGGACGCATCGAAGAGGCGCGCAAGAAGCTCGCCGCCACCTCGTCATCCGCGCAGAAAAAAAGCCTGGAGGGAGACATTGCGTACTACAAACGCATGATCGCTTCGCTCAAGACGACCAGTTACCTCATCGCCTCGGAGGACCCGTTCATTGTCTTGCCGCTTTCCATGCGTGGGTATGCCGGGATCGAGGCGTTCGCGCCGCAGTTGGGCGACTACGCGGTCGTGGTGAGTGGCAATCGTTTGTTGCCGGCCATCGTTGGCGACTACGGACCGCGGGAGAAAGTCGGTGAGGCCTCGCTGCGGATCGCCAAGGAGATCAATTCGAGGGCCACGCCCTATGCGCGTCCCGAGAGCGACCTGAAGATCAGTTATTTCATCTTTCCTGGATCGGCGGACAAGCCGTTCGGGCCGCCTTCTTACGCGAAGTGGCACGAGCGCTGCACCGCCCTGCTCACGGAGATCGGCGGATTGGGGGATGGCTATGCGCTGCACCAGTGGGAAGACCGCCTGACACCAAAGCCTGATCCCGCCGCGCCGCCTGCCACGGCGCAGGCGGATGGAGAGACCGGGGTCGCAAGCGAGATCGCCGAGGCGGCCGATGGACCCGCGCCCTCTGAAGCAGAGCCCGAGTCATCTACGCCAGCCCCGGAGGTTCGCTGAATGGAGAGCCCCTCGGAGGCGGTCACTCAGGCTACGTTTCGGAATGAGTTGCTGCGGTCGATCCCGGCCGGCGTGCTGGAAACAGTGACGGCGACCTTCGCGATCTTGATCGCGGAAAAAGTCTTTCAGGCGTCACCGCAGGCGAAAGAACTGGCCCTGATGGGCGGGCGCGGCGGATTGGCCGCGAGTTTCGCCGTGGTCTGGGTGCTGTCGAAATTTCGGCGTCCGCTCAACCAGTTGGTCGCGTGGCTCAATCATGCCGCGGGTGCGTGTTTCGTGCTTTCGGCCCTGCTGCCGGAGCATCTCTGGGCATTCGTTGCGGGGTGCAGTCTGGGCATGTTCTGGTTTGGATTCCAAACGCCATTGCTGACGACGATTTACCGCGAGAATTATCCGGAGGCGAGGCGGGGCCGGTTGTACTCGCTATCAGCGCTGAGCCGGTCGGCGGCCACGATCCTCTTTGCCTGGGCCGCCGGCAAATGGCTGGATGCCGATCTGGACAACTACCGGTGGCTGCTGTGGATATTCGCGGGCTGCTCGTTCGTGTCCGGGTGGCTCTTGTGGCAGATCCCCTGTCGTCATGTTGGCATGGGAACGGAAAAGGCCGGACTTTTTCGTGCGTTCCGCTGGTTGCGGCTCGATCCCGTTTTCCGGCTCTTCCTCATCGCGTACATGGTGCTCGGGCTGGGGAACTTGGTGATGGACGCCTTGCGCACCGAGTTTCTGGTCAATCCGGCCTACGGCGTGAAGTTCAAGCCGTCGGAGGTGGCGTTTCAGGTGGCGATGTTGACGTCAGTGGTGCCGATGGTTTTTAAACTCGTGAGTGCCTGGCCGTGGGGAGTGCTTTTCGACAAGGTGAGCTTCATCACCGTGCGCACGCTGTTGAACATTTTGTTTGCCCTCAGCATCGTCGTTTATTTCATCGGGCCGAGTTACGCGTGGTGGTGGGCGGGCGCGGCATTGCTCGGCCTGGCCTACGGCGGCGGCAACGTGGTGTGGAACCTGTGGGTGACAAAGCTGGCGCCGGGCGACCGTGTGGCCGACTACATGAGCGTGCACACGTTTCTCACGGGGCTGCGCGGGTTGATCGCCCCGGTGATCGCGTTTCGTCTCGTCGGATTGCTCGACATCGCGTCGCTCGCCTGGATCTGCGCCGCCATGATCGTGTTCTCCACGTTCCTCATTCTTCCCGAGTGGCGCAATGCCCGCGCCAAGGAGGAACCGCCGCCACTGGAGGAGACTTAAAGAGTTCTTAAGGTGCGAGTGGCCGTGGTCGGGGAAACCTCTGGTTACTTGCGGCACGGCCCGGAGAAATGCAGGGCGCAGAACCTTCGGGCGAACGGCACTCGACTGGGTGGTTTCGGTAAGCGCCCGTCGGGCGCTCAGGTGCCGACGATGACGACGTAGGCGATGGCGTGGGCGGTGGTGTGGGAGAGGCTGAGGTGGATTTGATTCACACCGCGTCTGGCGGCGGTGGCGGCGGCCGTGCCGTGGAGTTCGATGCGCGGCTGGCCTGACGGGTCATTCACGACCTCGATTTCTTGAAAGGCCATTTCGGCGCCGATGCCGGTACCGAAGGCTTTGGCCACGGCTTCCTTCGCCGCAAAGCGGGCGGCCAAGCGCTCATACCGTGAACCACAGGACTCGATTTCGCGCTCGGTGTACAGGCGCCGGAGAAATAGGGCGCCGTGGCGCCCGATGGCGGCCGCGATCCGTTCGACCTCGACAAGGTCGACTCCGATGCCCAAGATATTCATGACGGCACCATCGGGCGGGTCCGGAATCAGGCGCGGGAGGAGGCGGATGGGTAGTCGTCCATGAGAGCGCGCATTTCCGCCACGGCGGCGGTTAACCCCACGCTCAGGGCGCGGCAGACCAGGTGGTGGCCGATGTTGAACTCATGGAGGTGGGGGATCGCGAACAATTCTCCGATATTGTGGGTGGTGATGCCGTGACCAGCGTTGACAACAAGTCCGGACGCATGCGCAGTTATCGCTCCGGCGATCAGCTTCTCGATTTCCCGCGACCGCACCGGCCCGTGGGCATTGGCAAACGCCCCGGTGTGCAGTTCGATCATGTCAGCCCCTGTCCGTGCGGCGGCGGCGATCTGCGAGGAATCAGGATCGATGAACAAACTCACTTTGATGCCGGCGTCGTGGCATCGTCGGGTGGTTTCCGCGACCAGTTGTTCCGAGGAGGCGACATCCAGGCCCCCTTCGGTGGTGATTTCCTGGCGATTTTCCGGAACGAGGCAGACGGAATACGGTCGAACGGTCAGGGCGATGGCGATGATTTCCTCGGTCAATCCCATTTCGAGATTGAGGCGGCTGGACAGACAATCGCGGAGGAGATGGACGTCGGCGTCCTGGATGTGGCGGCGATCCTGGCGCAGGTGGATGGTGATTTGGTCGGCCCCGCCGGCTTCCGCTTCGCGGCAGGCCTGGAGCAGATCGGGTTCGGCGCTGGGCAGGTGGAGCAAGTCGCGGTAACGCACCTGGCGGAGCGTGGCCACGTGGTCGACATTGACGCCAAGTTGGAGACGGGACATGGGATGAGGAATGCGGACAGGGTGCGAACGGGCCGCGCCGAGATCCGGGGCCATGATGAGCCTCGATTGCCACCGAGGGAAAGCGCGAATGCGCGGAGTTATGGACCGATACGGATGCGGAAGAAGCGCGGCTTGTCGGCGGGATCGGCGAGCAGGCAGCAGGCGTGGGACACATGCACGTGTTCCATGCCGTCCGGCAGTTGCGTGACCGGCCAACCGGGATCGCGGACGTCATGCCAAGTCGCCATGTCCGAGGAGACTTGCAGCACGATAGCCAGACGCCCCTGGCGGGGACGGACGAAGCCAAGATCGAAGGTGCCGTCGGCATTGGGGACGACGACCAGCGAATCCTCCATCCGCGGCAAGGCGGCGCGCGCCGACGCAAATCCCGCGGACAACGAATCATCGTTCTCGGCGTCCATCAGCTGACCGGACGATTCCTCTTCATTCTCGATACTGTTGGCGGCTTGGACTTGGTGAGCCGGCAGCGAATACGCCGAGGCCGGCACGGTCTGCTCCAACGTGCCCGGCCCAGCCCAGCGCAGGACCAGATAGGCATCGGAGAAGAAGTCCTGGTATTCGACGCGCAGGTCGACTGGCACGCTGGCGGCGAGCTGGATTGGTGTGCTGGTCAAGCCCCAGTACACGGCGGGTGCACGGTTCCAGTGGTCAAGCACCAGTTGACCATCCACCCAGAGGCGAAGGCCGTCATCGACGTCCACAAAAAATTGCCACGATCCGGTGGCCGGCGGGGTGAGGCGGCCGGACCAGCGGACGGAGAAGTAGTCGCCCGGTACGCCGGGGCCTGGAGCGATGGTATCTGGCCAATAGAACTCGAGGCGGGGGTCAATGCGGGTGAGTGCCAAGCTGCTAAATTCGGCACCGGCAAAGTACTCGCCTTTGAGGCCTGGTCCTTGGGTTGGAGGCGGGTTGGCGAAGACGATTTCGATCTCATTGGAGGCGAGAGAGGGATTGCCGGCATCATCGGTGGCGGCGGCGGCCGGGAGGCGGACAGTGACCGGTCCTGGCGTGACGGGAGCAATTGTGACCGTATAGGCGGAGCCCGAGCCGGCGAGTCCGCTGGCCGAGCCATTGGTGACGATGAAGTCGGACGCGCTCACGCCAACGACCGGCTCACTGAAACTCGCGGTCAGGGCGAATGCCGAGGTCACCGAGCCCGGTGCGGACAGCGTGACGCTGGGCGCCACAAGATCCGGGCCGCTCGGCGGCTGCATCAAGGCGCTGGCGGGGATGAGTTGCTGCGGTGTCGCGGGTCCGGCCCAGCGCAGCAGGAGGTAGGCATCGGAGAAGAAGTCCTGGTATTCCAAACGAATGTCGACGGGCACACCGGCCGTCAAGTTGACCGGTGTGCTGCTCAGTCCCCAGTACACGGCGGGCGGGCGGTTCCAATGGTCGAGGACTAATTGACCATCGAGCCACAGGCGCAGGCCGTCGTCGACGTCGGCAAAGAACTGCCAGGATCCGGTGGCGGGCGGAGTGAGACGGCCGGTCCAGCGCGCGGAGAAATAGTCTCCTGGGACATCGGGGCCCGGGCTGACCGGGCCCGGCCAATAAAACTCGAATCGCGGGTCGACGCGAGTCAGGGCGAGGGCGCCGAGGTTCTCACCGATGAAGTATTCCGCCTTCAGTCCGGGGGCATTGGTGGCCGGGGCTTCGCTATAGGCCACGATAATTTCATTGGAAGCGAGGCTCGGGTTCCCCGCGGCGTCTTGGGCGGCGGCGGCGGGCAGGCGGACGGTGACCAAGCCGGCGGTGGTCGGCGTGACGTTGACGCTGTAAGCGGAACCGGCGCCGGTCAGTGAGGTGGCAGTGCCGTTGGTGACGACGAAGTCGGCGGCGGACAGCCCCTCGACGATCTCGGTGAAGGAAGCGGTGACAACGAAAGGAGCCGTGACGGCGCTGGGGGCGGCCAGGGTCACCCCGGGAGACACCGTATCCGGGGCCGCGACGGGTTGCGTGAACGCGGTCGCGGGTATGGATTGTTGCGCCACCGAGGGACTCGCCCATCGCAGCGCCAGATAGGAATCGGAATAAAAATCCTGGTAATCGACTCGAATGTCGTAATCCACACCGCCCGTGAGGACGATCGGCGTGCTGCTCAGCCCCCAATAGACAGCGGGTGGTGGATTCCAGTGGTCGAGGAGGAGTTGCCCATTGACCCAGAGCCGCAGGCCGTCGTCGACATCGGCGAAGAACTGCCAAGATCCCGATGTGGGCGGCGAAATCCGACCAGTCCAGCGAACGGTATAATAGTCGCCCGGGATGCCCGGCCCCGGGCTGGTGGTTCCCGGTCGGTAGAATTCGAGGTGTGGATCGATGCGGGTGAAGCCGAGCGAGTTAAAATTTTCACCGGCGAAATACTCGGCCTTGAGGCCCGGGTCGGTTTGGGGTGGGGGAGGAGGGGCGAGGAAGAATGTGGTGACGGGCAACCCGGCTCCGTTGCTCAATCCTTCCGTGTCCTGGCAGCTGCCCGCGGGCAGGCCGACAGTCACGGGGCCGGTGTTGGCGGGAGCGACAGTCAAGGTGTAGGAAACTCCGGCTCCTTCCAGCAAGAGGGCAGAGCCATTGTCGATGGCGAAATCGGCGGCGCTCAAACCGGTCACGGATTCGTTGAAGGTGATGGGCACGGTGAACGAAGTGCTGACGACCGGGGGCGGCGAACCCAGGGCGGCAATCGGTGGCACACCCGCGGGGGCGGATTCAGGAAGGATCAGGCGTTCAGCGGTGGCGTGCGCTCCGAGCGGATCGGTCACCGTGAGGACGATTTTGTAATAATAGAAGTCCGCGGGAGTTGGTGCCAGGGGAGTCAGGACGGCGCTGGCCACCGCCGTCGTCTGTTCCTGCTCGGCGTGGGAATGGGTGTTGTGATACAGGAGTGTCTGCCACCGGTAGCTCATTGCGGATGCGGCGTGACCGGGCGCGACGACAGAGGCGGTCAGAGGCAGGGTGACCGCCGAGCCGGAGATCGGGAAGGTGGCCCCAAGCGGTGGACTCGTGATGACGACTGTGGGGGCCGCATTATTGACGGTGATCACGGTACTGGCAGTGTCCGTGGCGTTGGCGGCGTCACGGACGGTCAACGTGGCGGTGAACGTTTGCGCTCCGGTGGCCGTATACGTCTTGGTGGGGTGCGGCTCACTGCTGGTGGTGCTATCGCCAAAATCCCAGGTGTAGCTCAGCGCCCCGCTCTCGGGATCCTGGCTTCCCAAACTGCTGAAACTGACCGCCAGGGGCGAGGGGCCGGCTTGATGACTGACGGTGGCGACCGCGGTGGGCGGACGGTTGCCCGACGCGGCATACCGGATTCGCTTCACGCTGCCGCCCCAATTAACATAATAAAGTCCGCCCAGCTCGGGGTGGGTGGCCAGACCGGTGATCGAGCCATCGGTGATGAACCACCGCTGCTCGGTGACGAAGTGGTTGGCATCCATGGTGAAGGCCCGGATCCACTTGGCGCCGAAATCGGCGTGGAAATACGTGTTCCGCCATTCCTCGGGGAAATCGGTCCCGGTGTACCAGACGCCGCCGATGGAACAATTGCCGCTAAAATTCGGTCCTGGCACCGTGGTGCCGCTGGCCCCGAACCGTTGGGTGGTCCCTGCGGGCGTGAGGACAAAGGCATTGCTGCGCCACGAGCAGCGCGGCATCGACCTGTCGCTGGCATTCATCCCGGCTGGCCGCACGTTCCAATAGCTGGAGACCTGATTGTATCCCTCGTAGAGCGGCCAGCCAAAGTTTTTTCCCGGTCCGTCGGCCACTTCCATGTCCTCGGCCGAGCCCCATCCGACGTCTCCGATGTACAGCACTCCCGGGTCACCCGCCGCGGGCGAGTGATTCCCCGTTCCCGGCTTCAGCGTCATGCGCATCGGGTGGCGCACCCCCAACCCCCACACCCCGGACC
>JBJXFS010000371.1:0-28181 GCA_046155625.1 Verrucomicrobiales bacterium | reverse complement strand
CGTCCGGTTCGGTGGGAGGGGCGCCGCAATCCAATGTGGCGTCCCTACCCCTATCCAGTGAAACACTACCTTACAACCGTGCAAAAATCCGTCGTGGCGACGGTGTGGGTTGGCTGGTTCATCTTTTTTTGGCCCGATCGAAGCGCGACTGCCGGCTCGGGGTGGGGGGAGGGGGAGACGGAGGGGGAGCGGGGGACGGTTCGCGGGCAGCGGGGGACGGTTCCGGGCGGTTGGATTGCGCGAGGCGGTCTTGATGCTGGCGGGCGGACCTTCGGGCGGTCTCGGCGTGGCCGCGTGGCGTGGGGGACGGGTGGCGGCGGGTGACGGCCCACTTGGGCGATCTCCATCCGGTGCGGGTGACCAAAGCGTCGGCCAGCATGGCAAGCAGAGCCCCGACCAGCAGCCAGGTCCGCACATCGCTGAACTGTCGTTGCGGCGGCCGGCGCCAGGCATCGGAGAGATCGAGAAGTTCGCGTCCGCCGCTGGCAGCCGCCACGCGCCGCAATTCCTCGAGCCGCGTCCCGTCCATGGCCCATTCCGCATCGGTCCCGACGCTGAGGGGACCAAACGACAGCGCGTGCGCGCCCGCCTGAACCACGCCACGCACCAACTCGCCTTCGGTCAGTTCGACCGCCGATTGAAAATGACCTGGAGCGAGTTGGCGCCACGTCAGCTCGCGACGGTTCTCGGCCTGGCGGCCGCTCGCGATCACCACTCGCGGGGGGCGATCGGCTAACCGAGATTGCCAACTTTCGTCGCTCAGCAGGTCGAGCGTGAGCTGCGTCCCCTGGAGGCGGTGGCGCAACCCGAGCCCCGGCGGCAACTCCTCGCCGAGCATCCAGCGCGCGAGGGTTTGGAGAAAGTCCCCGTATTTTGGCCACGCGCGCACGCGCTCGGAGTACTCGCCACCGAGCGGAAAGCTGACCGCGGCCGTCCTTCCCATGCCGCGCTGGCCGAAGGCGACCAGCGGCGCGGCATATTCGTCTTTCGTAAGAAACGCCTGGCTGTCGCGATCGCGCAGATAGCTGAGATTGTAGCCGTCGACCGCTTCAGGCCATTCGATCGCGTTGCCCGCCAGTTCGAACCATGCGGGAGCGCCAGCCGCCGGAGTGGGATCGGAGATAAAGGCGGACCGGGCGACCGCGATGGTTTCCTGGGAGAAGATGGACGGGATCTCGGACGGTTGATCGGTGAAGAACAAGCGTCCGCCTCCACGGGTGGCAATGTCCTCGAGCAGCGCGGCGTCCGGATCTCCGCGGGTGCCAAGCGCAATCACTGAAACCGTCGCGCCTTCGCGGCGCATTTCCTCCAGAAGGTTCTCGAAATCTCCTGGCTCCTCGGAATCCGCGGCATCGGAAAAGAGGATTACATGGCGCTGGCCGACTTCGGTTTTCCTGATCGCCTTCCAGCCGGCGGACAATCCTTCGTAGACAAATATCCCGCCGCCCATGCTTTGAATGCGCCGCACGGCCGTCGACATTTTCTCGCGGTTTGGGCCGACCGGTTGCAGCGGCACCATTTCGTGCGCCGTGCTGTCGACTGCGAAGACCGTCAGGAAATCCTGGGCGCCGAGAAATTGAATGGCGTTGGCCGCGCCTTCGTTGGCCAGATCCATCTTGGTCGCGCCGCCTCCGCCCGCCGGCATGCTCATCGATCCCGATCGGTCCATCACGATGGCCATGGCCACGCTGAGTTTGCGGTGCTCCGTCTTGAGTTCCATCGAGACCGGGAGCAGACTGTCGACCGCCGATTGAAAATACCCTCCGGCACCGAAGCTCTGGCGGCCGCCGGCCATGAGCAGGCTGCCACCTTGCTCGCGGACGAAATAGTCCAGCGAGCGAAGGAAATCGTTAGGCAGTTCGTAGGCTGGCACATTGTTGAGAATGACGGCTTTGGCGCCGGCCAACTGGCCGAGCTGAGGAGGAGTCGGCAGCGTGACTGTCTGAACGGTGAATCCTTGTTTTTCCAGGGCCGCGGCCACGGGATCCTGCAAGTATTTGGTTACGAGCAGGACGACCGGGCCCCCGGTGACTTCGACCCACGATTCATATCGATTGTTGCCGAGACGGTCCGGTGCCGAGGGTTCGATCACGGCTTCATAACGACGCGCGCCGGCCAGTGGAGCACGGTCGGTAAACCGTCGGCTGCCCGAGCCTCCGGACACGGTGACGTCTCCTCGCGAAATTTCCTGCCCGTCCCGCCGGACGACCAGCGGCACCACGCCATCACTCGTCCCACGGACCTCAACTTCAATGAGAAATGGCTCCGCCACCTGAACTTGCGCCGGGGTGCTCAACCGCGACACACGGAAATCAGAGGCATCCGGCGGCCGCACGAGCCGGTAATCGAGCGCGATCGATTGGGCCGCCAATTTCTCGGCCAAGTCGCCCAGCGGCTCGGTGGCAAAGCCGTCGGTAAAGACGAGCAGTCGCGACGGCTTGGATCGTCTGGCCTGGTTGAGAGCGTGGTCGACGGCGAGTCGGGTGCGGGTCAGGCGCCGGCTGCGGTCTGGAATGGCGGTGCCGGTGTCGCCTTGGCGGGCGATTTCGCCGGCAAAATCGAAATAAACCGTGCGATCGTCGACGCTTTGGCGGCCGGCCTCGAGCAATTGCCGCCATTCGGGCAGTCCTTTGTCGACCAAATCCTCGGTGGAGGCGGATCGGTCGAGCAAGATCAGCAGGTCAAGCCCATTCTCAAACCGCCGGATTTGCGGCTGCATGAGGATGATCGTGATCAGGACGAGGCATAGGAGTCGGAGCGGTCGATAGAGACCGAGCCGGCGGACCCACCAGCCGGCGACGAGCGCGATCGGGAGGACGGCCAGCCATTCCGGGGAGCGAAAAATCATGAGAGTGGGGGCGGCGGAGACGCAGGCAGCCTCACGACCGCGAGAAGTACCAGGAAAGCACGAGGATGGCGAGCACCGCGAGTGTCCAGAGCCGCCAACGGGTGTCCGCCTGGCTGTGTTGTTCGATCAGGACAGGCTGCAGATCGGCCAGGGTGTCGGCGGTGGTAGCCGTGGTGAAGTCTGATTCCCGCGGATCGACGAAGTGGGCGGCGGCTTGCAAGTGGGATTCAGATCCCTGGGTGATCTCGAAAAAAGCCGGCTGGGGCGGGGCACGAAGGAGCGTCGGTTGAGTGATGTCCCGGGTTGTGGGCGCGTCCGCTGGTTGGACTTCGGGACGAGTGGTGGCTGTACCGGCAGCCGGCAGTGGTTTGATGTGCAGCCGGAGGGCGGGGGCATCGGGACCGGTGCGTCTAGCGATATTCAATTTTTGCCCGGTCTGCATATTGACCGCTTCCGGCGCGACAAGATCGGCGCGCAGCTGTTCAAGGAAGCGGTGGAGGACGACGGCAAACGCGGGCAGTTTACGGGCGTTGGATGTATGGAGATCAAAATTGAAGAGCAACTGGCGATGACCCGTCGGGCTGAGACGTTCCGCGATGAGGGGTCGATCGGCCTGCCAAAGGACAACGCGATCCTGTGGGAGTCGCGGGATTGGCAGCGTATCGCGGATGAGCAATCCCTGCCAGTTCAGACCGTCCATGAGCGGACCCGGTTCGGACAGGATCAGGCCGGTCAAGTACGAGGCGCCGGGCTGCGGATCCGACGCGAAAACGCAGGCGGCGGCGGATGGCAGCGCGGGGGCCAGCGGGTCATAGCCGGCGACGGTCAAGACGGTCTCTGCGGGTGTCTCAGCCGCCCGCGTGTGCGGGAACGCCGAAAACAACTCCCGATACGCGCGTGCCGACGGACTGTCTCCGGAAGGCAGAGCCACGGCGAGGACCTTGGGCGCCGGGCGCACCAGGGGCAGGCGGTCGTCCGCGGTAAAACGGTCCGCCTCCAAGGCCAGGATCAGGCTGTCGTGATCCGCGGGGAACGGGGATTCAAGCAGACGCGATTGGCCGGCGTCGAGCTCGATCGTGGCGGATTCCGACTTTCGACCGTCGGGCGACTCGATCCACCAGCGGCGGGACGCCGGGGATGGTCCAAAATTGCGCACCATGACCTTGATGACAGGGGTTTGGTCGGATTCCTCAATAGCGGCACCGGTCCATCCGAAATTCGGCAGCACCTCGCCGACGGCCAGATGCCGTGGTGCGTAGGGCAGCGGTTCCGTGGGTGAGCGGTCGGTGACCAGGATCACGATACCGTCCTGGCCAACCGCGCTACGGGCCGCGCGCAGGGCATTGGTCGCGTCGTGGGAGCCGAGCCACGGGTTCCAGCCGGTGAGTGCCTGAACGGCCTGCGTCACCTCCGGACCGTGGTATAATCGAGGAGCGTCGGGAGCCGATGTCAGCACGGTGTACTCGGTGGTCGCGACCACCGGTCGCAGGGCGTTCAGACGTGAAGCGAGTTCCTCCGTGGCTCGGTCCCAAGACGCCTGCATGGAGGCACTGTCGTCGAGCACCACGGCGATTCGCTGCACGCTCTGGGAGCGCAGCCACCGCGGCTCGACGAGTAGCCACGTGAGCCCGAGCACCATGAGCAGCTGCAACCAAAACGGGATCGAGGTGCGCAGGCGTTGAAAGCGATGCCCGCCGGCACTTTCCTGCCGCTGCGGATCGAGCAGGAACAAAGTGGTAATGACTTGCGGGCGGGCGCGCCGCTGCAGGAAATGGATCAATACGACGGCTGGCAGGCCGAGCAGGGCCCAGAATCCGGCGGGATTGGCGAACGAGAGGTCCATGTCAGGGGGCGCCGCGGCCGTGGCACCTTACTGGCCCGGCTGCGCTGGAATCATTCGCCATCGCCCCTGAGTCAGTTCACGCCCGCTGAAGCACCAGATGACCAGTTTCCGATCCTTCCAAAAACCTGGGGTGCCCGCGGCCTTGCGGGCAAGCAGGCCGCGCGCGCCGTCGCCACCGGAGGCGGCGGTGGTGATAACGGCGAGCGGCAGGCCGAGCTGGGACTGGAGGTGGTCGCGCAACCCAGCGCCGGTCGTGTGGTTACGGATTGTGCCGCCCGCTTCGCTGAATACCACCGTATGGCTGTCGCCAATCAGAATGACCGGACTGCTCTCATCAGGGGGCACCGGTTGGGCGGCGGCCTTAAAAACGGTCAGCGTCTCTTTGTCGGGCGCATCACGGCCGAGGCCATCGACCAAGTCACCGGTGATGCGAATTTCTTCGCCGGCCCGGGGGATGACTTCCCGTGCGGGAAAGAGCGCGCGCACTGCTGGGAGTTCACTGATCAATTCAGCCGTCAACCGGCAGGCCCAGGGGGTCCAGTGCGAGTCTTGTTCGCAGCAGACTTTTTGTTCCGCCCGCTCCTTCCGGAACACCGGTTCAAGGTCGACCGCGATGACGCCTGCCGCCGCCAGTTTGTCGAAGAACGGAGCGCTCGCGGGTGCCGCATCCGGACCGAAATCGGACGAAAGTTTGTCAGGATAAATCGCGGCCTTAGCCGGCACCGGCACGACCACGAGGGTGACACCCAGTGCATTCAGGGCCTCGTGGTAGGCGATGATGGCGGAAGCGGGATCACCACCCGGCGTGGATTCCGGGGAGTTCCAAAACTCACCGGTGCCTACATGTTTCAATTCGGCGGCAAGGAACAACCATCCCGGCACAGCGCCGGCCACGGCCCGGCGGTTCTGAGCGGTGGCTTCGGTCGACCGCTCGGCTGCCCGCTGGGGGAAAGTGATGGGATCGCCGAGGGCAAGCGGCGTCGCGAGCAGGCCTGAATATGCCGCCATCATCAAGACGGTGGCACGCAGAGGGTCAACGGTCAGATTCATGGGTTGGGGCCGTGGAAGAGGGCGCCAGCGTGGGCGGCTTTTGCGGCAGGGCAACATCCAGATATCCCGGTTCGACAATCCCCTCCGACCCGAGCCAAGTTGCCTCCAATTCCGTTTCAGGGTGGCGAATCAGGGGGGAAATCTTGAGGTCGAAAGTCGCCCCGACCTGCATCGGCCTCGAGGCGACGGATATTCCATCCAAGGTCGCCCAGTGCCAGATGGTGATCGGATTGACCTTGAGCTGACCCGCGAGCACCTCCTCGACTCGGTAGATCTGCTGCACGAGTCGCGTGCGGCTGGCCGGCGATTCGGGCAGGACCGGGGCTTCCAAGAGCGTGGCCCGAAGGCGAATCACCGAGCCGGGCCGGCGCGTGGTGGTGGCGGCGGCATTCGCGCGGTCATCGCGAAGTTCAGTCATGGCGAGCGGGCGATCAAGGATCATGATTTTCTCGAGCCGCGCCCTCCAGCCGACGGAGGTCAGGGTGGAATGGTCATCTGGAAACGGGTTGTCCACGGTCGGGCGTTGATCCGGGCGCTCCGCTAATTTCATGGCGGCATCGCCGAAAATCAGGCGGGTCACTTCATCGGGTTTCCAACCGGCGAGGGAGCCGGGCCCGATGGCTTGCGGGTCGCCGACCTGCTCCCCATCGATGGTCCAAGTGACTTGGCCATTGCGGAGCTCGACGAGCAGGTGGAAAGGCCGGGAGGCCGCGATGGCGAGCGGCGAAAGGGTGCTTTGATGCTCTCGGGGCGGGCTGCCGTCGCCGGCATCGAGCAGGGCGCGGAGGACCAGCGCATGATCCACGCGCGAGAGGGAAAACGCGTCGCGGTCGCCGGTGAGTTGCAGGGCGGCAAGGCGGGTGGAAAGCGGCCCTTCACGGTCGGTCGATTCCGTGACCAGCAATTGCATGACAAAACTGTTGGAGGCGCTGGCGGTGGCGGCCACGGCACGGGCCGAGTCAATGTCGGCTTCAAACGTCCCGCCATCGAGGATGAGATCGCCCCATTCGCCAAATCGGGCGGTGCCGCGCGGCATCAGGCGGCATGGCGTCTGGCGGCCCGGGAGGTGGTTGACCGCGTGGCGCGTGTCCCAGATGAAGCTGGCGCCCTTGTGGGTGGTCGGCCAGCGGAGGGTGGCGCCATTGGCATCGGTTTCCGGTCGCTTGAACGATTCCGGGGACGGTGTCCAGTCGGCCAGCGAAGCCCCGGCACCGCCGCCTACCCAGGCATCGGCGCCCCGCACATCCGGTCCCACCGCCGCGAGGACGGCCAGTGATTCGATTTCGTGGGCAGTCGGAGAAATCCGGGCGAGGGCGAGGCGTGCGGGACCGGGGCCGGAGCGGCCGGATTCCGTGAGGAGCAAAAACCGGGAATGCTGGCTCCAGCGCACGTCGGTGAAACGCGCGGTCACGTCGGCCCAGGGCGCTTCAGGCACGACGACCTGCCACCGCGCCGCCGGCATCAGGTCATCCGAATCCCTATCCCATGGTTCTCCCGAAGGATGAAAAAACCGCAAGCGCCGACCGGTTCCGTCGAGCATGGCGGCCACATGCGAGTCATCGGGAGCGAGGGTGAGCGGGCGGTCGCTTGAGACGCGGATCCAGCTCCGATCGCGCAAGTCAGCCACCCCGCCATCCTGTCCAAAAAAGCGGCCCGTCAGCCTGAATCCATCGCGGGAGATCTGGGCGCTGCGCGGGTCGACGACAGCGTCGTTCCATACGGGTTCCCGTTCCTCGGGCTCGTGCAGGGGGAAGCGGAACAAGTTTGTGCCGTCCGTCGAATCGGTCGCGTACACCCAATCGCTATTGGATTCCGGCGAGCGCACCGCGGCCAAGGCGTGGCCGGCCCCCAGCGACCGCGATTCTCCCGTCGTCGGCGTGATGGCCACGATTTCCCCGCCGTCGGTGACCAAAACCGCCGCTCCATCCGGCGTGAAGACTACCCGTTCCTGCGTGGCTGATTCGCGCAAGAGGCGCGGCGCTGACGGCTGCACGTTGTCAAAAAAGTACAGGCGTCCTCCTTCCAGCCACGCCAACTTCACGGGAGCGCGCGAGGTCAGTTCGCTGAGGGCGGCCGCAGATTCCTCGGGTGTGGGGCCGGTGGCGACCGGTGGGGGCGGCGGGGACGGGCGCCGGCACCCGGCGGCGGCAAGGGCCATGAACAATACGGCCAACGCGCGCCAGACACGCAGGATGCGGTGGAAAAAAGGATCGGCTGTGAGCATGAAATCGAGTGAGGGCGGGCCCGATGAGTCTCCCCGGCGCTCGCCTCCGGTGCAAGTCCCTACGAAGGCTTGCGTCGAGGCGGCCCCGATTCATGATGACGGCGGCTGCGGACCGCCGCGCCAATTTACATGTCGAAACCCCGCCACCTCGTTGCCGCCCTCGGCCGCCAGATCGCCCCACTCACGCTCGGCCTCATCGTCGGGGCGCTTTGCCTGTACCAGGGGCATCGCGAAATAAAGTACAAACACCGCAAGTACCTGGAGGCCTTCCCGTTCTCCCACTACCCCATGTATTCGGATTTCGATGACTTCGATTACGTCATGTTCATTGGAAAGCCGGACGGGACGCCGCTGATGATCGAGTCGATCACCCGTGGATTCAAAGCGAACGCGCTGAAGAAGCGGTTCGACAACTTGATCGACAAGTTGAAGGACGAAAATGGCAAGGGCATTCGAAATCGCGAGGCGACGCCGGAGCAGATGCGACCGTCAGGGGATCAAGTGCTGCGGTGGCTGGCCGACTCGTATGAGGGCGTGGCTGAGGAGGTCGAGGGGGGCGGTGTGAGCTTGTATCAGGTGCGCATCGAGATGAAGGACGGCGCGATCACGGAATCGGCGCCTATCCTTATTTCCCAACTTCCCGCCGCCGCGCCGCCGACCGCACCATGAAACCGCCGATTTTCCGCCCGCAGGACCACTCTCGCGTCGAGTTGGTCATCATGCGCCTGCTCTTCGCGCTCGTGCTGGTCGACGTCATTCCGTCCGGACTCCAGGCGGTCGAATTGACTGAACCGGTGGGGCTGGCCGGCCTGGCCATGGAACGGATGGATGACCGGTCATGGCTGACCCGCATTCCATTTTTCCAATGGCTTTTCGCGCTGACTTGGTTGCCAGACGCCATGCCCGTCCTGAAATGGTTGTCGTGGCCGGTGCTGGTGGTGTACGCGCTGGGTCGGTTGCCTGTGCTGACGACCGGATTCCTGTTTGCGGTGACCGTACTGGTGGGCACCTACGCCAATTCGAACGGTGCTCTGAAACACCACCATCAGGTGGTGTCATTGATTCTGCTCGCGCAGGTTTTGTGGCATGTGTGGTGGTTTGTGCGGCATCGGCGCGTCGACTTGAAGCATGCCGATGACCCACGTGTGCGCGACCAGTGGGCCGCCTTTGCTTCGCAGCAGGCGATCGTAGCCGCCTATGTCGTCACCGGGCTGACGAAGGTGGTGACATCCGGATTCGTCGGCTGGATCGTGGCGGCAGCCAACTTCCCGGTCCAGTTGCGCAAGACGAACCTGCAGGCGGCCTACAGTCGGGCCGATGTCGATACGGCCGCCGGGACGGGGCTTGAGTCGTGGCTGACCGGGCATCCGGCGGCGGGCCAGGCCATGCTGGGAGCGGGATTGGTGCTGGAATTGGGGGCGTTTCTCGCGCTGCTTGGGCGCCCGTGGTCGTTCACCTACGGGTTGCTTCTCATCGCCTTTCACACCCTGAATAGTGTGTTCATGAACCTGAATTTTCGCTGGCACAATTGGTGCCTCTTTATCTTCCTGATTCTGCCGCCCCTAATGGCCGCGACCCGCCGCGTCTGGAACCGGCGATGACCGACTCTCCACACCCGACTCGTAAACCACTCGCATGAAATCACTCGCTTTCGCCCTCGTCGCCTCCGCTGCCATCCTGTTGCCTGCCACAGCGGCCGAACCCACCAAACGCGCTGATCTCGGCGTGGGAGCGCGCTCGGTTGAGGGTGCGACGCTGATCCTTGATGGCACGAAAAGTCTGCTCGACGAGAAGTGGACTTACTGGCAGGGCCCGGGCTTCAAATCTTCGTTGCCAATCAAATGGAAGGTGGTCCCGGATCCGATCGATGGAGGTACCGCCATCATGACCGATGATCGCGCGGCCGACGGCGGGAAGTATGGCACCGCGGACATCGTGACCAAGGAAGGCTATGGCGATGTGCGACTTCACGTGGAATTCCTCGTCGCCAAACCCGGGGGCAACAGCGGTGTCTATTTGCAGAATCGCTACGAAATCCAAGTGCTCGACGGTGATCGGACGTCGCACGGTATGGGCGCCGTGATCAACCAGACCGAAGCGCCTTACCATGCCTACAACGGAACCGGGAAATGGAACGCGTACGACATCGTGTTCCGCGCCGCCCGGTTCAAGGACGGCAAGTTGGTCGAGAAGCCGTTGGTGACGATGTATTTCAACGGGATCAAGGTGCACACGAACGTGGCAATCGACCAGGTCCATGGCGGGCCGAATTCCGGTGTGGACGGCGGCAACGACGGCGGCAAGGGGATCACTGATTCGTTGCAGGGACTCAAGCTCCAGAACGAGGGCCACGACGTCCGCTACCGCAACATCTGGATCAAAAAGCTCGATCTGTCGGAGCCGAATACGGACTTCTGACCCGATGGCGTTTTCTCCGGACACGGCGCTGCAGTACCTCGACCGCGCCCGTCAGCGCGGTCAGTTGGCGCACGCCTACATTATCAGCGGGTTGGATACTCGGCGACGGGTGGCTTTCGCCACGGAGATCGCGCGACGCCTCAACGGATCGACGGCCGGCAACCTCAATGCCATGGCGGCTGAGGGGGTTCATGTGGTGGAGGCGCAGTCAAAGAGCCGCGCCATCGGAATCGACCAAATTCGTTCGCTGGAACACGTGATTCACCAGCGAGCGGGGGCCGGGCGGCACAAGATTGGTGTGATCGTAGAGGCGGACCGCATGACGACCCAGGCGACCAACGCCTTCCTCAAGACGCTGGAGGAACCACCGCCGGATTCGCTGTTGTTGTTGCTCGCTGGCACGCCGTCGCAACTGCTGCCGACCGTCATCTCGCGATGCCTGCGGTTGACGCTGGTCGACTCCGAGCCCGAGGCGGTGGCACTGAGCGAACGCGAGGCGCGATTGGTCGAGGCGCTGGCCGGACACTTCGCGAAACCTCTCTCCCCGACACGAGCCCTGGGATTGGTGCGCGTGTACACGGCCTGGCTGGCTGAAGAAAAGGCGGCACTGGCGGATGCCTGCGAGGAGGAATACAAGCAGGAAGTGGCCCACTACGAAGGCAAGACGGACGCCGGCGCCTGGCTGCGACAGCGCGAGGACTACTTCGAAACCCTCGCCCACGCCCGATACCTGGAGGCCCGGACCCGGGTGCTCGGCTTGGTCGCGCTCTGGTTTGGAGACGTGCTCCGAAGCCGATCCGGCCACCCGCGCCTCGCCTTCCCGCAGTACGAAAGCGTCATCTCACTGGCCGCCCCACTCCTGCCAGTAAACGAATGGCTCCGCCGCATCGCCTGCCTGGAGGACCTCAGGCGATCCTACGAAACCAACGTCAATGAGGCGCTAGCCACCGAGCTCGCCTTCATCGGGGCTCTGGGTTGAAACGATTGGGTTCGCAAGGACCCGCGGCAATCCACTGGACGTCCGAGGCGTGGTTTTGTTACAAACCCCGCATGAAACGCTGGTTGTGGATTGTGGTTTGCGTAGCCCGCTGGGCGTCTGGTGGCGATCGGCCGAACATCGTTTGGATCGTCGGAGAGGATATGGGGCCGGAGCTTGGTTGTTACGGAGATACGCAGGCGATTACCCCACGGATCGATCACCTGGCCAGCGAGGGTGTGCGCTTCACGAAGTGCTTCACGCATTGTGCCGTCTGCGCGCCAAGCCGGAGCGGTCTGATCACGGGACGCTACCCGATCGCCATCGGGACCCACCACATGCGCTCGGTCCTGGTCGATCCGCCGCCCACCTTCACTCAGCGGCTCCAGGATTCGGGCTACCACGTCCGCTGGCCGGGAAAGACCGACTTCAACTTCAAGGAGCCAGCCGGGTTCGTCAGCTCCCGAGAGCCGTGGCATCAGGGAGGTCCGCTCCCGCAGCCATTCTTCGCCTACGTCAATTTCACCCAAAGTCACGAAAGTCGGGTGCGTAACGACGGCGACCAACACGCAGCCCATACGAAGCGGCTGACGGCAGCCCAACGTCATCGACCCGAGGCGATGGCGCTCCCGCCTTTCTGGCCTGACCGCCCGATCGTGCGCGAGGAGGTGGCGCGCTACTATGACTTGGCCACCAGCGTCGATTACGATGTCGGCGATGTACTGGCCTGGATCGAACGACACGGCCTGTTCGACAACACCGTGGTCTTCTTTTTTGGCGACCACGGACGGGGCATGCCACGCTTCAAGCGGTGGGTCCACGACACTGGCACTCGAGTGCCTCTCGTCGTCAGATGGCCAGGCCGCATCGCTCCTGCTACCGTCCGCGACGATCTGGCCGAATTCGTCGACCTGCCCGCCACCGCCCTTTTTCTGGCCACTGGCTCCGTGCCAACTGATCTGGACGGTCAAACCTTGTTCTTGGCTGATGGGAGTGCCCCTCCCAATCCTCGACGCTTCGTCCACGCCCATCGCGACTTCATGGACGAGGCGTTCGACAGAATCCGCAGTGTGCGCGACACACGGTTCCGGTATATCCGGAATTACCAGACGAATATTCCTTATTCTCAACGGATTACCTACATGGAACTCGGCGGCGCCATGCAGGCTTGGCGCGCGGCGCACGTCGCCGGCGAACTCGACCCGGTGCAGTCGGCGTTTTTCGCCGCCACCAAGCCACCGGAAGAACTTTATGACTGCGACGCCGATCCGTTCGAAACCCGCAACCTCATCGACGCTCCCGAATTCGCCGACCGATTGACCGCTCTGCGTACCGAAATGGACCGATGGCTCACCCAGACCAACGATTTCGCCGCCCGTATGACCGCGGATGAAATGGTCACCGCCGGGATTATCCTTCCCCGAGATCCCAAATACGAGGAACGCCGCCGCCAGGCCCCGATTCCCGCCCGATAAGCGAAGGACCGGGATGGGAACACCAAGAGTGGTGCCAAGAGCGGAAGATTTTTGGCATCGGCAAGTATTGAGCTATCGTCCAAGCACTTTGAATAAGAAATGCTTGCACACTTTGAGGACAGGTTTCAGCGGCCAATTGAGGCTGGAGGTGGGACGAGACCTCCCGGGCTCGTAAGCGGTGGGAGCGTGCTGAAAGAAGCCCCCTTTCGCCTTTTCAAGTGGTGCCCAAAGCCAGAAAAAGCGATGAGCCAAGACGCGGTCATCGGGAATTCTCCGGGTGTGAATCACGTGACCATCACTCGTGAAGTGGAGACCATTCCCTGATAGCACACCATCACCGCCTACGCGCCCGGGAGGTCGCGTCCCACCCGCAATGCCACTTGCTCTCGTTCGATTGGAGCGTCGTTCAATGACACCGGCACGAAAAGTGTACAAATTCCAGCAACTAGTCTGGTTAGACTCTTCTGCCCTTCGCGGAATGCTCATCAGTCTTGTTGTTTCCATCCGAGTTCTTAGAATCCCAATCCGCTCACTGCAGAAAATAATCGCTGGGGGCAGCCGTAAAAACGCAAAAATTTTGCTTTAATAATGCATTTTATTCGCATTAATCCCCATGTATGATGAAGCAATTTCGAGTTTCGGTGGTTTTGGTGACGGGGCTGGCGCTGGGGGCCGTGGGGGCAGCGCGAGCCAGATCGGGCAAGGGCGTGGACCAACCGGTAGCGGCGGGGGCAGGGGAACGGGCGGACGCTGAGCGGGTCAATTTATGGACTGGGGAAGGAGTGAATTGGGGAGGGGTATTGTTTCCGCACTTTCATTTTCAGGCGGTGTATGGGAGTTCGAGTTCAGATCTGGGGCACGAGTTGGGGGCGGGGCATCACGATCCGGTGGCGGACGGGTGGACCATCCAGGGGTTTGAAGTCGGGCTATCGGCACGGGTGGGCGAGTCTTTTGAAGCCTTCGCGACGTATCACGGATACTGGGAGAACGAGGATCCGAATGATTATGGGGACGAGTTCGAGGAGTGGTTTGGGAAAGTGAAGAACCTGCCGGGTGGATTCGAAGTGCGGGGCGGTCGGTATTTGAACCGGTTTGGGCTGCACAATGCGACCCACCTGCATGCTTGGAACTGGATGGACAACTACTTGGTCAACGGTCGGTTTCTGGGCGACGA
This sequence comes from Verrucomicrobiales bacterium, assembly GCA_046155625.1. Lineage (GTDB taxonomy): Bacteria > Verrucomicrobiota > Verrucomicrobiia > Verrucomicrobiales > V1-33 > CAJBME01. The sequence continues at coordinate 14,173 of JBJXFS010000371.1, read as the reverse complement.
CGGGCAGTACTCGATCGGGGGCGAGCTGACCTGGAATCTGCCGACGCCGTGGACGAGTGTGGTCAGCGTCTCCGTGGGCCGGCCGCCGCGGGAGGAGCACGACGAGGAAGGGCATGACGACCATGACGAGGCGCTTTTCGAATCGGAAGGGGCGTATTTTGACGACGTGCTGACGGTCGCGAACTGGACGAATGCCTGGAACTTGAATGACTTTCACCAATTTCGCGGTGGGCTTTCCGGCGCCTGGGGCAACAACGTGGGGTCAGAGACAACCCAAGTGTACGGGGCGCATTTTCAGTATGAATGGCGACGGAACGGACTGGAACCGGGTGGCGCATATTTCCGATGGCGCACCGAAGTGATGATTCGCGATTTTGACGCGGTGAGTGAAGGGGACCACGGGCATGGAGACGAGCATGAGGGAGCGCCTGATCCTCATGGAGAGCACGAGGATGAACACGAATCGGAGGCTGAGAGCCGTCAGTCACTTGACGACTGGGGTTGGTACACCAGTCTCAGCTATGGCCATCCTGTGGGAGCCGGGATTCTGGAAGCAGCGCTGCGGTTTGATTGGGTGGCCGACTTGGATGAAGCCGGATTGCCCGGGCGTCGGCGAATCAGTCCTGGGCTGACATGGTACGCGAACGAGCTGCGAACAGTCTACCTGCGCGGCCAATACAATCACGATCGGATCGATGGCCATGGCGAGGAGGATTCGGTCTGGATCGGATTTGGATTTAATTGGGGGCGAGCCGAAGTAAGATGATGTGGAAGCCGTGCCCACCGTCCGCGCGCCCCGACCGCAAAAACCGGCGTGGCTCACGCCCAATCCGGATGCTGAAACAATTATGAATCGACGATTTCTTATTCTTCTCGCCACCGCCGTGGCGATGCCGGGATTTTCCGCCATGGCCGCCGTGAAAGTGGCGGCCACCCATCCTCTGATCGGGGATCTGCTTCGCCAAGTCGGCGGCTCGCATGTCACCGTGGTCGACCTACTGAAACCCGGGGGCGACGCCCACCATTTCGAGCCTACGGCGAGCGATCTCCGGGAACTGCGAGGCGCTAAGGCGGTTTTTGCCTCAGGCAAACATTTGGAATCCTACCTCGACAAGCTGGCCGATTCGCTGGGATCGGGCGTCAAGATCATCGAAGTGGGGCGGACGATTCCATCACTGAAAATAGAATCCGGCAACGAAGTCTTCCTGTGCTGCCCGACCCACGCCAAGGGCGGTATCGACCCCCACTGGTGGCACAGCGCGGAAAACATGGCCCGCGCTGCCCGCATCGTGGCCGACGAACTGGCCGCGCTCGACCCGGCCCAGGCCGCCGCCTACAAGGCCGGAGGCGCGGCCACGGCGAAGAAGATGCTGGGGCTCAAAGCCTGGGCGCAACAGCAGTTGGCTCCCGTTCCACGGGGCGAGCGAAAGTTGGTCACGGCCCACGCCGCTTTCGGGTATCTCTGCAAGGAATACGGCTTGAAATTCATCCCGCTTCTCGGCCTGTCACGAGAGGAGGATTATTCGCCCGTGTACATCGCGGAAGCCATCAAGACCATCCGATCGCACCGAATCCGCGCCGTCTTTCCGGAGGACCAGGCCAATCCGAAAATCATTGGGGAAATCGTTCGCGAAACCGGAGCGGAAACAGGCAAGCCGCTCATCGCCGACGGCACGGCCGCCGGGAAAGGCAGCACGTTCGAAGGCATGTTTCGTCACAACATCACGGCCATTGCCGAAGCCCTCAAACCCTAGTTGCCAAGGGAAATCGGCGGCAACCTCTTCGCAGAGAGGGCGTTCCGCCCTGAAGTGCTGGGAGTCTACCAGCCGAAAGCCTTCGGCTCCCTTAGGTTTTCGCGATGTTGATTTGTCGTTTAAGATCAAGCCACTGCTTCAACAGCTGAAAACGCCCTGTCCTTCAGTGGTGGGGTAGACGCGGGGAGGGCGAGGTCTCTGGCGACTTTTCGTCGGGCGAGATGGGAGAAGGGCCGGAAAAGTCCGTGCGTTTCCAGGCGACGTGGGTGGGTCATTTTGCCGCGGGACGGTCTGAGTGGCAAAGTTGGCACGGCGGCTGCTATCCCCGGGGATGCTTCCATGAACCCGTGCCCTGAGACCGTCCTCCCCGGTCGAATGCGGCTCCATCCAACCAACCCGAACACCATGACGACATTGACCCGAATGAAAACCTGGCTGCTGGGTCTGCCCGCTGCCCTCGTGCTGGCGACGGCCGGATTGACCGGCTCTGCCCTGGCTCAGGAGGCGGCGGAGCCGGCTCCCGCGGAGGCGGCCGCCCCGGCCGAACTGCCAGCTCCGACCCTGGAACAGCGCGTATTTGACATCGAGCAGTATTTTAAAAACTTGGAGGCTGGCAAGGACGGGGACATCGCGTGGAAGTCCAACATCAAGGGGCCGGGCCCCGGTCACAGCGCCTGGCAGATGACCAGCACGGCGCTGGTGATTTTTATGACATTGCCCGGATTGGCCTTGTTTTACGGCGGTTTGGTGCGTCGGAAGAACGTGCTCTCGGTGGTGGCTCAATGCATGGGCATTGCGGGGTTGGTGAGCATCCTGTGGTGGGCGGTCGGGTACAGTCTGAGTTTTGGAGCCTCGGCGACCAGTCCGTTCATTGGCGATTTGAGCAACGCGATGCTGAAGGGGGTCGAGCCTGCCGCGACCGGAGCGGGCTACTGGTGGATCTCCGACACGATGTGGGCGATGTTCCAACTTTCGTTCGCGATCATCACGCCGGCCCTCATTGTGGGCGCCATTGCCGAGCGCATGAAGTTCATCTCCGTGCTCCTCTTCACCGCGCTCTGGATGTTTGCGGTGTACTTCCCCTTTGCCCACATGGTCTGGTCGACCGTCGGCTTCATGTGCGGCCCGTTGAATGCGGACGCTGGGATCAGGGCGATCGACTTTGCGGGCGGCACGGTGGTGCACATGACCTCGGGATGGAGCGCGCTGGTGCTCTGTTTGATACTTGGGAAGCGGATTGGGTACGGCCGGGAGCAGATGGCGCCGCACAGCATGGTGGTGTGCGCGATCGGCACCGGCATGCTCTGGGTCGGCTGGTACGGGTTCAACGCCGGATCCGCGCTCGGCGCCGAATCCATCGCCGCCAACGCCTTCGCCACCACCACGCTGGCCGCCGCCACCGCCGGGTTCGTCTGGGCGCTCGCCGAATGGGTCACTCGCGGCAAGCCGAGCGTGCTCGGATTCTGCTCGGGTATCGTGGCCGGCCTGGTTGTGATCACCCCGGGGGCGGGCTTCGTCACCGTGACTTCCTCGGTGATCATGGGCGTCCTGGCCGGCATCATCCCATTCGCCGCCTGCGCCTACCTGAAGAAAGCGGTGGGATATGACGATGCACTCGACACCTTTGGCATCCACGGCGTGGGCGGCACGCTGGGCGCCATCCTCACCGGCATCTTCGCCGATGAGAAGGTGAATTCGGCGGTGGCAAGCCTGAAGGAAGGACTGGTGATGGAACAAATTAAAGCGGTCCTTCTGACCATCGTCTGGAGCGTGGTCGCCACCGCGGTCATCGCCTTCGTGGTCAAGGCAATCGTCGGTCTCCGTCCGGATCCGGAAACGGAAACGTCCGGCCTGGATCTCGTCGAGCACGGCGAACAGGGGTACGAACACTGAGATTGTCCTCGCCGTGTCGCTTAGCAGCCGGGGCCTGGAGCGATCCAGGCCCTTGGTGTTTGTATCATTTTATGGTTCTTCGGCGATAGCTGACAACGCTGCCGATGCTAAAAAAACATCCGCGCGTGGCACGGCACTTGGCGCAAATCGATACAAACTCCCCGGGCCGGTTTCAAGCCGGTCAGACCGCTGGTTGCAATCGATGAAGCACCGTCCAGCGTGAATGGCTTATGGCCACGATTGCCGTTTTGGGGACGTATGACAGCAAGGGGCACGAACTGGAGTTCGTGGCGCGGCAAATTGCCGCGCGCGGGCATGTGCCGTTGAAGATTGATGTGGGGACATTGGATCCCCCGGTTGTCACACCGGACGTGCCGCGGGAGGCGGTGCTGGATTTCTCCAAGGTGAAGAACCGTCAGGATCGGGGTGAATCTGTGGCGGCCATGGCGGCGGCGGCCCCGGTGTTCCTGGCGGGCTTGGTGCGCGACGGGCGGATCGACGGGGTGATTTCGCTGGGGGGTGGCGGGGGCACGGCCATTGGCACGGCGGCTATGCGGGCGTTGCCGATCGGGTTTCCCAAGGTGATGGTGAGCACGCTGGCGAGTGGAAACACGGCGCCGTATGTCGGGACCACGGACATTGTGATGTTTCCGTCCATCGTGGATGTGGCCGGCTTGAACCGGATTTCGCGGCTGTTATTTTCGCGGGCGGCGGGGGCGATCTGCGGGATGGTGGAGACTGAGGTGACGGTGGAGGGCGCGCGCCCGCTGGTGGTCGCCAGCATGTTCGGGAACACCACGGCCTGCGTCACAGCCGCCAAGGTGATCCTGGAGGCCGAAGGGATGGAAGTTCTGGTGTTTCACGCCACCGGCACGGGCGGCCGCACGATGGAGGCCATGATCGGCAGTGGATTGGTGGCCGGGGTGCTGGATGTCACCACCACCGAGTGGGCGGACGAATGGGTCGGCGGCATCCTGGGAGCGGGGCCGACGCGCCTCGAGGCGGCCGGTCGAGCCGGAGTGCCGGCGGTCGTGGCTCCCGGGTGCTTGGACATGGTGAATTTTGGCGAGCCGTCGTGTGTGCCTGAGCGATTTGCCGGGCGGACGTTTTACCACCATAATCCTCAAGTCACCCTGATGCGAACGACGCCCGCGGAGTGCGCGGAATTGGGGCGCATTCTGGCGGAAAAGGTCAATGCCTACACAGGACCGGTGACCGTTTTGATTCCGCGGGGCGGAGTGAGCGTGATGAGCGCGGCTGGCGGCCCGTTTTATGATCCGGATGCGGATGCGGCGCTTTTTGAGGCCATCCGGTCACGACTCTCGCCACGCATTCCGCTGCGTGAACTCGACTGCCCGATCAACGATCCAGCCTTCGCCCGGGCCTGCGCCGAAGCCCTGCTCGGCCACCTGCGCCGGTAAACCTAAAAGGAACGATGGAACAACCACGAAAATCACGGAACACACGAGAAATCATTATGTTAGGACAAGCGACATCCTCATCCATAAGGTGGACGGGAATCGTTGGGCAACGCTTCGGCTTTTCGTGTGTTTCGTGTTTTTCGTGGTTCCCATCCCGGTTCTTAGGGTAAAAACTGCTCGTTGCAATCGGGCGCGCGCGGACGTTACTGGGGTTTGGCCGGAGGCCATCGATTCCCGCATGAAAGTCACTCATCTTGCCATTGCCCTCGCGGTTGCCTGTCTCGGCGGCGCCTGCGAAAAACAATCGTATTCGGAAACCCGCGCCTTCACTCATCACGGGGGTCACGGCGGAGAAGCTCAGGGCGATCACAAATCCGGCGAGCCCGGTCCAGCGAAACCCGAGGAGCCCAAATCCGAGGGTCAGTAAGTCCCTAAGTATGAAATTGTCCTCGCTCGGCCGGTGCGCCCTTGTCACGCTGCTTGTCAGTGCTCTCTGTTTGACCTCGTCCTGCGCCATGGCCGCGAAGGCGCTCAGTTTGCCGCTGCGCCTGATCGGGAAACTGTTGGGGGCTTTTTCCTCCAATCCCGTGGGAACCGCCGCAACCGGGGCCGCTTTGCTCTAATGCCTTCGCGCGAAAGCCGCTTGGCGGGAGTACCGCCAGAAAAAGGTGGAATCGACAGGGTAAGCCGTCGCGCTGAGTCATGACGTTTCCAGGCACACATCGATGATGACAGCGGTGGTATTGTCGCGGCCGGATTCGGCGACCGATTCCTCGACCAGCGATTGGGCATTCAGATCGGGGGCGGCGAGGCGGTCACTCAGAGCGTGATGCCAAAACCCATCGATCAATCCATCGGTGCAAAGCAGAAAGCGGTCGCCGGGATCGTAGCGCACAGCGCCGAGCTGGGGTTCGATGAATTGATGACCGGCGCCGAGCGCTTTGCTGAGCAGATTGCGGCGCGGGTGGAGGCGTTCCTCGCGTTCGTTGATTTTTCCCTGGCGACGGAGCCAGCCAACATGGGTGTCGTCATGGGACAACTGCCGCAGTCCACCACCGGAGCCGGGGCGGTAGTAGAGGCGCGAGTCGCCGATGTGGCCGAAGTACAGCCATCCCGGTTTGATCCACGCCAGGGTGAGGGTGGCGCCCATGCCGCGGCATTCGTCATAGCTGTCACCCAGGCGGCTGACGGCGGCGTGGGTGCGGGAAAAGACCTCGGTCAGGATGTCGCTGAAGCTCGTGGCCAGTCCGGTCGCATCCTGACGGAAACTCGGCGGAAGCAGGCGGGTGATCTGGTCGACGGCGATGCGGCTGGCGAATTCACCCGACTTGGCCCCGCCCATGCCATCGCTGACGGCGAAGAGGAAGTCGCCTATGCTGAGCGATCCCTCGCCGATTTTCCCGAGCCGGCGGACGCCCTCGGCGTCGAAGGTGAGCGCCAGGAAGGCATCTTCATTGTTGGCGCGGACGCGGCCGACGTGGGTTTGGGCCGACCAGCGCAGGGCGCCAGCGGATGGGGGATCAAGCCTCGGGTTGGCCGCTGGCGGAGACATTCGCGGCATCGTCATCGAGAATGGTGGCCAATTCAAAATCAATCAGGCAAAATCTGCCGTCGCTGGCGCGGTAGGTCACGTTGCGCATGTACGGGTCGTCGTGGCGCACGCCGTACGCCTCGAGTTCGGCGAACAACGCTTTGAGTTTGGCCTCGCTGAGTTGGGTCACCCGTTGACCGGCGTTGGTGGTGATGATTTTCAGGGCGGTGGGATCCGCTTCGAGCAACCGCGGGACGAACGGGCACTCCCGCGCTTCCAAGTGCCGCAGGACACGCACCTCGGTGGCGAATCGTTTTTCCGCGTCCGGCCCCCGGAATGTTTTGTGCACCCGCCCGTCATATCCGAGGCGCACCGTGGCACGTTGCGTATCTTTGACCTGTTGCATCGCTAGGCTGAACTCAACCCTCGGCGCCCCCCCTTAGCGGGGCAACTCTTATCGCGGGAGTCGATGAATGAGACAAAAACCCCATCCGGCGGCCACGGGCTCAATGGCTCACCACGGCCAATCACGGACGCGTGGCGGTCTGGCGTGCTCCGGTCGCTCGCGGACCGAAGCGGCATCCCATACTCCGCGTCTATAGTTCTTGGCCGACGGCGTAACGGACGAAGCGACGGATCTGGATGTTTTCGCCCAGTTTGGCGATCTGCTGCTTGAGCAGCTGCTCGATCGTGGTCTCCGGATCCTTGATGAATCCCTGCTCCATCAGGGCAATGCTGCTCAGGAACTTGTCCACCTTGCCCTGAACGATCTTTTCGACCACGGCGGCTGGCTTGTCCTTGATTTGGGCTGCCGCGATCTCGCGCTCCTGTTCGATCAATTTGGCGTCGACCTGATCGCGGTTGACCACCTTGGGGTTGGCGGCGGCGATGTGCAGGGTCACGTCCTTCACGAACTCGCGGAAGGCTTCGTTTTTGGCCACGAAGTCGGTTTCGCAGTTCACCTCGATGAGCACTCCCACCTTGCCCTGCATGTGAATGTAACTGGCGATCACGCCTTCCTTGGTCGCCCGGTCCGCTTTCGCGCCGGCCTTGAGTTCTCCCTTTTTGCGCAGCGCGGTGATGGCGGCTTCGATGTCGCCCTTGCTTTCGACAAGGGCTTTCTTGCAGTCCATCATGCCGAGTCCGGTTTTTTCACGGAGTTCGGAAACGAGTTTGGCGGAGATTTCGCTCATGGAGTAGTAAAGATTGGTTTGGGAATGAAGCTGATTCAATGGGAGTCGGCCACGCGCGGCGTCATGGCCATCGATGGCCTCCGGTACTCACGGCGGGCCGGCGCGACCGGCCCCGCGGATTCCCGTCGGCCCACCTGTCGACTACTTCGCCGAGATGATGGCGTCGACGAGCTTTTGCAGGATGATGCGGATCGACCGGATGGCGTCGTCGTTGGCGGCGATCGGGAAATCGACCTTGTCCGGATCGGCATTCGAGTCGACAAACCCGACGATCGGCACGCTCAATCGCTGCGCCTCCGCCACCGCAATCACTTCACGCGCCGTATCCACGATGACCATGGCGTCGGGCTTGCGATCCAAGCCCCGAATGCCAGAGAGGTTCCGCTGCAGCTTCGTCCGCTCGCGGCCCAGCGCGGCCAGCTCGGATTTCGACATCTTTTTGAAATCCGCGTGCTTCTCGATGTTTTCGAGGTAATCGAGCCGCTTGACCGATTTGCGCACGGTCTCCAGATTCGTCAGTGTGCCGCCCAGCCACCGGTGGTTGACGTAAAATTGCTTGGTCGCCTCCGCCGCTTCGCGCACCGCGTCCTGCGCCTGCCGCTTGCAGCCGACGAAGAGAATGCGCTTGCCGTCGCGCGCCAATTTACCCAGAAAGGCGGACGCCTCGTCGATCTGCTTGACCGTCTCTTCCAGGTTGATGATGTGGATGTTGTTCTTCTTGTCGAGAAGAAAAGGCTTCATCTTCGGATTCCATTTCTTGCTCTGGTGGCCAAAATGGACACCGGCTTCGACGAGTTCTTTGAGGACTTCTGTAGACATGTGGGTATGGTATCCGTCGCCCGCACGGGCATCGTATCGATTCGAACCGAATGCCGCTCAGCCATCAGCAGGCCGATCCGCGCGACCGGATTTGGGTTGGTTGTACAAAATCCGGCGCCTGCCGCACTCGCGGATGCCGGAAAGGGGGGAACCATGGCGACCGATCACCGAAATGCAAAGGGGAAATCTTTCACGGGGAACTGGTCAATGCGCTATTCAGCCAAATGACTCTTTCAATACAGAGCCCATCTGGGGGAGGGGCGGAGCGATATCATGCGCCGCTGAGAAGAGCGGATCATTGTGGTTCAAGCGAGGAGTGCCGACTCGGCGCTCCGAAAAGTGAAGGCGTAAACGAGGAAAGGAGGACCGACGAGGCGCCGGGCTCCGCGGTCTGGGCCTCGACGGAGCGGGCGGCGCGGAGGAGGGTGGGTTCGGCGAGGGCGGGGGCCATGAGTTGGAAGCCGACGGGGAGGCCGTGACTGAGGCCGCAGGGGATGCTGATGCCGCAGAGGCCGGCGAGGTTGGCGGCGATGGTGAAGATGTCGGCGAGGTATGTTTGGAGCGGATTATCGGCGAAGGCGCCGAGTTTCCACGCGGTGGTGGGGGTGACGGGGGAGGCGATGAGGTCGACTTGGGTGAACGCCTTGGCGAAGTCTTGGCGGATGAGGGTGCGCACTTTTTGGGCTTTGACGTAAAAGGCCTCGTAGTACCCGCTGCTGAGCACGTAGGTGCCGAGGATGATGCGGCGTTTGACCTCGGCGCCAAACCCCTGGGCACGGGAGCGGGCGTAAAGGTCGTTGAGGTCGGCGGGCTGCGGGGTGCGGTGGCCATAGCGGACGCCGTCGAAGCGGGCGAGGTTGGACGACGCCTCGGCGGTGGCCACGATGTAATACACGGCGATGGCGAATTCGGTGTGCGGCAGCGAGATTTCGACGATCTCCGCCCCGGCCGCGGCCAGTCGGTGAACGGCGGCTTCAACGGCGGTGCGCACGCCGGGGTCGATGCCATCGATGAAGTATTCCTTGGGCAGGCCGACTTTCAGGCCGCGCACGCCCTCGTCCAGACCGGAAAGGTAGTCGGGTACGGGGGCGTCGAGGCTGGTGCTGTCGAGCGGGTCGTGACCAGCCATGGCCTGGAGGAGCGACGCGGCGTCGGCGACTGATTTGGTCATGGGGCCGATGCCTTCGAGCGACGAGGCGAAGGCGACGAGGCCGTGGCGCGAGACGCGGCCGTAGGTCGGTTTCAGTCCGACGATGCCGGTGAAGCTGGCCGGCTGGCGGATGCTGCCGCCGGTGTCGCTGCCGAGAGCGGCGATGGCGGTGTGGGCGGCGACGACGGTGGCCGAGCCACCGGACGATCCGCCGGGCGTGCGCTCGGGATCGCGCGGGTTGCGGGACGGAAACCATCCGCTGTTTTCCGTGGTCGACCCCATGGCGAACTCATCCATGTTGGTGCGGCCGAGCGGGATGGCACCCGCGGCGCGGAGGCGGGCGATGGCGGTGGCGTCGAACGGTGAGACGTAGCCCTCGAGCATGCGCGAAGCGCAAGTGCATCGGTCGCCCGCCACCGCGATGGCATCCTTGATGGCAATGGGGACGCCGCCCAAAGGCAGGTCGACATCGACTTGGTCCGCCATGGCCAGCGCGGTCTCGATCTGGGCGGCATCAAGATTCAGGTAGCCGCCGAGCGAACGGTCTTTTTCCTCGGCGGCGGCGGCCACGGCCAAGACCGCCTCACGCGGCGAAACCTCACGGGCCGCGAGGCGTCGCCGCAACTCGGTCACCGTGGACTCAGCCAGTTGGGCGAGGTCTCGGTTCATTCGACGACGCGGGGAGTGAGGAAGACGCCGTCACGGGCCGCCGGCGCATTGGACAAGGCTTGGTCGACGCTGAGGCCGGGCCTGGCGGCATCGGGCCTGGTGACATTGTGGAGTTCCTCGGCGTGAACGGTTGGCTCGAGGTCGGTAACGTCGAGGCGGTCCAGCGCGGCCATATATCCGAGGACGCCCGTAAGTTGCGCCTGGAAATGAGCGGCCTCGTCGTCGGTGAGGTCGAGGCGCGCGAGGCGCGCCACGTAGCGGACATCCAATTCGGCCATCAGGGCTCAGTGTTTTCGGCGCATGAAGGTCGGCACATCGAGATCCTCGCCTTCCTCGATGGTCGGTTCCGCTTTCTCAAACCGGCCGCGGGTTGAAGGAAGGGGCCGCAAGGTGCGGTCAAAGGTTTCCTGCTCGGCGTGGGATTTGGTTGAGTCCGCCGAAGGGGGAGCGGCGGCCTCGCGCGACCCACGCCCAAACGCCAGGAACCCCAGGCGGCTGGCGGATTTTGGGGTGCGGGCGAGCGTGCCGGACAGATCTGACGGCGGGGGCGTCGGGGCGGCCGGTTCGAATTCGGAAACTGATCCGACGTTTTCGTACTCAATGGGGGCATTCGGATCGCGGCGTTCCTCCTCGCGCTGCCAACTCTTGAACGGGTGGACGCGCGGGGTGGGGGACGCGGGGCGGGCGGGTTCCGACGATGGCGCGGGGGTGGCTTTCTCGTGGGCTAAATCGCGCAAGTGAAATGACCGGGATGCCGGCGGTGGCGGAGTGACCGCTCCTCCTGCTTGGGCTTCCGCCGCCATGCGCGCGGTGATTCCCTGGCGCACATGGCTGGGAACCCACTCCTCCACCGGAGCGGTGGGGGCTTCGATGCCATCAGGCGCTTCAGGCGCTTCAGGCGCTTCAGCCTCGTCAGCTTCGTCAGCCTCTAGCTCCTGGCGTGCCCGGGCCTTCGGCGATACATCCTCGTCGCCTTCCTCAAGTGCGGCCGGCGCCGCTTCTTCCATGACCGCAGCCGTGGCCGTCGGTTCGACCACGGCTTCCCGCGCCATGACTGGCGGGTCGGCCGTGTCTTCAGGCTCGACGGTGACCTCTTCTTCCTCAGGCGCGGGCTCCTCAGGCGCGCGCACGATCCGTTCCGAAACAAGCGGTGGTGGCGTGACTTCCGCAACCGGCGCCGGCGTGGGCGCGGGGGCAGCTGGCGCCCGTGTCGCGGGGCGGGGGGATTCGGATTTGTCGGGGGCTTCGGCGTTGACTGGGGGAGCGGCGGCGGCTTTTTCCGGATGGACTTCTTCCGGAGAAAGTGATGTCAAGAGCGTGAGGCTCAATTGATCGCCCATGGCGGCATCCACTCCGGTTCCGAAGAGAATGCGGGCTTCCTCGTGGAGGTGGCCGTCGTTCAGTTCGCGCATGAGGTCCTGGACCTCGGCGAAGGTCATTTGCGGGCCACCGCAGACGTGGACAAGCACGGAGCGACCGCGCTCGCGCAACTGGCCTTTGTGGAGCAGCGGGCTCTTGAGCGCGCCGGCCAGCGCCTCACTCACCCGATTTTCCCCACGGCCGGCGCCGTAGCCAAACAGGCAGCGGGTGTCGCCTCGACCGACGGCGGCGATCAATTCATCGATGCCGATGCGGATCAGACCGGGGGAGCTCACCAGGTTGATGATGGCCCGGATGCTCTGGCTGACGATTTTGTCGGCGGCGGCGAAGGCCTCGTGGATTCCCTTTTTCGGCAAGACCACCTCACCCAGGCGGTCGTTGTCGAATGTGATCAGGGCATCGGCTTCGGCGCGCAGCGCGGCCAACGCTTCCTCGGCTTGCCGCAGCCGCCGCTTCCCTTCGAACGCGAAGGGCATGACGGCAAAAACCACCACGAAAGCCCCTTCCTCGCGCGCGAGGCGGGCGACCAGTGGAGCGGCGCCCGACCCAGTGCCGCCCCCCAATCCCGTGCAGAGGAAGACCATTTTTTGGCCGGCGATTTCCTCGCGGATATCGGCTTCGCTGGCCCGCACGGCCTCCGCGCCCAAGTCCGGGTCGCCACCGGCGCCCAAGCCGCGGGTCAATTCCTGGCCCAGCTGGAGTTTGACTCCGAGCATGGAACTTTGCAGGGCGCGGGCGTCGGTGTTGAGGGCGACGAGTTGCGCTCCGGGCAGGCCCTCCAGGGCGACGGTATCGAGGATATTGGTGCCGGCGCCGCCCAAACCAATCACGGTCACGGGGATGGCGGGACGGTCGGCGTCGGGTTGCTGGCTGGCGAGGTCAATTTCGATCATGGGCTCGACGGGTGGGGATGGCGGCGGGGTGGAAGGGACAGAAGAACCCTCACCAGAGCTTAACTCCAGAGAAAAATGTGGTGACGCTTCCGGCGATACGGGAAAGCGGCGAGCGGCGCGGCCGCTCATTCTCGAGGATCTGCGCGTAGCGGATGAGACCGATGGGTGTGGCATATTGTGGGTTCTCGAAGGTGGCGGTGAGGCCACTGATGGGTGCGGTGGTGGGACGATGGACCGGCAGTCCGAGGACTTCCTCGGCCAGTGCGGCCACCCCAGGCAAAAGACTGGTGCCTCCGGTCAGGAAGACGCCGGCGGCACAGCGCCCCAGCCCTTCCCCTTTCTCCAGGCGGCGACGGACGAGCCCGAAAATCTCGGTCAAGCGGCTCGCCAGGACTTCATTGATCAGTTCGCGTTCGACACTGCGGCCGACAAAATGCGCATCTCCCTCGAGCATGACCCGGCCCTCCAGGGCGGACGGCTCAAGTGAGCAACTGCCTTCTTCGAGTTTCAGTTTTTCCGCGCGCGAAAGCGGGACTTTGAGCACCAGCGCCAAATCGTTGGTCAAGTGGTCACCCCCCAGCCCCAGGCTGCCACTTTGGGCGATGGCCCCGTCGGCGTAGAGGACATAGTCCGTGGTTCCGCCGCCGATGTCGATGAGCAGAGCGCCCTGCTCCTTGGCCTGCCGGTTGAGCACGATCATGGCGGCGGCCACGGGGGCGAAGACGACTTGTTCAACCTCGAGGGGGATCTCCTGGACGCAACGAATCGTGTTCTGGATGCGGCTGCGGATGCCGTGGATGATGTGGTAATCCGCTTCGAGCTTGCGGCCGAGCAGGCCGACCGGATGGATGACCTTGTCCTGCCCATCGATGATGTAATGGCGGACCATGCTGTGGAGGAAGACGTTTTGTTCCGGGATGGCCACATCGCGGGCAATCTCTTTGATTTCAGCGAGGTCGTCCTCTGTGATTTCGTTCTGGTCTTCCGGGATGCTGAGGCGGCCGCGGTTGTTGAGCGATTCGATATGCGGGCCGGTGACGGAAAGGATGACGTTCTTGATCATGACATCACTGCGCTGCTCGGCGCGCACCAACGCGTCATGCAGACAGGTCTTGGCGGTTTCGAAATCGACGATTTCCCCCTTGCGGACTCCGCGCGACGGCGCCTGGCCGACGCCGAGGATTTTGATGGCGCCATCCGAGCGCGCTTCCCCCACCACGAGGCAGATTTTTGAAGTGCCTACCTCTAAGCCGGCGTAAATGGTCGAGTGAGCCATGAGCGATCGGAAATCTGGATGAAGCGGATAAAAGCGGGGTGACGAGTGGTGGAAGTTGAGGAGCTTTGGAGGTCGGGTGGTGGCGTCAGCGACCGCCGCCCAAGATGGCTTCCAACTGGGAGGCGAGGCGTTTGGCTTGGGGGTCGGGTTTTTCGGCAGTGGCCGCGGGCTGGCCGGTTACGGGCACGTTTTGG